>JAUHWP010000033.1 GCA_030424645.1 Alphaproteobacteria bacterium
TACATCTAAAACGCTTAAGACATTTGCCTTATTTTAACCATGAGGCGACCATCATTTGGCTAACTTATCGGACAAAGGAGCCAAACCGATGCTGCGCTATCTCTATGGTAATGATTTGAACAACTTTCCCCTGCTTGCAGACACCATGTTCCGCGATCGTGCTGAACAGTTTTCTCGTCGGTTGGGTTGGGATGTCCATGTGGACGATGCAGGCCACGAGCGCGATGAATACGACGCGATGAATCCGCTCTATGTGATCTGGGAACAGGCAGATGGCCGCCATGGTGGATCCATGCGGTTTCTACCCACGGTCGGGCAAACCATGGTGAATGATCACTTCGATCACCTGACCGATGGTGTGCATATCGAAAGTCCCCTGATCTGGGAATGCACCCGGTTCTGTCTTGCACCCGGTGCGGATCGCCGGGCATCGGCGGCCTTGGCGCTTGGTGCGGGCGAGTTGATGGACGCCTTCAAACTGCGCCACTATGTCGGCGTGTTCGATCCGAGAATGGAACGGATCTATCGCCTGATGGGGCTGGAACCCGAAGTCATCGGAACGGCCGGTGAAGGGAAAGAGCGTATCGGTGTCGGCCTGTGGTCGATGCACGAAGAGGCGTTCGCCCCGACGCTTGCCCGTGTCGGCGTGGATCGTGAAACCAGCAAGAACTGGTTGCGGTATTCGCTGGGTCTTGGTCAGCGTGTGGTGACGCCGGACGCCGTTCCCGCAAGTGCATAAGTTATAAACAGACTGATGTGCGCCATAGGTGCTGGTGCTGCATCAGACCGCAGGTTAGGGTCGCGCCATGACCACTGGCGCGCACCTGACATATTCGGATGACCAAGCGGACGCCCATGACCGCGTGGCCGAGATGCTGCGCGGTGCGGGTGTCGATTTGGACGACGCGCTGCTGACGCCGCTTTCGGACGGCAAGACACAGGTGATGGCTGTCATCGGCAAGGCGGGGTCTGGCAAGACCATGCTTCTGGCACAGCTTTATCGCGCATTGGAAGACGCCGGGGTCGAGCTTGTCTCGGGCGATTGGGAAGGCAAGCGCCGCAAGGATCGCAGGACGCTGGCCATCCTTGCGCCGACCAACAAGGCGGCAAGCGTGCTGCGCAACCGCGGCGTTCCGGCGACCACCATCCACCGTATCCTCTATACCCCCGTCTATGACCCGGAATACGAAAAGATTGCCGAATGGTTGGCCGGAAACGGCGAACGGCCCGTGATCGAAGGTCTGACAGACGCGGCGCTTGATCGGGCTTTTGCTTTTTATCAGGCGCAGAAATCCATACCCGGTGCCCTTGCGGCTGCCGGATTGCGCGGGTCCGATTTCATCACTGGCTGGAAACGGCGCGACGATCCGCTGGATATCGGTTTTGTCGACGAAAGCTCGATGCTGGATGAAAAGCAGTTCAATGACCTGCGAGAGATCTTTCCGACGCTGATTTTGTTTGGCGACCCGGCACAATTGGCCCCGGTCGGCCAGTCCGGCGAAATGGTATTCGATCGGCTGGGCGACAGCCGAAAAATGGTGCTGCATCGCATCCATCGTCAGGAGCAGGATAATCCCATTCTGGACCTGGCCCACGCCTTGTCGGACGACACGCTTGATTTCGCGACGTTCGAACGGATGATCGAAGACGCCGCGCGCAAGGATGATCGCGTGGTGGTGGCGCCGCGCGTCAATGCCGATCTGATGGCGCGCTCGCCGGTTCTGGTCTGGCGCAACGTGACGCGGGTTCGCCTGATCACCGCGTTCCGGGGCGCATTCGGGGCGCCGGAGCATGAGCTGATGCCCGGTGAGCCGCTGATCTGTGATGGAATTGAGCTGCCACTGAAGCACCGCAAGAAACGGATTGATCTGGAAGCGCGTGGGCTGATCAAGGGCGCTCAGTGTGTCTATCTCGGGCCGGGCAAACGCCCGGGGTTTTCGCGTCTGCATGTGTTGGGCGCCGAGGATCCGCAATTGTCGGCGGCGTCGATCATCAAGATCGAAATGCCGGATGAGGAAGAGCCGTTCATTCCCTACGCGGCCAATATGGGCGCGGCCTTCCTGCATGGGGCGGCGGTGACGATCCACAAGGCGCAGGGGTCGCAATGGCCCGAAGTGCAGGTCTTTGCGCCCGATATCTGGGCCGCATCGCGGACCGGGCGCACCGAGGCGGGACTGCCCCTGTGGAAACGTCTGGCCTATGTGGCGATTACCCGCGCGGAAACGCGCCTGCATTGGGTCAAGCGCTATGCCATGGCCAGGCCCGATGCCGCGCTGTCGACGCAGGATTTGCCCGCGAAACCGGCCGAGCTGGTCCTGGCATCGCAAGACGAAGGCGCGGCCTGATCAACCCCGGACCAACACGGGGTCAGGTGCGCAGGATCACGCGAAACAGGGCAGATGCCCCCCAACCCGCAGCGATGGCGATGACCAGCGACAGGAGGCCATAGATCAGGGGTTGTTCATGCGCGAGGTTGAAAATCCAGCGTTCCAGCCCGACCTTCTGAACGTCGATCACCGTTTCGTATTGCGAGGTAACGCTGCCATCGCGCGTCAGATAGATGCGCGTGCGATATTCGCCTTCAGTCAGATTGGCGGGCAGGGCGATCCGGGTGTCAAACAGCGTTTCTTCCTGCAACTCCACGCTGTTTTCCATCAGCTTATAAAGGTCGGATTTCTCGCGGATGCGGATCAGCGCACGGACGAAGTCGCGCGGGTCTTCGTTGGTGAACGGGCTGTCGCTGATGCGGATCGACCGGTCGACCGAGATCAGATGCTGCAAATCATCAAGGATCGAAACGGTCTCGGGCAGGGGGGCGGACGTGGCGACCGCATAGAAACTGGGCGCGGCGGCAAGCTCGATTGAATCGGTATTGACCCAGATCCCGAAGCGTTTGTCTTTCTTTCGCACCGTCACCGGATGCGCGGGACCTTCGACCACGACGATAACCTGAAGCGGGCGGTCCGAAGGTGGGGGGGCGTCGCGCTTGACGGCGCCGAAGATCAGGATTTCCGAACCGACGAAGGTTGCGGTGATCGACACGCGGTTCTGGCTTAGTCCCGCGACGACCTTTTCTGCGCGCGCGGGCAGGACGGTCAGCACGATCAGGGACAGGATGGCAAGAAGCCTGAACATCAGTGCCCCCCTGCCTGGCCGATTTCATAAAGCTCGGCGGGTTGGATCAAAAGGTCCAGTCCAAGTTTGCCGCAGACCACCAGCACCATCAGCGCCAGCAGCACGCGCAGCTGTTCGGCCTTCAGCTTGACGCCGATCCGGGCGCCGATCTGCGCCCCGACAACGCCCCCAATCAGCAAGAGCACGGCCAATCCCATATCCACCGTGTAGTTGGTTGTGGCGTGCAGCAGCGTCGTGAAGGCGGTCACGAAGATGATCTGGAACAGCGACGTTCCGACAACGACCTTTGTCGGCATACCCAGTAGATAGATCATTGCGGGCACCATGACAAAGCCACCCCCGACGCCCATGATTGCCGCCAGCACACCGACCAGGATCCCCACCAGGATCGGCGGAATGACCGAGATATAAAGCCCGGATGTGCGGAACTTGATCTTGAATGGCAGGTTATGCACCCAGGTATGCTTGCGGCGCGTAGGAACCGTTGTCCCCCCCCGCGTCTTCATCAGGGCGCGCAGGCTTTCCACGAACATCAGCGATCCGATGATGCCAAGAAAGACCACATAAGACAGCTTGACCAGTAAATCGACCTGCCCGATGGATTTCAGCGCGTTGAACAACTGCACGCCCAAGGCCGCGCCGATCAGCCCCCCGATCAGCAGCACCACCCCCATTCGAAGGTCCACGGTCTTGCGTTTCAAATGCGCCAGAACCCCGGAAAACGAGCTTGCGACGATCTGGTTGGCCTCGGTGGCCACCGCGACGGCGGGTGGGATACCGATAAAGAACAGAAGGGGCGTCATCAGAAAGCCGCCGCCCACGCCGAACATTCCCGACAGGATACCCACAATCCCCCCAAGCCCGAGTAGCAGAAACGCGTTTACGGAAACTTCGGCAATCGGCAGGTAGATCTGCATCGGAAAAAACTCTGGGTTGTCTGTCTGTTGGCGGATTGCTTCCTTATTGGCCCATCAAGCGGGGGTTAGTCACGCGTTAAGTAACGACGAACCAGTTTTTCCAGCTTTTCGGCGCCAAGTGGTGCCATGGCCTTGGTGTGTTCATGGCTGATCGCCTCGTCCGACAGGCCTTGCGCCATGTTGGTGATGGTCGAAAAGGCGGCCACCCGCAATCCAAGGAACCGTGCGAGAATCACCTCGGGCACGGTTGACATGCCAACGGCATCCGCCCCGAGCGTGCGAATGGCCCGGATTTCGGCAGGCGTTTCGAACGAGGGACCTGAATACCAGGCATAGACACCGCGTGTCAGGGTGATCCCCAGATCGGTTGCGATCCTGGCAAACATGTCCTGCATCTGGGCGTCATAAGCGCCGCCCATGGGCACGAACCGCGCGTCCGACGCCTCTCCGATCAAAGGGTTCCGGCCCGAGAAGTTGATGTGGTCCGAGATCAGCATCAACTCGCCCGGCGGAATGTCCAGCCGCATCGACCCGGCCGCGTTGGTCAGGATCAGGCGATCAGCCCCGAGGGCTTTCAGCAGCTCCAGCGGCAGACGCATCGCGTCGGCTTTTCCGTTCTCATAGTAATGCGACCGGCCACCGAACACGGCGACCCGCGTGCCCTCCAGCTGACCGATCACCAGATTCGGGTTATGTCCTGACACATGCGCCTGCGGGAAACCGTCGAGCTGATCATAGGGGATGGCGACCCCTTCGACCGTGTCGGCCAGATGCCCCAGACCGGATCCAAGGACGAGCCCGACCTCGACCGGCTCGGGCCCGGCAAGGTCGCGCACCTGTCTGGCAAGGTCCTCAGCGCTCTTTGACATAGGGTTGCCCCCCGGCTTTCGGTGCGACAGCGGTGCCGCCGAACCCGGCCAGAATGATCACGGTCAGGATATAGGGCAGGGCCTGCATGAACTGCACCGGGATGACGAACGTGCCCAGGTCGATGTTCTGATACCGGTTGGCAATGGCTTCCAAGAGGCCGAACAGAAGCGTGGCATAAAGCGCGTGCCAGGGTCGCCAGCGCGCAAAGATCAGGGCTGCCAGCGCGATATAGCCGCGCCCCGCGCTCATTTCCTTGACGAAACCCGCGGCCAGCCCGGTTGCCAGATAGACGCCCGCCAGTCCGCACAGGACACCAGCGATGACCATCGCGGCATAGCGCAACCGGATCACGGATACCCCTGCCGTATCGACCGCTGCGGGGTTTTCCCCCACCGCGCGCAGGCGCAGGCCGAAGCGGGTGCGATACAAGACGAACCACGACAGCGGCACCATCAGAAGCGCGACATAGACAAGGATCGTGTGGCCTGACAACAGGTCGGAATAGATCGGTCCCAGGATCGGCACATCCGCGACCGCATTGGCGAAGGGCAGGTCGACCGGCGAAAAGCGTTGCCCGCCCGACAGGCTGGGCGTGCGCCCGCCAAGCCCGAACCACGCCGTGCCGATCAGGATGGTGATGCCCGAGGCAAAGAAGTTCAGCGCCACACCCGAAATCAGCTGGTTGCCCTGAAAGGTGATCGAGGCAAGGCCATGCACCGCCGAAAACGCGATGGACGAGGCGACACCGGCCAGAAGCCCCAGCCAGACCGATCCGGTGGCGGCCGCGACCGCTGCCGAGAAAAAGGCCGAGGCGAGGATCTTGCCCTCAAGCCCGATGTCGAAAATGCCCGCCCGTTCCGAGAACAGCCCGGCAAGACAGGCCAGCAAAAGGGGCGTGGCAAGGCGCAGGGCGCTGTCGGCGATTTGGATGATCGTCATGAAATCCATCAGTTCGCCCCCCGTTTCGCGGCCCGGATGAAGGCGCGTTCAACCGGCCCCCGAACCATGTTGTCCAGCGCCCCGGTGAACAGGATCACCAGCGCCTGGATCACGGTGACAAGCTCGCGCGGGATTTTCGTCCAAAGCGATAACTCGCTGCCACCCTGATACAGGAACCCGAACAGCAGGGCCGCCAGCAACACGCCGAACGGGTGGTTGCGGCCCATCAGGGCCACGGCGATGCCGATGAAGCCCGCCCCTTCGACCGAGTTCAGGACAAGCCGTTCGGCCTCGCCCATGGTGTTGTTGATCGACATCATGCCCGACAAGCCGCCGGACAGCAGCATGGCGACCATGATGATCTTGAACGGCGAAATACCGGCATAGACCGATGCCTCGGGCGACAGGCCGAAGGCGCGGATCTCGTATCCCAGCCGCGATCGCCACATCAGAAGATAGACGATGACACAGGCCGCCAGCGCAATGAACAACGAGACATTTACCGGCGCGGACCTTGAGAATTCGATCCCGATCGGGGCAAGCACATCGTGCAGCGTGGGCAGATGTGTGGACTCGGGGAAGTTCGCGGTTTGCGGGTTCATTTCGCCCTTCGGCCGCAGCACGTTCACCAGCACATAGTTCAGAAGCGATGCCGCGATGAAGTTGAACATGATCGTCGTGATCACCACATGACTGCCGCGCCGCGCCTGTAGATATGCGGGGATCAGTGCCCAGGCCGCGCCGAACACCGCCCCGCCGGCCATGGCAAACAGAAGCGCGACGGTCCAGTGCGGGAAGGGGATGTAAAGGCAGACGATCGCCACGCCCAGCCCGCCGATCATCGCCTGCCCTTCGCCGCCGATATTGAACATCGCGGCCTTGAAGGCAATCGATACCGCAAGCCCGGTGAAGATGAAATTGGTGGCATAGTAAAGCGTATAGCCCCAGCCATAAGTCGACCCCAGCGCACCGGTGATCATGGTTTGCAGGGCTTTGATCGGGTTCTCGCCGATGGCCAGGATGACCAGGCCGGACAGCACGAAGGCGATCAGAAGGTTCAAAAGCGGGATCAGGGCCACGTCGGCCCATCTGGGCATTTTCTGCATCAGGCTGCATCCCCTTCCTGCGTGACCCCGGCCATCATCAGGCCAAGCTCGCGTTCGTCGGTCTGGTCAGGCAGGCGTTCGCCCATGATATGCCCGTCGAACATGACGGCAATCCGGTCGCTCAGGGACATGATCTCGTCCAGTTCGACCGAAACCAGAAGCACGGCTTTGCCCTGGTCGCGCAAGGCAATGATCTGCTTGTGAATGAACTCGATGGCGCCGATGTCGACACCGCGCGTCGGCTGGCCGACCAGAAGCAGATCCGGGTTGCGCTCGATCTCGCGCGCGACGACGATTTTCTGCTGGTTGCCACCCGAGAAGCTTTTGGCTTCCAGTTGCGGATTTGGTGGCCGCACATCGAACCGATCCATCTTGTCCTGCGCGACTTCAAGGATTTTCGCGTTGTCCATCAGAAGCTTGCTTTTCTGATACTCGGGCGCGTGGTGATAGCCGAAGACGATATTCTGCCATGCCGGGAAATCCATGATCAGGCCATGTTCCTGCCGGTCTTCCGGCACATGCGCGATGCCTCGGGCACGGCGGGACCGACCGTCCGAATGCTTCCCGGTCAGGTCAATCGGCTGGCCGTTGATGCGGATTTCGCCGGTGGCGGTGGCATATCCGCCCAGAACCTCAAGCAATTGCGATTGCCCGTTGCCGGACACCCCGGCGATGCCAAGGATTTCGCCCGCCCGCACGTTCAGCGAGATACCTTTCAGGCGTTCCACCCCGTGATCGTCCACCATGCGCAGGTTTTCGACCTCCAGCACTTTCGCGCCGGGATTTGCAGGCGCCTTGTCGACCCGCAGCAGAACCTTGCGCCCGACCATCAGTTCGGCCAGTTGCTCGGGGTTGGTGTCCTTGGTCTTGACCGTCGCGGTCATCTCGCCGCGCCGCATGACGGAAACGGTGTCGGTGATTTCCATGATCTCGCGCAGCTTGTGGGTGATCAGGATGATCGTCTTGCCCTGTTCCCGCAGCCCGTTCAGGATGCGAAACAGGTGGTCGGCTTCGGCGGGGGTCAAGACGCCCGTCGGTTCGTCCAGGATCAGGATGTCCGCTTCGCGATACAGCGCCTTCAGAATCTCGACCCGCTGCTGCACACCGACGCCAAGGTCATCAATCAAGGCGTCAGGGTCAACGTGGAGTTCATATTCTTCTGCAAGCGATTTCAGTGACTTGCGCGCCTTGGCCAGCGATGGTTGCAGCATCGCGCCATCTTCGACCCCAAGGATCACATTTTCCAGGACCGAGAAATTTTCAACCAGTTTGAAGTGCTGGAACACCATCCCGATCCCGGCGGCAATCGCGGCCTGGCTGTCGGGGATCTGGGTTTCCTTGCCGTGAATAAAGATCTGCCCTTCATCGGCCTTGTAGAACCCATAAAGGATGGACATCAGCGTGGATTTGCCCGCGCCGTTTTCGCCGATGATTCCGTGGATCGTGCCCGGCTGCACGGAAATCGAGATGTCCTTGTTCGCCTGCACCGGCCCGAAGGCTTTCGAGATGCCGCGAAGTTCGATGGCGGGGGCAACAGTTGCCTGTTGCCCCCCTTTGTTCGCGCCCGTCATCACCGGCTCAGAAGTTCATGACAGGGCAGCTGTCATCCGACTGATAGTCGTGGACGGCAATCTCGCCCGAGATGATCTTGGCCTTGGCCTCGTCCACGGCGGCTTTCATCTCGTCCGTGACCAGCGGGGCATTATGCTCGTCCATGGCAAGGCCGACACCGTCATGGGCCAGGTCCATGACGCGCACGCCCGGTTTCAGGTCTTCGCCTTCGATCATCGCGTCATAGACTGACACATCGACCCGCTTGACCATCGAGGTCAGCACCTTGCCGGGGTGCAGATAGTTCTGGTTGCTGTCCACACCGATGGACAGCACGCCCTCGTCCGCCGCGGTCTGCAACACGCCAAGGCCGGTGCCGCCGGCAGCGGCATAGATCACGTCAGCGCCCTGGCTGATCTGCGCTTTCGTCAGTTCCCCGCCCTTCACCGGGTCGTTCCAGGCGGTCGGCGTGGTGCCGGTCATGTTGGAGATGATCTTGGCATCCGGGTTGGTTGCCAGAACACCTTGCGCATAACCGCAGCCAAACTTGCGGATCAGCGGAATGTCCATCCCGCCGACAAAACCGACCGTGCCGGATTTTGAGGCCATGGCCGCCATGATGCCGGCCAGATACGAGCCTTCATGCTCGGCGAACGCCACGTTCAACACGTTGGGTGCATCCGACCAGCCGTCATTGGTGACGAACGTGGTTTCCGGGAAGTCCGGTGCAACCTCGGACAGGGACGCGGACATGGCAAAGCCCAGGGTGATCACCGGGTTGGCGCCGGTTTCGGCAAAGCGGCGCAGCGCCTGTTCGCGCTGGGCTTCGGACTGAAGCTCGATCTCAAGATAGCTGCCGCCGGTTTCCTGGGCCCATTTCTCGGCGCCATTGAAGCCGGCTTCGTTGAAGGATTTGTCGAACTTGCCGCCAAGGTCAAAGATGATTGCGGGGTCAGCCGTTGCCGCACCGGCGGTCAGGGCCATCGACGCAGCGGCGCCAAGAAATGTCTTCATCAGGGTCATGTGGATACTCCCGGTTGTTGTTGTTGGGGACGGTCAGCAGAATGCCAGCCGATTCCCAAAGTCTGCGAGCAGATCGCTGAATAGGATCATCCGGGATTTTGGGCAAAGGGCAAGGGCGTGGTCAACACTAAGTTTCGCCGCCCAGCCCGAAAACGCCTATTTTTCAGAAGGTTCACGCAAAGTAAGTTGCTTGCGAAGCAAGATCGCATCGACCGCATCCCCCTTCTGGCGTGCATAATAGCCCGCCCTGCGGCCAGATTCGGCCCAGCCGTCTGACAGATACAAGGCAAGCGCGGTTTCATTGTCCTGCGCGACTTCAAGAAACGCATGGGTTGCCCCGCGCGACAGGGCTTCCGCCTCGAACATGGCCAGAAGCTGGCGCCCGACACCTTTGCCTTGTTGGTCGGGGTGAACGGCGATGGTCAAAAGCTCGGCTTCGTCCAGGATCGCCCGTCCGATCGCAAAGCCGTGTTCGGTGAAGGGCGCGAAAACATGCGGTGACGCCAGCAGGGATTGCAGTTCCCCAACGCCCCAAGGGCGGCTTTCGGTAAATGCAGCCGCATGAAGTTCTGCAAACCTGGTCGGGCGGGGGTCGGTCATCCCGGCAGGCTCAGGGAAGGATCAGGGGGGCCGGATCGCGGGGCGGGGCGGCGTCCGCGGTGCGGATATACAAGGGGGCAGGGCGCGGGATCGGTGTGTGCCCGGCATCCGCAAGGCGCCGTGCGGCAATCCGCGCGATGGCGGGGGCCGGATCGCCCGCCACGTCAGGCCCGATCCGGGCGCCGGTCAGCCTGGCAACTTCGTGGGCCGAAATCAGGGTCGGGGCCTCGTCGTTGCCGTCACGCCGCAGATACTGGGCGTAAAAGTGGTCGCGCCGCGCATCAATCAACGTCCAGATCGGGCGCGCGGCGTCGATGGCCTGTGCCTCAAGTGACGAGACACCGATGGCGGGCACCCCCAGCGACAATGCCAGCCCACGTGCGGCCGCGACCGAGATCCGAATGCCCGTGAAATTGCCCGGTCCGATCCCGACCCCGATTGCCGAAAGATCGACCCAGGACACCTGCGCTTCGGCCAGCACCTCTTCCAGCAGGGGCATCAGGCGCTCAGCCTGACCGCGCGCCATGTCTTCGAAACACGAGGCAATAATCTGGTCACCCGACAGCAAAGCGGCCGCGCAATGCGCGGCCGATGTGTCAAACGCCAGGATCAGTGGGTCATGCGGCAACGGGGCGCACCTCGACCACCTCTGGGATATAGTGCTTCAGCAGGTTCTCGATCCCCATCTTCAACGTCAGGGTCGAAGACGGGCACCCTGCGCAGGCGCCCTGCATGTGCAGATACACAATGCCGCGATCAAACCCGTGGAACGTGATGTCGCCCCCGTCCTGCGCCACGGCGGGGCGCACGCGGGTGTCCAGCAGTTCCTTGATCTGCTCCACGATTTCGCTGTCCTCGCCATCGTGGTCGGCATGACCGGCCGGAGCGCTGGCTTCGCCCGCCATGACGGGTTGACCGGACTGGAAATGCTCCATGATCGCGCCAAGGATGGCTGGCTTGATGTGATCCCATTCGACGCCTTCCGCCTTGGTGACGGTGACGAAATCGGCTCCGAAAAACACGCCGGCCACGCCCTGCACCTTGAAGATGCGTTCAGCGAGGGGCGAGCTTCCCGCCGTGTCCGCCGTGGGAAAGTCAGCCGTTCCCGTGCCCAGAACGGCCTGTCCGGGCAGGAATTTCAACGTGGCGGGGTTCGGTGTGGATTCGGTCTGGATGAACATGTTGGCGCACCTTTTTTGTCAGAATTGATATGGGCCTCGCGCCGGTCAGAGTCAAGGCGGGTGCGCGTCAGGTGATCTCTTCCAGCCGGTCCTTGGACATTTCGCCGGGGACGATGGTCATCGGCACCGGAAGCGTGGCCGAAGCCCGCATCATCTGGCTGATAATCGGGCCGGGGCCGTTCTTTTCCGACCCGGCCCCCAGCACCAGCACCCCGATATCCGGGTTTTCGTTGATCTGGGCCATGATCTCGGGCACCGCTTCGCCTTCACGGATCACCAGTTCGGGGTCCACGCCCTGACGGTCGCGCATCCATTTGGCAAACACTTCGAAGTGCACGGTGATGCGTTCGCGCGCTTCCTCGCGCATGATGTTGCCGACGCCGATCCAGTGATTGAACTCGTCCGGGGCGATGACCGAAAGCACTTGCACGCCGCCACCGGTCTTGGCCGCGCGCATGGCGGCAAACCGCATTGCGTTCAGGCATTCGCGGCTATCATCAAGGATCACAAGGAACTTGCGCATGTCAGACCTCTTCAAAAACGTCGCCAGTCTGCATGAGGGGTGATGTGCTGTCCACGGTTTTCAACGCACCGCGCTGCGCGCAATGCGAGAGGCATAAGCGGTGATCAGGATCGCCAGCAGAACCAGCCGTCCAACATGTGTTGCCGCGATGAAACTGGGATCGGCGCCCATGGCCACCCCCACGATAATCATGGTTTCCAACCCGCCGGGGGCAAAGCCGACAAGCATATCCAGCATCGGCAAGCCTGACAGGAGTGCCGTCGGGATCGCCACCGCGGCGGCCAGCGATGCTGTCAGCAAGACGACCACGAAGGTGGCGGCCATGTTGTGTCGAAGGTCACGCAAAGTTACCCCCGAGAACCGCGTGCCGATCAGGCATCCCATCACCACCAGAACGACCTGACTGATCCAGGGGGGCAGGCTGCCGTCCACGGTTCCGGTCAGGTGAAACCCGGCTGCCGCGATCATCGCTGCCAGCAACAGGGGCGCAGGCAGGCGCAGCCGGATCAGAAGCGGGGTAAGCGCCAGTGCCACCAGCAGTTCCGCCCCGATCATCAACCACGGCGCAGTCGCGCGCCCCACCGGCAAGCCGGGTCCAAGTTCTATGCCCGAGAAGCGCGCCGCGATGGGGACGAACAGGCTGAGCGTCAGTACGCGGAATGACGCCAGGATGGCCGGGCGGGCAATCGGAATACCCAGGCTGTCGGACAGCGAAACGACAAGGCTCAGATGGCCGGGGGCGGCGGACAGGAACGCCTCGTCACGACCGAACCCCATGGTGCGGGTCAGCACCCAGCGTCCGATATAGGGTGTGGCGATGGTCAGGACAGCCAGCATGGTAAAGGCGATGGGCCAGCGCAGCATCGCGTCGATGCTGGTGGGCGTGACCATCGACCCGACGGTGATCCCGACCAGCACGAAGATCACGTTACGCAACGGTGGTGCGATGTCGGTCTTCATCCCCCGCAAGCTGGCGAAAGCGACCATCAGCGCTGGGCCAAGCAGGAACCCCATGGGCATATTGACCGCCCAGGCCAGGGCCGCCCCAACGGTTCCGACGCAAAGTGTCAGACCCGTGCGGCGCGGCTCAGTCATTGGAATGTGCCCAGTCCCAGTAAAGCTCGCGCACCCGGCGTGTCATCGGGCCGGAGTTATACATCGTGCCGTCAAACTCGCTGACCGGGGTGACTTTCATCATGTTGCCGGACAGGAACACCTCGTCCGCCTTGCGGAAGTCATCGAATGTCAGCACCGTTTCATGCACGGTGATCCCGTCGGCCTTCATGTTGGCGATATGACGGGCGCGGGTGATCCCGGCCAGGAAACAGCCATTGGCAATGGGGGTGAACACCTCGCCATCGCGGACCATGAAGACGTTGGCGGACGAGGTCTCGGCCACGTTGCCAAGCGCGTCGGCGACCAGCGCGTTGCCAAACCCCTTGGCCCGCGCTTCGGCCAGCATCCGGGCATTGTTCGGATAAAGGCATCCGGCTTTGGCGTTGACCACGGCATCTTCCATCACCGGACGGCGAAAGCGGGTGGTGGTCAGGGTGGTCGAGGCGGTTTGCGGCGCCATCGGGATTTCTTCCAACGAGATCGCGAAGCCGGTCGCGCCCGGCTTTGGCACGATCCCCAGATCGCCCCCTTCCAGCGCCCAGTACATCGGGCGAATATAGACGGCTGTGTCCTTGGGATAGCTGGCAAGCCCTTCTTTCACGACCTCGACCATGTCGGCGGTGCTGATCGTGGGGGTGATCATCAGGGCCTCGGCAGATCGGTTCACACGGGCGCAATGCGGTTCCAGGTCCGGGTGGATACCTTCGAAAAACCGGGCGCCATCGAACACAGTGGTGCCCAGCCAGGACCCGTGATCCGCCGCGTTCATCACGGCAACGTCGCCCTTGTGCCAGGTGCCGTTGAAATAGGTGCGGATATTGGTGCCGGTTGCCATTGAAGCCTCCTTGCGACGCGGGAAACGTGGGCGCGAGATTATCAGGCAAAGGTCAGGTGTCCAGACCCATTGGGTTCACAACGGGCAGAAAGAACACCCCCGGCAACTGGGGATCGCTGCCGGGGGCGTGCGTATGCGAAAAGACGAGACGGGCACACGCAAACTGCGATCTGATCTGGCCGGGCGGGCAACCGGCCAAACCGGGAATCGATCACGGAGAGGAGTGTGGCGCGGAAAAGATTCCGTTTTGTGACACCATCGGGATGTGGCTGCGATCACCGGATACCGATATCGGCCAATGCCGCCGCCAGATCGCTGGGCAGGCGCGAGTCGTTCCCTTGGGCGCTGTCAGTGGACAAGTCACGCGGGGCGTCCGCGGGGGGCAGATAGCGCCAGCCCTGAAAGGCGCGTCGCGGCTGGCTTTCGGTGCGGACGACCTGCGGGTCAAGAACGATCCCGCAACGGCGTATCCCGTCGTCACCGATAACCTCGTCCAGCCGGACAATGCGTTGTCGCGCAAGGACAAACCCCTTGAACACCCAGTAAAGCGACCCGCCCGACAGAAGCTCGGCCTCGCGCTTGGGCCACATACGGGTCACATGAAGTGGATTGGCCCGACCCGCCTGCGCCATGCGGGTGGCCTGCCAGGTCTCAAGATCCTCGACACGCTCGGTTCCAACGCAAAGTTTCACAAGATTTATGGTGTCCGCCAAAGTGAGGCCCCAGATATGGTGTTGCTGAGGGGTCAGTTTAGGTAAAATCTGCCCGGTTGGCAATTGACCTTCCCCCCTCTGCCGCCCTATTCTGGAAAACCTTCCAACCCGCACAGGAATCGTCCGCATGAGCCGTTTTGCTGCCCCCATCGCCGAACAAATCTGGGATATGAAATACCGGTTGAAACATGCCGACGGGACAGCCGAGGACAAGACGGTCGAAGACACATGGCGCCGCATCGCCCGCGCCTTGTCCGAGGTTGAGCCCGCGCAGGAAGAGGCGTTTTATGGCGCATTGGAAGATTTCAAGTTCCTGCCCGCGGGACGGATCACCGCAGGCGCGGGCACCGGGCGGTCGGTGACGCTGTTCAACTGCTTTGTCATGGGCACGATCCCGGACAGCATGGCCGGTATCTTCGACATGCTTAAGGAAGCCGCGCTGACCATGCAGCAGGGCGGCGGGATCGGCTATGACTTCTCGACCATCCGGCCGCGCGGGGCGGACGTAAAGGGCGTGGCGGCGGATGCTTCTGGCCCGCTCAGCTTCATGGATGTGTGGGACGCGATGTGCCGCACGATCATGTCCGCCGGGTCGCGCCGTGGCGCAATGATGGCGACCATGCGGTGTGACCACCCCGACATAGAGGATTTCATCTCGGCGAAATCCGACGCCGCCCGCCTGCGCATGTTCAACATGTCGGTTCTTGTGACCGATGATTTCATGCAGGCCGTGAAGGATGACGCGAGTTGGGACCTGAAGTTCGAGGATACGGTTTATCATACGGTCGAAGCGCGCGATCTGTGGAACAAGATCATGAAGGCGACCTATGATTATGCCGAACCGGGTGTGATCTTCATCGACCGGATCAACCAGATGAACAATCTGGCCTATTGCGAAACGATTGCCGCGACCAATCCGTGCGGTGAACAGCCCTTGCCGCCCTATGGCGCCTGCCTTTTGGGGTCGATCAACCTTGCGCGTCTGGTCGCGGACCCGTTCGAGGATACCGCCCATCTGGATGGCGACGCCCTGACCGAACTGGTCGCCACCGCCGTGCGCATGATGGACAATGTGGTCGACGCCAGCCGCTTCCCGCTGGAAGCGCAGCGACAGGAAGCACAGGCCAAGCGCCGTATTGGCCTCGGGGTGACCGGGCTTGCCGATGCGCTTCTGATGATGGGTCTGCGCTATGGCTCGGACGAAGCCGCCGCGCAAACCGAAGCGTGGATGAAGCAGATCGCGCGCGCGTCCTATCTGGCGTCGGTGGAACTGGCGAAAGAAAAGGGGCCGTTCCCGCTGTTTGACGCCGAGAAGTATCTGGCCTCGGGATCGCTGACGCATATGGATGATGACGTGCGCGCGGCCATCCGCGAACACGGCATCCGCAATGCGCTGCTGACCTCGATTGCGCCCACTGGCACGATCAGCCTTTATGCTGGCAACGTATCGTCGGGGATAGAGCCGGTCTTTGCCTATGCCTATACCCGCAAGGTGCTGCAAAAAGACGGCTCGCGGACGGAAGAAGAGGTCGTCGATTATGCCGTGCAGATGTGGCGCGACAAGTTCGGTGATAAGGACCTGCCCGATTACTTCGTGAACGCCCAGACGCTTGAGCCTTTGGCCCATGTCAAAATGCAGGCCGCCGCGCAGAAATGGATCGACAGTTCGATTTCCAAGACCATCAACTGTCCGGCGGATATCAGCTTCGAGGCGTTCAAGGACGTGTATATGGAAGCCTGGGACAGCGGTTGCAAAGGCTGCACGACCTATCGCCCGAACGAGGTGACGGGATCGGTGTTGTCGGTGTCCGAAGAAAGTGAGAAAGCGCCAGAAGCCGATAGCGGCGCGGATGTCGTCTATATCTCGGAGCCGCTGGATCGCCCGCAATCGCTGGAGGGGCATACCTATAAGGTCAAATGGCCCGACAGCGAACACGCGATCTATATCACCGTGAACGATCTGGTCCTGAACGGCCACCGCCGCCCGTTCGAGGTGTTCATCAACTCGAAGAATATGGAGCATTTCGCCTGGACCGTGGCCCTGACGCGCATGATTTCGGCGGTGTTCCGGCGTGGTGGGGATGTGAGCTTCGTGGTGGAAGAGCTGAAAGCCGTGTTCGACCCGCGTGGTGGGGCGTGGATGGAAGGGAAATACATTCCCTCCATTCTGGCGGCCATCGGCGGGGTGATCGAACGTCACATGGTCGCGACCGGGTTTCTTGAAGGCGAGGGGATGGGGCTGAAAACCGACCCGCAGGCCGAAGTTGTCAACCTTGGCACCGGCCCGCGCGGCCCGGCCTGCCCAAGCTGCGGACAATACGACATGCGCATGATTGAAGGCTGCATGACCTGCGCGTCCTGCGGTCATTCAAAATGCGGCTGATGTGAATACCGGGGCGGTGCGTGCCGCCCCACACCATCAATAGGTTAGAGCGACACGCCCTAGCCTTCGTCGCGCGCGTAATCGCGCAGCTGCTGCACATCGCTGATGATCGCGCTGCTTTTGTCGATCCGCACACCATAAGCCCCAAGTCGCGAGAAGGCGCGCGACAGGCTTTCCGGCTTCATGCCCAGACGCCCGGCAATCAGCACCTTGTCATAGGGCAGTTTGATCGCGCATTCATCGGGCGTCCCGCCACACAGACCCAGCAGGAATTCGGCAACACGTTGCGGTGCGGTCTTGGCCTTCAATTGTTCAAGCTGTGTGACCAGCCCGTGCAAATGCGTGAAGGTCGAGGACAGGATCGACAGCGCGACCTCGGGGTCCTGTTTCACCAACTGCACCATAACGTTGGTCGGAATGTGCATCACTTCACAGTTTGTCGCGGCTTCGCCCGATACCGGATAGGGCAGCTTTCGCAGGGCGACGGCCTCGCCGAAGCTTTCGCCACGGGTAAAGACGCTCACCACCGCTTCGGTCCCGCCGCGTGTCATGCGGTAAAGCTTGACCCAGCCATCCAGAACGATGTGGATCGCGTCTGCGGAATCCTCTTGCATGAACAAGGTTTCACCGCGCTCGTAATGCCGCCACGTCGCCTGCGACAGGATCGCGTCAACATGCACCTCGGGCAGGGCGCGCATGAAAAGCGAATTGCGCGCAATCGTCTTGTACACTTCGAGTGGCACTGTCTTTCCCCTATAAACGGCACCGTGCAAGCAGCGCGTCATCCTGTTCCAGCATCGTTTCTATCCGCGCAGCCCACTGGCGTCCACCATCTCTGTGCACTTGTTTGACGCAAGGGTCATTCGGTCGCCTTGGTCGCCTTCGCCACCCGACCGGCCAGCTGTTCCTCCCAGACCTTCATCATCTCGTCCACCCGCTGCATATAGGCTTCGTTTTCGAACGGCGGTGTGTCGATGTCATGAAGCTCGGCAAGGTCCAGCATCATCTCGCGGTCCGAGGCGTCGAACTCGGCCACCATGCGTTCCGCTGTGGGTCGGCTGTGTCCCAGGGCCTCGAACACCGAACGGGTCATGCGAAGCGAGCTGTCATAGACCTCGCGGATGACATCGCGGCAGCCGACGGACCACAGATCATAGACATGATTGCGGTCGACCGCGCGCGCAATGACATGCACATGGGGGAAATGCGCGCAGACATAACGGGTCATTTCGGTGATGGCCTCTTTCCCGTCAATCGCGATGACAAGGATCCTGGCGTCCTCGATCCCCGCGGCATGCAGCATATCGGGGCGCGTGGCGTCGCCGAAATGCACGCTGATCCCGAACCGGCGCAGCATCTCCAACTGCTCGGACGAATAGTCCAGCACGGTCGTGTCGTATCCGGCGGCGCGCAGCCCCCGGTTCACAATGCCGCCGAACCGGCCATGACCTGCAACGATGATCTCGGCGGGCGCTTCGATGGTGTCCGCCTCACGCTCATCCTCGTTCGAATAGCGGGGCGCGATCACGCGGTCATAGAGGATGAACAATGCCGGGGTCAGCAACATCGACAGCGCCACGACCAGAAGCAGAAGATCAGCAATATCCTTGGGGATGACAGCGCTTGCCACGGTGAAAGACAGCAGGACGAACCCGAACTCCCCGGCTTGCGCAAGGCCAAGGCCGAACAGCCACTTGTCGCCGCCTGTCAGATGGAAGGCGCGCCCCAACACCATCAGGATCACGCATTTCAACACGATCAGCCCGAAGGTCAGACCCAGCACAAGGACCGCATTCTGCCCCAGAAGCGCGAAATCAATGCTGGCCCCGACGGTGATGAAGAAGACCCCAAGGAAAATTCCCTTGAACGGGTCGATATCGCTTTCCAACTCGTGCCGATAAGCGCTGCCGCCCATGACGACGCCGGCCAGAAAGGTGCCAAGCGCCGGTGACAGCCCGACCAGCGTCATCAAAAGCGCAATGCCCAGCACCATCATCAGGGCGGCGGTGACGAACAGTTCGCGCAATCTGGCGCGCGCGACGAACCTGAAAACCGGTGTGGTCAGATAGGTTCCGATGAAGATGACCGCCGCGATGGCGGCCAGCGTTGCAAGCCCGGTTTGCCACCCGTTCAAACCGTCCACGAGGCTCAGACCGGCCGCGCCGGACCCGTGGTCGCCTGTCTCGGCACCATGCGACAGGGTTTCAGACAGCTCGGGCAGGGCCAGCAGCGGGATCAGGGCCAGCATCGGGATCACGGCGATATCCTGCATCAGCAGGACCGAGAAACTTGCCTGCCCCCCGTCTGATCGCAACAGGCCCTTCTCGCGCAGGGTCTGGTTGACGATAGCGGTCGAAGATAGCGCGAAGACCAGCCCGATCGCCAGCGCCACGGTCATCGGCAAGCCGAAGGCCATGGCAATCAGCATGACCAGCCCCGCGGTGACAACCACCTGCAATCCGCCCAGCACGAATATCCTTGACCGCATTTCCCACAGCGATCGCGGGTTCATTTCCAGCCCGACAATGAACAGCATCATGACGACGCCGAATTCTGCGAAATGCTGAAGGGCCACCACATCCGCGCCCATCCAGTGCAGGAACGGGCTGATGACGATCCCTGCCAGCAGATACCCCAGAACGGACCCAAGCCCCAGACGGGACGCGATGGGCACGGCCAGAACACCAGACAGAAACAGCGTGAACGTGATCAACATAAACTCGGCGGTCATGGGCCTTCTTTCTTAATCGAGGCTGGCAGGGGGCTGGGTCGCTACGGCTGCTTTGACTCCCAATGGTCTGTCAGCGTCGGTTTCGCGAACATCACCCGTGCAGGATGCCATGCCCTTTTGTTAACATGTACAGCTCTTACTGAAGCCTTTGCGCCCCATTGGGTCAAGGGCCGCCCGGATGTGTGCGCCGAAGCCTGTGCTGCATTGCACCAGCCACGCCGGCGGTGCGACCGACCGGGGGCAGTTCTGTCATGCGAGCGTTGACACGGATCAGGCCGCTTGGCTTGATGGGGCGACCCCCGTGATCCAGCACGGGTCGAACCGGGGATAAATGCCTGGCACCGAAGCGGATCGCAACAGATCGAAGACAGGAAGGGAAAAGCCGATGTCAGATGCGCCTGACCCCGATTTTGCAACCCGGGCACGCCTTGCCGGGGTGCTTTACCTCATCATTATTGTGGCCGGTCTGGGGGCGGAACTGGGGGTGCGTGGCCCGTTGATCGACCTGGATGATGCGCCGGGAACGGCGGCCGCGGTGCTGGCCGCTCCGGGGTTGTTCCGGCTTGGCATTGCCGCAGATATCGTCATGGCGGTGTGCGACGCCGGTCTTGCGATCCTGCTCTATCTGATCTTTCGGGCGGTTGCGCCCGCCCTTGCGCTTTCGGCAATGGTGTTTCGCCTGATCCAGACTGTTCTGATTGCGGCCAACCTGATGGCACTGCAAACCGCGTGGCTGCTTCTGAGCGGGGCGGCGGCTGCCCCGCAAACGCAATCGCTGGCCTTGGTCTTTCTTGATTTGCATGGATATGGCTATGACCTCGGCCTTGTGTTCTTTGGCATCAACAGCCTGATGACCGGTGTGTTGATCATGCGTTCGGGCTTTTTTGCGCGTATATTCGGGATCGGCCTGATTGCGGCCGGGATCGTGTACCTGATCGGCAGTGGTCTGCGCTTTTTCGCCCCCGAGCTTTTGTCGGTTTTCATTCCCCTCTACGGCATCACGATCATCGCTGAACTGGCCTTCTGCCTGCGCTTGTTGTTTCAGCGGGCGACCTGAGCTGAGCGCATCGTTCAGCATCAGGGCGGTGTGAAGGGCCTCGGTCTTCGCGGCCTGCCCAGCGAATATGCCGACAAGACGCCCGACCGCCCCTTGCCGGTCGGGCAGGGTCGAAACGGCTGGAACTTTTTTACGGCAAGGAGAATTTCGCCTTGTATTCCCCATGGCCGCTTGGCTATACGCGTCGGCGGAGACGTGGCCGAGTGGTCGAAGGCGCTCCCCTGCTAAGGGAGTAGGCGGGAAACCGTCTCGAGGGTTCGAATCCCTTCGTCTCCGCCACTTTATACCGCAGACCCGGCGTTCCCATTGCGCCTGCCGGTATGCCGTTCTGTCCCGTTAACAAATCGCGTTCAGGTCAGTGGCTTTTGGCAACTGTTGGATCTGCCTGCGCCGTAAGCCCTTCGACCAGACCGGTAATATGGCGGTGGAATTGTTCGAGTGCCGCGTCGTCGCCGGCAAGGTGTTTTTGCAAGTAAAAGCGAAACGCCCCATCAAGCGCGAGATATCCGCCGAGTGCCAGATCTGCGGACAGGCCGATCCGTTTAAACAGGCGGGAAACCAGGGCGATCAACTCTTCCTCGATCTCTTCGACCACGTCGGAAAATGACGCATCGAACAGGGCTTGCGAGCGGATGTCATACCACAGGCGGTGGATTTCCGCGTCATGCCGGATCGAGGCACAAAGCCCGTCGGCAAAGGCACCGGCCAGGGATGACGTCGCCACTTTGCCGTTCAGCACCGCATCGAGTTTCGAGACGAAGTCGGTCTTGTACTTGCGCACGCAAAACACGATCAGGTCGGTCTTGTCGTCGAAATAATAGTGCAACATCCCCACCGATACCCCCGAAAGCTCGGTGATGTCGCGCAGGCTCGTACGGGCATAGCCAAGCTGTTTCAGGGCCTCGATGGCTGCGGCGGCCAACTCGTCCTTGCGCTGCGAACGCTTGGCCGAACGCTTGCGCGCCTTTGTCTCCAGCTTGTCGATCTTCTCAAGTTTGCTCACGAAATCAGCCTGTTCGTTTTGATGTGTGTTGCGGCGGCGGCCCATTCTGACCTTTGGTCCGATCTCAGCCCAGAAGGGCGTTGATGAATATCCGGGGTAGCGTAAGCCAACCCGGCTTGTACTGGAAGTTCGTTAGCAGCTTCCCGAGTTTGTCCTGTTTGCGATTGGTGACGAACCATGGTGGGCGCGGCAGCAAAGAGAAGCGCCCAGACAAGATGTTGCGGGGGAACGGTTGCCAGGGCGCCCTGATCACAACCCGTTCAGGACGGTCGAACATGAAGGTATTGTGAGCAAACCCGATACCGCTTTCCACGTTCGCAAGCGTATGGCCCGGAAAGGCGCCCCACGGGCAGGCCGTGGCCAGAAAACCAAGCCCGGTCCAGGCGTTGATCGCGATGGTGCCATAGCGGAACTCGGCAATGATTTCTTCGAACCGCTTGCGCCCGATCTGCCGGATCGTGGCCGGGTGGATCAGGATGTTGCCGCCCAATGTGCCGTGCAGTTCGTCATTGGCATAGCGGATCGCCGCCCGCAGATAGGTTTCCGGGTCGGTTTCGTCGATCTCATGGCTGGACAGGACAGGGGCGAAGATCTCGTTGGTGCGGAACCAGCCGTCAGTATCGTCGGACACCGGTACCACCGGGCAGGCTGGCGCCGCGCCGCGGTCCAGCCACGTCACCTTGGGTGCTCGGGTTTCGAATTCGTTCATCCTGTCTTGGGCGCCTGGATACCAGGGCTGGCGTTGCGCTGCGGTGGCCATGACCTTGCCCAGGTTCGACAGCAACCGATCCTTGCCATTCCAGTCTTGCGGCAGGATCAGCATTTGACAGGCGACACAGTTGAAACCGGAATTATGCAGCTTCTGCGTCGCAAGGTGTTCGGCCTGAAACTGGAAATCCGCAGCACTCCAGGGACCGGGAACCACGATGGTCGGGCAGACCGCGCCCAGCTCTGACGTGATGCGCTTGGTCAGTTTGGGGGTTCCCGCCGCCTTGTTGGCCGCGCCTTCGGCCCCGGTCCCCCACACGATTGCATCATGCGAGGATGCCGCGCCGGTGATGTGTATTTCCTTGATCCCCGGATGGGTGCACAGATATGCGCCGATATCGGCGCCACCTTGGACGATGCGCAGGGCGTCGCGGTCGATCAACGGTTTCAGTGCCGCGTTCAGATAATCGGCCAGGTATTCGTTGACCGGGTTCATCTTCAACACCACGACCTGATGTTCAGAGAACAGTTTGTGAAACACGTCGAGCGGTGAAATCGCGTTGATGTTGCCCGCGCCCAGAACCAGTGCGACCTTGCCGTGCCGGTCTGACGGCGGTGTGTCATAGGCCGTTGCGGTATGGCTTGCCAGGTTGGCTTCGGTCACGCCCTTCTGCATCCAGACTTCGGCCGAGATGCCCGAAAAGAGCAAGCGTTCCCAGATCGAGTGAGGCAGCACCTTGACGGCCAGTTGGCCGGTTGCCGTCTTGCGTTTGGCAAGGTGGGACAGAAAGGACTTCCCCTCGATCTGCGATAGTGTCTGCATCAGCCCGTTGCAGACCGACATGACGGCATAGGGACCGGACAGCCATTCCTCACCGACCAGCGGCGAGCCTTCGGGGATCATCTTGTGTCGCGCCGCGGTACGCGCCCATCCTTCGGCCACCGGCAGAAGGCTATCCTTGATCTCTTGCAGGATCGCCAGCCGCCCGGCATTGCCAAGCCGGGCCCAGTCATCGCTGGCGGCCGACAAGGTGTCGATGGCCCGGTCCAGTTCGGGGTGATCTGCGGAAGGTGCGGGTTTGGCGGTTTGGGCCATGGGTCAGGCCCCTTTCACAAGGATATCGCCAAATTGCTCGCGCAATTTGTTCTTCAGCACCTTGCCGGTGGCACCGATCGGCAGTTCCTCGACAAAGATCACCCGGTCAGGCATTTGCCATTTTGCGATCTTGCCCTCGTAATAGGCGCGAATGTCATCTTCCGACGGGGTGCAGCCGGGGGCCTTGATCACCACCAGAACCGGGCGTTCGTCCCATTTTTCGTGCCGTGCTGCGATGGCAGCGGCATTTGCCACCTCGGGATGGGCGATGGCGATGTTTTCCAACTCGACGGTCGATATCCATTCGCCGCCGGATTTGATGATGTCCTTCGACCGGTCACGGATCACCATGTATCCGTCGCCATCAATGGTCGCCACGTCACCGGTGTCGAACCAGCCGTCTTCGGTGAGGGCGGTGTCGCCTTTCCCAAAGTAGCTTTCGACGATCCAGTGGCCGCGGATCTGCAAATCGCCCTGCGTTTCACCGTCATGCGCCAAGGGTTTGCCGGCTTCATCAACGATCCGCAGATCGACCCCCCAGGGTGGCCGCCCCTGGCCAAGGCGAATATCGGCCTTGTCCGCGTCGGTCAGACCCTGATGTTTCTGAAGCAACTGGTTCAGCGTGCCCAGCGGGCTGGTTTCGGTCATGCCCCAGGCATGAATAAGCTCGACACCATAGGTGTCGCGGAACGCCGGTATCATCGACGGGGGCAGGGCAGCGCCGCCAACCACGGTGCGGGTCATCGACCGCGCCGTCGCGCCGGTTTTCGCCAACCCGTCCAGCAGGGCCATCCAGATGGTCGGAACACCCAGCGAAAGCGTGACCTCTTCCGCGTCGATCAGCTTTGCCAGGCTTTCGCCATCAAGCCTGGGGCCGGGAAGAACAAGCTTGGCCCCGGCCTGCGCAGCAATATACGGCACCCCCCACGCGTTGACGTGGAACATGGGCACCACCGGCATCACCGTGTCAGTGGCCGAGATCGCCAGCCCGTCGGGCTGATTGCCCGCGATCGAATGCAGGACGGTCGAACGGTGTGAATACTGCACGCCCTTGGGATTGCCCGTGGTCCCCGATGTATAGCACAGCGCCGCGGGCCGTGTTTCTTCAAGGTCGGGCCATTGATAGGCGGTGTCACCCGTCGCGATCAGCTCGTCATAGAACAAAAGCCCGTCGATCTTGGTGGCGGCGGCGTCATCGCGCGGCCCCATCAGAACGAAGTGCTTCACGCTGTCCAGATGGTGCTGGACCGCCACGACAAGCGGCAGGAATGTAGCATCGAACATCAGCACCTGATCTTCGGCATGGTTGACGATATAGGCAACCTGCTCGGGGAACAGGCGCGGGTTGATCGTATGCGTCACACGACCACCCCCGGCGACCCCGAAATAGATTTCCAGATGGCGCCGATTGTTCCAGGCGATCGTGCCGATACGTGCATCCGGGTCGACGCCCAGCCCGTCCAGCGCCGAGGCCAGCCTGCGCGCGTTTTCCGCGACCTGCCCCCAGGTGCTGCGCGCCACATCGCCGGTTGTTTCGACTGACACAACCTCGGTCGCGCCGTGAAACCGCTCTGCGTGCCCGATCAGCGAACTGATGGTCAGCTCTTTGTGCATCATTGTTCCGAACATGGTTCTCTCCTTCACTGAGCGGCCAGTGCCGAATGCGCTGTGCCCCGGATCATGTCGGCGGCGCGTTCCGCGATCATGATGGTCGGGGCGTTGGTGTTTCCGCCGATCAGGGTCGGCATGACCGAGGCGTCGACGACGCGCAGCCCCTCGATCCCGTGCACCTTCAGTTGCGGGTCGACGACGGCCATGTCGTCGGTGCCCATCTTGCAGGTGCCAACGGGGTGATAGATCGTGTCGGCGCGGGCGCGAATGTGCTTTTCCCACTCGGCATCGGCCATGTTGCCGGTCGTACCGAACAGTTCCTTGTGCCGATATGTCGCCATGGCCGGAGCTTCAAGGATCGCACGGGTCATTTTCGCGCCTTTGATGGTGGTGTCCAGATCGCGCGGGTCCGACAGGAAGCGCGGGTCGATCCCCGGTGCGGCCATCGGATCGGCGCTTTCAAGGAACACCTCGCCGCGACTGTGGGGGCGTAGCGCGCAAACATGGCAACTGAACCCATAGCCCATATGCAGCTTGCGGGCATGATCGTCGACGATCGAAATCACGAAATGCAACTGGATGTCGGGTCGCGACAGCGAGGGATCGGTCTTCAGGAATCCCGCGCCCTCGGCAAACGGTGTCGCGATCATGCCGGTGCCGTCCCTGCGCCATTGCATGATGCTTTTCAACAACCGGCCTGTCCCGGCCGCGCCAATGCCGAAATTGTCGGTATCCCTGGTCTTATAGGCCAGAATGAAATCCAGGTGATCCTGAAGGTTCTGGCCGACGCCAGGCAGTTCATGCACCATCTTGATGCCATGGCGCTGGATGTCTGCGGCCCGGCCGACGCCCGAAAGCTGCAAAAGCTGGGGCGAGTTGAAGGTGCCGCCCGACAGGATAACCTCTTTCGTGGCGGCGACGCGGCTGGTCGTCTTGCCGGTGCGGTATTCGATGCCGGTCGCGCGCTTGCCGTCGAACAGGATGCGCGTGGCATGGGCGCCGGTGACAATTGTCAGGTTTGACCGCCCGGCCATCACCGGAAACAGATATGCCGCCGCCGCCGAACAGCGTTCGCCATTTTTGGCCCTGTCGTGAAACTGGGTGACCTGGTAAAGGCCGACGCCCTCGTTGTCGCCCGTGTTGAAATCTTCGGTTTCGCGGTGCTGAAGCTGTTTTGCTGCCTCGACGAAAGCGCGGGTGATCGGGCGTGGGCTTTTCTGATCGCTTACCTGAAGCGGGCCGTCTGCGCCGTGGAAACCGTCTGCGCCCCGCTCGTTGTTTTCGGCCCGGCGGAAATAGGGAAGGCAGTCTTCCCAGGACCAGCCATCACAACCAAGATTGGCCCATTCGTCATAATCGTCGCGATGGCCGCGGACATAAAGCATGGCGTTGATCGCGCTGGACCCGCCAAGCGCCTTGCCGCGCGGCTGATAGCCACGTCGGCCGTTCAGCCCGGGTTGCGGCACGGTCTGGTAGCACCAGTTCGAGATCTTGCCATAGCCGGGCAACATGCCAACCACCCCGGCGGGTGCGCGGATCAACAGGTGGTTTCCGCCGCCCCCGGCTTCCAGCAGACACACCTTGATCGTGGAATCCTCGCTCAGACGCGCGGCCAGCGTTGCCCCGGCCGAGCCGCCCCCGACGATCACGTAATCGAATTTCGCTTCCGTGGTCATGTATCCTCCTTAGGCTCCTCCGCCTTCCTTCATAGCTGATCATTTATTTTGAACACTTGTCCAGAACAAATTTAAAACTTCTGAAGTGAGAAGCCATAACTGGTTTGCTTTCGCGTTGGTCCGGTGTCCGTTACGACGCGTAATAATTTGATATTGCTTACCTCTTGGAGGTTTTGCTGCCGGGCATGCGCTAGGCCAGTTGTTGTTGGCGGTCCGTGGCTGAGGGCGGGCAGCACACGCCGCACGGGTGGTCTGATGACGCTTCGAGGTGCTGAAATATAAACTTTGCAACCGGTTGCACAGAGCGTCCTGCTTCAATGCAGGACAGAGATTCGGAGGGGCAAGTGCTCAGAATTGGTTTGCTTGGCGCGGGACGTATCGGCAATGTCCACGCGAAAACGATTTCATCCCACCCGCACAGCCAACTTTGCGCCGTTTCGAACGTGTTTGCCGAGAACGCCGAGAAGCTGGCCGACGCCTATGGGGCATCCATCCGGGGGCTGATGACATTCTGGCCGATCCCGCGATCGACGCGGTGTTGATTGCGACCTCGACCGACACGCATTCCGACCTGATCGAGGCGTCAACACGGGCGGGCAAGACTGGGGTTCGTTCGATCGCTGCGGTGCATTCGGCGGTGGCTTCGGCCAAACAAGGCGGGTTATGGCAGGATGCCCGCCCGCTCATGTTACGCTAAAACGTTCCGGGCTTCATGCTTTCGGTCGCAG
>JAUHWP010000164.1 GCA_030424645.1 Alphaproteobacteria bacterium
CACCGTCGCGCTGGTCGCGTCGGTCGTCGGCGGGGCCTTTGGTTACTTCATCGGCTGGGGACTTTACGAAAGCGTCGGCCAGCCGGTGCTGGAGTTCTATGGCAAGACCGACGAGTTTGGCCATTTCGCCGAAACCTATAACCAATGGGGTGCATGGGCGGTGCTGATCGCGGGCGTGACCCCGTTCCCCTATAAGGTCATCACGATCCTGTCCGGGTCCACCGGGTTGAATTTCGGCATCTTCATGGTGGCCAGCGTGATCGCGCGCGGCCTGCGCTTCTTCGTCGTTGCCGCCCTTCTGTGGAAGTTCGGCGCACCTATTCGTGATTTCATCGAACGGCGTTTGGGCTTGATGTTCATCCTGTTCGTCGTGATCCTGCTGGGCGGCTTCTATCTGGTGAAATACCTATGAAACTTCTCGACCGTTTCTCGACCGCGCAGCTTATCGCCTTTGCCGCCGTATCGTCGGCGCTGATCCTTGGCGGTGCGTTTGTCTTTCAGGCCTTGGGTTATGCACCTTGCAAGCTGTGCCTGTGGCAGCGCTGGCCCCATGCCGCCGCCATCGTGATCGGTGGTCTGGCCCTGTCGACAAAGCAGAAGGCCCTTGCCTGGGTGGGCGCATTGGCAGCCGCAACCACATCGGTGCTGGCGTTCTATCACTCGGGGGTCGAGCGCAAGCTGTGGGAAGGCCCAAGTGCCTGCACCGGCAGCGGGGTCGCCGACTTGTCGGTCGATGACCTGCTGTCGAAGATCAACGAAGCCCCCCTGATCCGCTGTGACGAAATCCCGTGGGAGATGTTCGGCGTCACCATGGCGAACCTGAACGCGGTCGGTTCGCTGGGTCTGGCCATCATCTGGGTTGTGGCCGCAACGCGGAAAGCCTGATCAGCCCTGTTTGCCACGCAGAAGCTGGCGCAGAATCCCGTGGAAAATCTGGACATCCGCGCGGGTCATCGGCATCCGGCTCCACATATTGCGCAGGGTGGTTTTCATCACCGGGGCCTTGGTGGGCGGGAAGAAGAACCCGGCCTCATCCAGCCGCGCCTCATAATGCTCGGCCAGTTTCTCGATCTCGATGGCCTGCGCGCGGTCGGACCCGGCCCATTCCATCACCTCGTGGCTCACCTCGGTGGTCTGGCGACGCCATTCATAAGCGGTCAGAAGCACGCATTGCGCCAGGTTCAGGGACGCAAATTCCGGGTTCACCGGGACCGAGATGATCGCATTGGCGCGCGCCACCTCGTCGTTTTCCAGCCCGGTCCGTTCCGGCCCGAACAGGATCGCCACCTTCTTGCCCGCCGCCCGCATGGCGCGGGTTTCGGCCATGGCACGTTCGGGGCTGAGGATCGGTTTCGCCAGATCGCGCGACCGCGCGGTGGTGGCATAGACATAGTCGCAATCGCCGATCCCGTCGGCCAGCGTATCGTAGACGCCCGCGGCATCCAAAACACGGCCCGCGCCTGACGCCATGGCCACGGCGGACGGGTTCGGCCAGCCGTCGCGGGGCGCAATGATCCGCATCCGCTCAAGCCCGAAATTCAGCATTGCGCGCGCGGCTGACCCGATGTTCTCCCCCATCTGCGGGCGCACCAGCACGATCTCGGGCTGTGGACCCAGATGTTCCGTCTTTTGATCCGCCACCGCCGACCCTTCCCTTTGATTGGCCGCGTGATACGCTGAGTGCAGGCGCAGGGCAAGCACGAGGGTGGCAATGGCGCATGACAACGGGCTTTACGAGGTTCTGCGGGACGATCTGGCCGATCGTCCCGGCCTGACCGAGAAGCGCATGTTCGGCGGCGTCGCCTTCATGCTGAACGGCAACATGCTGTGTGGGGTCCATAAGGACGGGGCGATGTATCGCGTCGGCAAGGACAACGAGCCTGCCGCACTGGCCCTTTCAGGGGTCGCCCCCATGACCTTCACCGGTCGGCGCATGGGTGGATTCGTCGATGCAGACCCGGACGCGATGGCTGATGATACCGCGCGCGCCACGCTGCTTGAACTCGCTCTGGAATATGTCGGCACCCTGCCCCCGAAGTAACCTTTTCTCCAAATTCTGGTCGCCCTTGCAAAGACGTGCGAACCGTCTATGAAGCAGCAAAGACCCGAGAAAAGGATCGCACGCGATGGCCGAGACCGAATTGGAACTTCCCCAGCTCTATCTGGTGACCCCGCCAGAATTCGAGCTGTCGCGCTTTCCCAGCCAACTGGCCCGCGTGCTGGATAACCACCCAACCGCCTGCCTGCGGCTGGCGCTGGCCACATCGGATGAAGACCGCATCATGCGCGCCGCCGACGCCTGCCGCGAGGTTGCCCATGCCCGCGACGTGCCCATCGTGATCGCGGAACACGCGCTGATGGTCGAACGTCTTGGGCTGGATGGCGTGCATCTGGGTGACGGCGCACGCCGCGTGCGCAAGACGCGCGACGACCTTGGCGCAGACGCGATTGTCGGCGCCTATTGCGGGGCATCCCGACACGACGGCATGACTGCCGGGGAAACCGGGGCGGATTATGTCAGTTTCGGCCCTGCCGGTGCCTCGGCCCTTGGCGATGGCACACGGGCCGAACACGACCTGTTCAGCTGGTGGTCCGAGATGATCGAAGTGCCCGTCGTGGCCGAAGGTGCGCTGGACGAAGACACAATTCGCGCGCTGACCCCGGTCACCGACTTCTTTGCCATCGGGGAAGAAATCTGGCGCACCGACGATCCGTCGGCAACATTGGCCCGCCTGCTGGCGGCGATGGACGGCTAAGGGGTCTCGACGTTCAAGTCCCCCAACCCGTCGCGCACCGCTGTTTCGCAATAGGCAGCCAGGTCCTTGCGGCTTTCGAATTCGGATACCTTGATCGGCACGTGATAAACCAGCTCGACCCGGCCTTGCCGACGCGCGGCCAGCGTCTGCACCAGATGCGGCGCGAAGTCCATGTCACCCCACCAGCCGTAAAACCGCGGATCGGCCCCTTGTGGCGCAATATAGCGCACGGTCACAGGCTGCACCCACATGAATTCACGTAGTTGCGGGGTAAAGAACGCCGCGAACAAGGTTGATTTGAAAGGCAAAACCCGGCGCGAGTCGCTGGACGTGCCTTCCGGGAAGAACAGCAGTTTGTGCCCGGCAGACAGCCGATCCCGGAACAGTTCGACCTGCCCTTTGGCCTCGCGCCGGTCGCGGTTGATGAACACGGTGCCCGTCGCCCTTGCCAGCCACCCGATCCCCGGCCAGTTTGCGACCTCGGATTTCGAGACGAAATAGACGCGTTTCTTTGCATTCAGCGTGAAAATATCCAGCCAGCCAGCATGATTGGCCACCACCGCTCCTTTTTCGCGCATCGGCATCCCAATCGCCTTGAACGGGATGCCAAGGATCACAAACGCCATGCGGCAGACGAACTGGGTGATATGGGGCGTGAGCGGGCGCTTGATCCCGAAGATCGGCCGCTCGATCAGGCGCAGCAGAAGCAGCACGATCAACCCGCCGAACACCAGCACCGCCAGCGGCAAACCACGGGCCACGATCCTGATCCAGTCCATCCCCTTCGGATGAAACCCGTGCGGTTCCGGTTCGCCGTACCACGACGCGGTCATCTGCGCGCCGCCCCGGCATAGATCGCCTTGTGTTTCTGGCTCATTTTTTCGGTGTCCATGATCAGGCAAACATCGGTGGTGTTGAACGCGTGGTCGATAAATGCCCCGTCCCCGACAAAACCCCCAAGCCTGAGATACGCCTTGATCAAGGCAGGCACCGCGCGCATTGCGGCGGGCCGGTCGATCTGGTCTTCCGCGATCAGGTTCATCGTCTGGAACGGCGCGCCCTTCGCACGCACACGCAAAGGCGACGGTGCCAGATGGCGGTGATGCAGCAGCGACAGGGGCGCGTTCAACGCGTCGATGTCGGTGCCATAGAACGAGGCAACACCGAACAGCACCTCGATCTGGTGACGGGCGACATAGTCTGCCAGCCCGCCCCACAGCACCAGCATGGCACTTCCCCCGCGATAGTCGGGATGCAGGCAGGACCGGCCCAGTTCCAGCAACCGGCGACCCGAGGTCTTGAGCGGCGTCAGATCGTATTCGTCTTCGGAATAGAACCGGTTCAGCGCACCGGGTCGGTCCGACAGGCTGTCGCCCCGCAGAAGCCGATACACGCCCACGGCGGGGCAGCCTTCGCGCGCGCGGTCGAACAGGATCAGGTGGTCGAAATGGGGGTCGAAAGCGTCCTGTTCCAGCCGGGCGTCATGGTCCACCAATTCACCGCCGCCGCCCAACTCGTCGACAAACACGTCATAGCGCAGTCGCTGGGCCGCGATCAGGTCGGCCTCGTCCCGGGCCAGGCGCAGAAGAAAATCGGGCTGAGGCATGGTCTTTAACGCTTTGCTAACCTTGTTGGGCTTCTATGGCGATGGTTTCGGGTTTGCAACCGCGCCCAACAACACCTAAGGTTGTGCTGTGAGGCGTCTAGTTTCCTCAGGTTGATTGCGGAGGTTCGAATACAGGCATGAGGTCAACCCGGTCCGACAGAATGACCTGCTTCCCGGCATGTTCGAAATTTACGGTGATCTTGCCGCCGATATTGGACTGGACCTGCCCCAGACCCCAATCGGGTTTCTGCGGATGACGCACCAGCATGCCCGGTTCCAGCAACGATCCCAGTCCCATCCCTCTCTCCTTTCCAAGGCTTACCCCATGACGAAACAAGACCGCGACCTGACGGCGCTTATCGGTTCCCGCATCTGCCACGACCTTATCAGCCCTTTGGGGGCGATCGGCAATGGTGTTGAATTGTTGCAGCTTTCGGGGCTGGGTGACAGCCCGGAAATGGCGTTGATTGCGGAAAGCGTGGCCAATGCAAACCAGCGCATCCGGTTTTTCCGCGTGGCCTTCGGGGCCGCGCCCGATGGTCAGGTGGTCGCCGACACTGAAATTCGCACCCTCCTGGAGCCGGGCGTCGATGGCCGCAAGATTGAAGTTGACTGGCACCCCGAAGGCAGCCAGCCCCGGTCGGCCGTCAAGCTGGCGTTTCTGATCCTGCAATGCTTTGAAAGCGCGATGCCATGGGGTGGGCGCATCCACGTCAGACGCGAGGGCGACCATTGGCAGATCAGCGGCGAGGCCGAGAAGATGAAAATCGACCCGGTCCTTTGGGACATGCTGACCACCCCGCACGACACCGCCGACGTGCCCCCCGCGCAGGTGCATTTCGCCCTGATCGCCCCGGAACTGGC
>JAUHWP010000034.1 GCA_030424645.1 Alphaproteobacteria bacterium
ACCGCCATCGTCGGCAAGGGGCTGGTGATCGACTATGTCAGCCATACCGGCGCGATGCTGGAACGCACCAAGGGCGATGTCGGGTCGGATGTGACGATCTTCGATGCGGCCGATATCTTCCTGTTCTGCTCGGCCCAGATCAGCCGCGAGGTGATGGAGCCTGACCCCATGAACATCGCCTTCTGCCCCTATGGTATCTTCGTCACCGATAAGGATGGTGAGGTGCGCGTGGGCTATCGCAAGTATCCCGATGGGGACATGCAGAAGGTTCAGGCGCTGCTCGATGAGATCGTGCAAGAGGCCGTCGCCGACTGAGCAGCGTCAAGCCCCTTGAAAAACATGGCCCCGCGTGTCGGAATGGCAGGCGGGGCTTTGTATGACGTGACGGAAAGATAAAAACATTCAAAAAAGTGAATGTAACTCTTGTCCAACCGGGCGACCCGCCTTAACTTAACATGCGAACAGGATCTGTGGTGAGGCAACAATGATCGAAACCGAGTTCACACCTTGGGCATCCGCCATCGGGGGGGCGCTGATCGGATTGGCGTCGGTCTTTCTGATGTGGGTGCGCGGCAACGTGTTTGGCGCGACGGGCATTCTGGCCGGGTTCCTGCAACCCGGCAGTTCGACCGACTGGTCCTGGCGTGCGGCCATTCTGGCCGGGATGCTGACTGGCCCGCTGATCTTTCTGGCTGCAACAGGTGGTTTTCCGACCATCCAGGTGCCGGTATCCACCCTGTCGATGGTGATCGGCGGGCTGATTGTCGGCGTCGGCGTGACCTATGGCTCGGGCTGCACGTCGGGGCACGGGGTTTGCGGCATGGCGCGGTTTTCGCCACGGTCGATCGTGGCTACGCTGACCTTCATGGCGGGCACGACGGTGATGGTCTTTCTGACCCGCCACGTCATTGGATTGTAAGGGGGGCAGTCATGAAACTTCTGCTGACCTATCTTGCCGGTGTCGTGTTCGGGCTTGGGATTGCGATCTCGGGCATGGCGAACCCGGCCAAGGTTCTGAACTTCTTCGATATCTTCGGCGCATGGGATCCCAGCCTTGCCTTCGTGATGGGGGCGGCCCTTCTGGTCACGGCGCCGGGCTATGCGCTGGTGTTCCGGCGCCCCAAGCCCGCCTTTGCCGAAAGCTTCAAACTGCCCGGCACAAAGCTGATCGACCGCAAACTGGTGCTGGGGTCATTCACCTTCGGGCTGGGTTGGGGGCTGGCGGGTTTTTGCCCGGGTGCCGCGCTGCCGGTGATTTCGACCGGCAACCCCTCGGTTCTGGTTTTCACGGCGTCACTGGTGGCGGGCATGTTGCTGGCCCGCTGGATGATTGCAAACACGGCCCGACGGCATGACGCCGCGCAGGCCAACTGACATCCGGGTGCGTTTCGTATCCGCGCAGACAGGAAAGGACAGGTCATGAAAGACTATCCCGTCAACACCGCCCTCAAACCCGAGGTGAAAGCCTTTTTCGAGGAAGACACCAACACCATTTCCTATGTGGTCACGGATCCGGCGTCGAATGCCTGTGCGGTGATCGACAGCGTGATGGACATCGACTATGCCGCCGGACGGATCACCCATGATCATGCGGACGAAATCATCGCCTATATCAAAGCCGAAGGGCTTCAGTTGGAATGGCTGATCGAAACTCATGTCCACGCCGATCACCTGTCCGCCGCGCCCTATATCCAGCAGCAGCTGGGCGGCAAGATTGGTATCGGGTCGAAGATCACCGTGGTGCAAGAGGTGTTCGGCAAGGTCTTCAACGAAGGCACCGAGTTTCAGCGCGACGGCAGTCAGTTCGACCGGCTGTTCGAAGACGGCGATACCTATAAGATCGGCACGATGGACGCTTTTGTCATGCACACCCCCGGCCACACGCCCGCCTGCATGGTGCATGTGATCGGTGATGCGGCCTTCGTGGGCGACACGCTGTTCATGCCCGATGGCGGGTCGGCCCGCGCCGATTTCCCCGGCGGCGACGCGGGCGAGCTTTATGACAGCATCCAGAAGGTGCTGGCATTGCCCGATGAAACGCGGCTATTCATGTGCCACGATTACGGCCCGAACGGGCGCGATATTCAGTGGGAAACCAGCGTGGCGGACGAAAAGGCGCACAACATCCATGTTGGCGGCGGAAAGACGAAAGAGGAATTCGTGAAGTTCCGCACTGAACGCGATGCTCAACTGGACATGCCGCGCCTGATCATCCCGTCGCTACAGGTCAACATGCGCGCAGGCGATATGCCGCCCGCGGATGAAGACGGGAAAACTTTTCTTAAAGTGCCCGTGAATACGCTTTGAACACGCTTTGAGATGACGCTTGGAAAGGCAGTTAGATGCAGATGAAGAAACTCGACGACAAGGTGACGGTTGCCCCGCAGATCACCGCAGGTGACATTCCGGCCATCAAGGCGGCAGGCTTCACCGTCGTGATGTGCAACCGCCCGGACGGCGAAGAACCCGGGCAGCCCACCTGGGCCGAGATCAGCGCCGCCGCCGAGGCCGCCGGTCTTGCCACGTCGTTTCTGCCCATGTCGAACCGCGAGGATGCCTTTGCGGTGATGGACGAGTTTCAGCGCGTGGTCGAGGCCGCGCCGGGGCCGGTTTTCGCCTATTGCCGGTCGGGCACGCGCTGCGAAATTCTGTGGATGACGGCGCAGGCGAACGCCTGACCTCTGCGGGGTAAGCCCCGATATTACATAGGAAAAAGCTCATGGGAAAAGAGCCTGCAACGGTGGCGCGCGGCGCTGCCCTCAGACGGTTTGTGCCTATCCTCGACTGGGGTGCGCGCTATGACAACACGGCACTGACCTCGGACCTGGTGGCGGCGGTGATCGTGACGATCATGCTGATCCCGCAATCGCTGGCCTATGCTTTGCTGGCGGGCTTGCCGGCGGAAATGGGTCTCTATGCCTCGATCCTGCCGCTGGTGGCCTATGCGATCTTCGGGACCTCGCGCGCGCTGGCGGTCGGGCCGGTCGCGGTGGTCAGCCTGATGACCGCGGCGGCTGTGGGCAATCTGGGGCTGGACGACCCGGCAGAGTATGCAGCGGCGGCGATCACGCTGGCCTTCCTGTCAGGGTTGATCCTGCTGGTGATGGGCGTGTTCCGTCTGGGTTTTCTGGCCAATTTCCTGAGCCACCCGGTGATTGCCGGGTTCATCACCGCCTCGGGGCTTCTGATCGCCACCAGCCAGTTGAAGCATATTCTGGGGGTCGAGGCGCATGGCCATTCGCTGTTTGACCTCGTCGGCTCGCTTCTGGCGCATCTCACCCAGATCAACCTGATCACATTTGCCATTGGCGCGGTCTCGGTTGCCTTCCTGTTCTGGGTGCGCAAGGGGTTGAAGCCGCTGTTATTGTCATGGGGGCTTGGCCCGCGACTGGCCGATATTCTGGCCAAGGCCGGGCCGGTGGGCGCTGTGGCGGTGACGACCCTGATCAGTTGGGCGTTCGACCTGCAATCGAAAGGCGTGGCCATCGTGGGTGACGTGCCACAAGGGCTGCCGCCGCTGACATTTCCCAGCTTCGATGCGGATCTTTGGACCAGCCTGTTCGGCTCGGCTTTGCTGATCTCGATCATCGGGTTTGTTGAAAGCATCTCGGTCGCGCAGACGCTGGCCGCGAAGAAACGTCAGCGTATCGTCCCGGATCAGGAACTCGTCGGACTGGGCGCGTCCAACATCGCGGCGGCGATGTCGGGGGGGTATCCCGTAACCGGTGGGTTTGCGCGCTCGGTTGTCAATTTCGACGCAGGCGCCGAGACCCCGGCGGCAGGTGCCTTCACCGCCATCGGCATTGCAGGCGCGGCCCTGTTCCTGACGCCGCTTCTGTTCTTCCTGCCCAAGGCCACGCTGGCGGCCACCATCGTGGTGGCGGTGTTAAGCCTTGTGGATTTCCACATCCTCAAAGCCACCTGGGCCTATCACCGGGCTGATTTTACCGCCGTTCTGGCAACCATCCTGCTGACCCTTGGCTTCGGGGTCGAAATCGGGGTTTCTGCCGGTGTGGTCCTGTCCATCGTGCTTTATCTTTACAAAACCTCGCGTCCGCACATTGCCGAGGTCGGGCTGGTGCCCGGCACCCAGCATTTCCGCAACATCAACCGCCACGCGGTGTTGACCCACCCGGAACTGGTGACGTTGCGGCTGGATGAAAACCTCTATTTCGCCAACGCGCGGTTTATCGAGGATTATCTGCTGGATCGTGTCTCTCGCGGTGGGCTGAAACACGTGGTGCTGATGTGCTCGGCTGTGAACGAGATCGACCTGTCCGCCCTTGAAACGCTGGAGGAACTGAACCGGCGGCTTTACGATGCGGGGATCAGCCTGAGCCTGTCCGAGGTCAAAGGGCCGGTGATGGACCGCCTGAAGCGCACGGATTTCATCGCGCACCTGACCGGCTGCGTTTACCTGACCCAATATGCCGCGATGCAGGCATTGGGTCCGGTCGATGGGGCGGTTCCGGTGTGCAAGGGGCAGGGCGACGCTGCGTAACTTCGGGCGACCCATCGGGATTTATTGAACGGTTGTGCAATTCTTGCTAGGGCGAGCCAGACAGGTCACGGAGGTTCCCCATGCAGATCACCGAAAACACGATTGTCACCGTCAGCGGCGGCGCATCCGGTCTGGGCGGCGCGGTCGCCGAGGCTTTGGCCAAGGCTGGCGCGAAAGTTGGCATCTTTGACCTGAACGAAGAGGCCGGGCAGGCCATGGCGGAAAAGATCGGCGGGGCGTTTGCCAGGGTCGATGTCTCGGACCCCGCGTCGGTGGCCGAAGGGTTCAAGACCCTGCGCGCCAAGCTGGGTCAGGAACGCGTGATGGTGAATTGCGCGGGTATCGCGCCCGCGTCGAAAACCCAGTCGAAGGGCGAACCGCACGATCCGGGCATCTATGCCAAGACCATCGGCGTGAACCTGATCGGCACCTTCAACTGCGCCAGCCAGGCGGCGGCCGGCATGGCGCTGGCCGATCCGGTGACCGAGGATGGCGAACGCGGGGTGATCGTCAATACTGCTTCCATCGCCGCGTTTGACGGGCAGATCGGGCAACTGGCCTATGCGGCGTCCAAGGGTGGCGTGGTCGGCATGACCCTTCCCATGGCGCGTGACCTGATGCGTGACGGCATCCGTGTGATGACCATTGCGCCGGGTATCTTCAAAACCCCCATGGTTGCCGGTCTGCCGCAAGAGGTTCAGGACAGCCTTGGTGCACAGGTCCCGTTCCCATCGCGCCTTGGCGATCCAGCGGAATATGCGGCCATGGTGCGCCATATCGTCGAGAACAGCATGTTGAACGGCGAAGTCATCCGCCTGGACGGCGCAATCCGCATGGCACCACGGTAATATCGCAACCGCCACCGACCGGTCTCTATCCGCTGGCATTGCACCGGGCATTGCCTTATGTAGCGCGCGATGAGCACCACCGCCGACATACGCCAAGCCGCCCGCCTGTCCGTCGCGCCGATGATGGATTGGTCGGATCGCCATTGCCGGTATTTTCACCGGCTGATGACCCGTCGCGCGCTGCTTTACACCGAAATGGTGACGGCGCCTGCGCTGGTGCGGGGCGGTGCCGTGCATTTGCTGGACCACAACATTGAAGAACACCCGGTCGCGGTGCAACTGGGCGGGTCGGACCCCAAGGAGCTTGCCGCGGCCACGAAGATGTGTGTCGAACGTGGCTATGACGAGGTGAACCTGAATGTCGGCTGTCCATCCGACCGGGTGCAGTCAGGCACGTTCGGGGCGGTTCTGATGCGCGATGCGCCGTTGGTGGCAGCCTGTATGGCAGCTATGAAAGACGCCGCGCAAGATATTGAGATCACGGTGAAATGCAGGATCGGGGTGGACGATCAAAGCGCTGACGAGGTGCTGCCAGCCTTCATCGAAACCGTCGCGGTCGCGGGGGTGTCGCGTTTCACGATCCATGCCCGCAAAGCGTGGCTTCAGGGGCTAAGCCCGAAAGAAAACCGGGACATCCCACCACTGGATTACCCCCTGGTGCATCGCATGAAGGGGGCGTTTCCGCAGCTTCACCTGTCGATCAACGGTGGGATCACGACGCTGGAGGAGGTCCGCGCGCATCTTGACGTGATGGACGGGGTGATGATCGGGCGCGCGGCCTATCACGACCCGGCGGCCGTGCTTCTGGAGGCTGATCAAGCCGTCTTTGGCGATACACGCGCGGCCCGCACGGCACATGAGGTGGTCGAGGCGATGTATCCCTATATCGAGGCGCAACTGGCCAAGGGCGTGCGCCTTCATTCGATTACCCGGCACATGCTGGGCATCTTTACCGGTCGTCCCGGTGCGCGCAAATGGCGGCGCATCCTGTCGGAAGGGGCGTCAAGGGACGGTGCAGGTGTTGCCTTGGTGGCCGAGGCATTGTCACATGTGCCCGAACATATTCCTGCTGACTGAGGCCACCCATGCCCGAACTCTCAATTCTTCTGCCGATGGCCGGACTTCTGTTGGTCATCGGGGCGTTTGCCGGTGTGCTGGCGGGGCTTTTGGGTGTTGGCGGGGGGATCGTGCTGGTGCCCGCGTTCTTCTATGCGTTCACGGCCCTGGGATATGCCTCTGACCAGTTGATGCAGATCTGTCTGGCCACGTCCTTGGCGACGATCATTGTGACCTCGATCCGGTCGGTGCATTCGCATAATCGCAAGGGCGCGGTGGAATGGGATATCCTGAAAACATGGGCGCCGGGCATTGCGGTGGGGGCTTTGATCGGGGTGTTGGTCGCTTCGGGCCTGCGATCGACCGTGTTGCAGGCGATCTTTGGCGGCCTGGGGCTGGTAATCGGTGCTTATCTGGGGCTTGGCCGCGCCAACTGGCGGTTGGCCGAGGCGATGCCAACCGGTCTTCGCCGTGCGGTCCTGTCGCCGGTGCTTGGGTTCCTGTCGGTGCTGATGGGCATTGGCGGCGGCAGTTTCGGAGTGCCCCTGATGACATTGCACGGTCGCCCGATCCACAACGCGGTGGCAACAGCGGCCGGGTTTGGCGTGTTGATCGCGGTGCCGTCGGTGCTTGGGTTTCTCATGGTGTCGATTGCACCCGCGGCGCGGCCGCCTTTCACACTTGGCGCGGTCAACCTGCCGGCCTTTGCGCTGGTCGTGGCGATGACCATGATCACCACGCCTTACGGGGTGAAAATCGCCCATGCGATGGACCCGAAGCCGCTGAAACGGGTGTTTGCGGTCTTCCTGACGCTGGTTGCGCTGAACATGCTGCGCAAGGCGTTGCTGGGCTAGCGGTCAGGCGGGACCGTCTGCGCCTTCCTCAAGGAAGGCCGCGATGGTCTCGGACCGCAGGGGGCGTTTGGTCGCGCCGTCCTGCTCCAGCGTCACGATCACGCTTTCAGACCCGCACATCAGCTCGCCATCCACGAAAGTGCCATACTCCATCACGAACGAGCTTGTGCGAAAGCTTTTGGTGCGTGCGGTGATGATATAATTGTCGCCCAGATGCAGTGGTTTGAAATACCGTGCATAATTGCTCGCCAGCACCACCTGCGGGTCGCCGTCCTCGTAACTCGTGACGTGAACATGGGCGAAGTAGGGGATGCGGATCGATTCGAACCAGCGGAAATAGGCGACGTTGTTGACGTGGTTCAGCGCATCAAGTTCGTGAAACCGCACGCGATCCGCCAGGCCGTAACTCCAGCCCTCGGGCACGCCCACGCTCTGCAACTGGGCCGCGTTCAGCGGTGTGACCAACGGGATATGAGCAAAGGGGTCAGACATCGAAGCACCTTGGCATTGCGCCAGGCGCGCTGCTGTCGGCATCCGGCAGAGGGTGGAAGACTGGAGCGGGTGAAGGGAATCGAACCCTCGTCTTAAGCTTGGGAAGCTCCTGCTCTACCATTGAGCTACACCCGCGTGCCACTTTGGTTATGTCACCCGTGATGGGCCGTCAAGTGGCTGAAACCGTTCGGGGGCGTGTTTCAGCCGCGCCGCCGCCTGCGCCGTCGTCCGCCGTCGTCGCCATCGCCCCCACCGGCGTTGAAACTGGGGTCGGGCAGCGGGACGATGCTGCGCAGGATGGTGAATGGCTCGACCGCATTGGGCATGGCCGAGGCGTTCACGAAATGCTCTTGAAAGCGTGGCTCGACAGCGGTTTCGATCTTGTGAATCTTGCGCACTGTCTCTTCGATCTCGGCCCGTGCCGCGCGGTTCAGAAGCGCGATGCGCGCGCCCGTGCCAGCGGCGTTCCCGGCCGAGCTGACCTTGTCCAGCGGACAGTCGGGGATCATGCCAAGCACCATCGCGTGCTTGGCCGAAATATGCGCCCCGAAGGCCCCGGCCAGCACCACGCGGTCCACATGATCGACGCCACGCTTGTCCATCAACAGGCGCGCGCCCGAATACAGTGCCGCCTTGGCCATCTGGATGGCGCGGATATCACCATTGGTGACAGCAATCGGGCCGTTCGCCTCGTCGCCGTCCCACAGGCGATAGGCATAGGTGCGTCCGTCGGCATAGCAGCGGTCGGTGCCGGTCTGTTCGGGCGACCCGATCAATCCGCCTGCGTCGACCAGCCCGGCCATGCGCATTTCGGCAATCACTTCGATGATGCCAGACCCGCAGATGCCGGTGACGCCGGTTGTGGCAATCGCCAGATCAAAGCCTTCTTCGGTCGACCACAAGTCCGATCCGATCACTTTGAAGCGCGGTTCCTTGGTGGTCGGGTCGATTTCGACCCGCTCGATCGCACCGGGGGCGGCGCGCTGGCCTGCGCTGATCTGCGCCCCTTCGAAGGCCGGGCCGGTGGGGGACGAACAGGCCATCACGCCGGTCTTGTCGCCCAGCAAAATCTCGGCATTGGTGCCCACATCGACGACCAGCACAAGGTCTTCGGACTTGTCGGGCGCTTCGGACAGCGCCACGGCGGCGGCATCCGCGCCGACATGGCCCGCGATACAGGGCAGCAGATAGACCCGCGCCGAGCGGTGCACCGCAAGGTCAAGATCGTCAGATCGAAGCCTGAGCGCGTTCGACGTGGCCAGTGCGAACGGCGCCTGACCCAGTTCGAACGGGTCGATGCCCAAGAGCAGGTGGTGCATCACCGGGTTGCAGACGACGACCACATCCATGATCAGGGATTTGTCGATCTCGGCTTCGGATGCGATTTGGGTAAACAGCGCGTTCAGCCCTTCACGCACCGCATCGGTCATTTCCTGCGCCCCCGACGGGTTCATCATCGAATAGCTGACCCGGCTCATCAGGTCTTCGCCAAAGCGGATTTGCGGGTTCATCAAACCGGACGAGGCAACGACCTCGCCACTGGCCAGATCGCACAGATGCGCGGCGATGGTGGTCGATCCCAGATCAATGGCCACGCCATAGACCGCGCCTTCGTAATAGCCGGGCCACAGATGCATGATGCGGGGCGGGTTTTCCTCGTCGCCCAGATGGACGGCCACCGTAACCTTCCATTCGCCCTTGCGCAGAACCGGTTGAAGATCTTGCAGGATGTGAAGATCGGCCTTCACATCCTCAAGCTCCCACTGCTCATGCAGGGCCTTGACCAGCCGTTCCAGATCGCCGGACGGTTCGTGCATGTCGGGTTCTTCCACCGCGACATAAAACAGCTTCACCAGCGGGTCGAGCGTGATATCCCGTGCCTCGGCCCGTTTGCGCACGACCTGTTTGTGCACCTGGCTTTCCGGCGGCACGTCGATCACCACATCGCCCTGAACGGTGGCCTGACAGCCCAGCCGCCGCCCCTTGGGCAAGCCGCGAATATCGTCATAGCGCTGTTCGACCTTGTTCCAGTCGGACAAGGCGTCTTCGCGCACCGTGACGCCGTGTTTCGGAAACTCGCCATAGCTGGGCGTAACCTGGCATTTCGAACAGATGCCGCGCCCCCCGCACACACTGTCCAGATCAACGCCAAGCTGGCGGGCGGCGGTCAGAATGGGCGTGCCCACGGCGAACCGGCCCCGTTTGCCCGAAGGGGTGAAAACAACCAAAGGATCCTGTGACATGCGCGCGTCTTCCCTGATGAGTTTCGCCCAATCTACGGATGGCACCGGCAGGTGCAATGCCTGCCTGCGGCATCCTGGGGCCGGAAACGTCTTTTTTGACAGGATCAGGGGAAAATCAGTCGGTTATCGGGCGTGACCGATCAGGAAACCGCGCTTTTGCGGGCGTCCATTCGATCAAGCCAGGCCAGGATGTCGTCGCGGTCGCCATCCAGCATCGGCGCAGGCCCGGCCATCGTCATATCCGGCAGCCCTGACATCTTGATCGGGTTTCCCGCAGCCTTGAAAGGTCGGTCGGCCCGCGGTGCGGGCATGTCCACGACCATGTTGCGGGCCAGGATCTGCGGGTCCTGCATGGTTTCAGCAACGGTCTGAATGGGCGCGCAGGGAATGCCCGAGGCAGTGAAAAGCTTGATCCAATAGGCACGCGGATGGGCAAGGGTGACAGTCTCGATCTTGCGCCTGAGCAACATCACGTTCTCGCAGCGCGCCAGATTGGTGGCAAAGTCGTCGCGCTTTGCCCATTTCGGTTTGCCGATGACTTCGCAGAACCGTTTGAACAGGGCATCGTTGCCGCAGGCGATGACCATCAGCCCATCCTTGGTGTGATAGGTTTCGAACGGCGCGATCGAAGGATGGCGCGCGCCCGACGGCCCGGGCGGCACGCCGGTTTCGCTGGTGATGGCGACGGCATGTTCCAGAATGGCAAGCTGGCTGTCCAGCATCGCCACGTCGATCTTCTGCCCCTTGCCGGTTTTCTGGCGCTGATACAGTGCGGCCAACAGCCCGTGCCCCAGGAACATCCCGGCAACGATATCCCCGACCGACGCGCCGACGCGCACCGGTTCGCGGTTCTTTTCGCCGGTGATGGACATGACCCCGCCACGGGCCTGAACCACCATGTCATAGGCCGGGCGTTCGGCGTCCGGCCCGGTATGGCCAAAGCCCGAGACCGCCCCATAGATCAGGTGGGGATGTTTGGCAGACAGGCTGTCCCAGCCATAGCCCAAACGCTCCATCACGCCGGGGCGATAGTTCTCCATCACCACGTCAACCTGTTCAAGAAGTCGTTCGAAAACAAGGCGATCCTGGTCATCCTTAAGGTCAAGCGCGATGGATTGCTTGTTGCGGTTGATGGTGGCGAAATAGGCGCTGAACCCGTCGCGAAACGGCGGAAAATGGCGCGTGTCGTCGCCGGTGCCCGGTTTTTCGACCTTGATCACCTTCGCCCCGAGGTCCGACAGGATCATCGAGCAATAAGGCCCGGCCAGCACATGCGTCAGATCCAATATGGTAATGTCTTCCAAAGGGGCGCTCATCGGTCTTTCCTTTCCTGCTCTGCAAAGGTCAGATATCGACCACGGGATGTGTTGGCTTTGAGATGGGTCAATGTGGCGACCTAACCAAGGGGCATGACAGACCTGTTGGGTGCTTCCCGGCATCACTGTGACCGCTTTCTGGCGGTTCGCGAGAAGCACGATGATCACGTGTTTACCTGCGCGGCTGACACTCAGACGAGCAGTAAACTCATGATGTTTAAGCCGGAACGAACTCGTAATGTTTGATCGAGCGAGACTCGACAAGCTCGGCTTCCATCGGGTCGATATGCGGGCTGGAAATGTCTTCGCCCACAAAGGCTTGCAACGCCTCAAGGCTTTCCCAAACCATTACGAAACTGAACTCTCGCGGACTATCGCTGCGTGGTGCCCCTGGAATAAGCTGAACTATTCCCTTTGTTCCCTTCATCAGCGGAATTGCTGTTTCGCGAAAGAACTGGCTGAATTCTTCTTCTTTTCCCGGTCGTGTTATGACCTGGAATATCCTGACGATCATGGGTGCATCCTCCTTTGGTGTAGCGCCTGAAAGCAAGACTTCCTTAATTCAAGAACCTTAGCACAAAAACAAATCTGGTCAGGTGCAGGTCATACTGTGCACCCGACGAAAAAGGCCCGCACGGGGCGGGCCTTGACCATTCTAGGGATTGACAGCAGCGTTCAGGCGCGGCGGCGGCGTCCGCCGCGGCGGCCACCGGCAGCGCCCGCGGCGCCCGCGTTTGTCGAGTTGAACTTGATCCACTCGGCCCCGCCCTCGTCGTTGTTGGTCAGGAAGTTGGCGGCGCGGATGGCCTCCATTTCCTTGCCAGCCTTGGGCAGGGTCGATCCGATGCCGAACATCTGGCAGAATGCCTCGTCATCCATGTCTTCAGGCAGAATGATGCCGCGCGCTTCGACTTCGGCACGCTTCTCGGCCAGCTTGGTCGGGCCGACGGGCAGGGCGACCGGGTTCATGATCGCCGAGGTCATGCCAGCCCCCATCGCCATCGGCAGGAAGGCGTTGTTGATGCCGTGACGGTTCGGCAGCCCGAACGAGATGTTCGAGGCGCCGCAGGTGGTGTTCACGCCCAGCTCTTCGCGCAGGCGGCGGACCAGGGTAAAGACCTGAAGGCCAGCGGTGCCCATTGCACCAACCGGCATGACCAGCGGGTCAACCACGATGTCATGGGCCGGGATGCCGAAATCGGCGGCGCGTTCGACGATCTTCTTAGCCACCGCAAAACGCACGTCCGGGTCTTCGGAAATGCCCGTGTCGTCGTTCGAGATGGCGACAACCGGCACGTTGTATTTCTTGACCAGCGGCAGAACCAGCTCCAGCCGTTCTTCTTCACCCGTGACCGAGTTCAGAAGCGGGCGGCCCTTGGCGGCTTTCAGGCCAGCCTCAAGCGCGCCGGGCACTGACGAGTCGATGCAGAGCGGGCAATCGGTGACGGCTTGCACCGTTTCCACCAATTGGCGCATCAGGTCGGGTTCGACAAAGTTGTTGTCCGCGTAGCGCGGGTCTTCGGCCATCTTGTTGGAAAACACGGCGCCCGAGTTGATGTCCAGCACCGTTGCCCCCGCGGCGACCTGGGCCACGGCATCGCTTTCCACGCGGCTGAAATCGCCCGCTTCCAGTTCGGCATTCAGAACCTTGCGCCCGGTCGGGTTGATGCGTTCGCCGATGACACAGAATGGCTGGTCAAAGCCGATAATGGCGGTTTTCGTTTGCGATTCAACGATGGTACGGGTCATTCTTTATCCTTTGGTCAGATTGACTGGGGCGGTGTTTTCGCCGCCGTTCTCGATGGCCCAGTTGGCATTGGTCTTGATCCCGCCCAGCGGGAAGAAATGCACCTGAGTGATATTAAAGTCGGGATTGGCCGCCTTGTGGTTCGCCAACTCGTTCAGAACATCGGTTGGCTCATAAGGCAGAAGCAGCTTTGTCACGTCCATCGCACGCTTTTGCAGCACTTTCAGCGACGGGCCGACGCCGCAGGCAATCGCAAACTTGATCAGCGTTTGCAATTTGGCAGGACCGGCGATGCCGATATGGATGGGCAGGTCGATACCTGCCTCTTTCAGGCCGTCGGCCCATTTGATGATCGGTGCGGCTTCGAATGCGAATTGCGTGGCAAGCGCCATCTTCGCGTCAGTGCGTTCCGAGAATTTCTGTTTCCACAGAAGGGCTTCCATGACGTTCTTGCGCGACCCGTCCGGGTCGATATCCTTGTTGCCTTCGGGGTGGCCTGCGACGTTCAGCTGGGTGAACCCGGCCTTGTCGAACAGGCCCGTTTCAAGCAGTTGCATCGAGCAGTGGAAATCGCCATGGGGCTTTTCAACGCCACCGGCCAGAAGCAGTGCCTGCTTCACATTGGCTTCACCCTGATAGCGGGCAATCCAGTCTGCCAGTGTGGCTTCGTCCTTGATGATGCGCGCGGGGAAGTGCGGCATGACCTCGAAGCCTTCGGCATTGATGCGCTTGGCGGTGGCGACCATGTCCTCGATCGGGGTGCCGTCGATATGGGCGATATAGACGCGGGTGCCTTCGGGCAGCAGGTCGCGGAAATCCTCGACCTTCTCGGCGGTGCGCGGCATCACCTCAATCGAATAACCCTTCAGGAAGGCCTGAAGCGCCGGGGACGCAGGCATGGCCTGACCTTCGGTCGGCTTTCTGCGGAAGTTCAACAGCGCCATGGCTGCCTCCTTTATGCTGAACAGGCTTACGCCCATCCGTCGTTGCCAATCAGAGCGATCAGGCGCTCTTTGTCATAATCCGCGTCGATCCTTGCGGCCTCGGCCGCGGCGATCTCATGCGGGTCTCCGTCCACGGTATAGGGGGCAGCCTTTCGCCATTCCGCCAGATAGGCGTCGCTGTCCTCGGCGCCGATCTTCATGGCGGCCCGGTCGATGGCCTGTTCGAACCGCTCGGGCAGCGGGGCCTTGGCCCCACGGCGCCCTTTGCCGACGATCACCTGGGCGGGAATGTCCCTCCAATATACGATGGTTACGTCTGGCATGCGAATCTACCTCCTCCGCTTAGCTTTTCCTACGCGGGTGCCGGGTGTTTCCCGCGTCGTTTTTCGACATCACGCAGACCACAAGCGACCTGCACGGGTGAGATTGGAAATCATGGGATACGCGAGAAGCCTGTGCGCGGCCATGGGGGGCTGCCTGAAATCTTCTCAAGATGATTATGTGCGGTGACGAAATTGTGTGTCCGCGACGCAGGGAGGGGATTGCCACGGACCCTGTGCAGCCCTATCTTTGACCTAACTTGAAATGGAGGGCGTGAGTTATGGCGCCCAAGCGTCCCGAAGGTGCGGGCGCGTTCCCGAAAGCGGTCGATACCCCCGCGCCGTCACCCGTGGATCCGGCCAGCCTGTATGCGGCTTTGGACCTTGGAACAAACAGTTGTCGAATGCTGGTTGCCCAACCGAAGGGAAGCCAGTTTCACGTCGTGGACAGCTTTTCGAAATCCGTGCAGCTTGGCAATGGGTTGGAGGCGTCGGGCCGGTTAAGCCGGTCGTCCATGTCGCGCACCGTTCAGGCGCTGCGGATCTGTCGCAAGAAACTGATCAAGCACGATGTGAAACGGATGCGCCTTGTGGCGACCGAAGCCTGTCGCCGGGCGTCGAACGGTAAGAGCTTCATGAACTATATCCGGCGTGAAACCGGGCTGGAGCTTGAGATCATCAAGCCCGAGGAAGAAGCGCGCCTTGCTGTGGTCTCCTGCGCGCCGCTCGTGTCCACGAAAACCGAACAGCTGCTGGTTGTCGATATCGGCGGCGGCTCGACCGAGCTGGTCTGGATCGACCTGTCGAAAGTGCCACCGATGGAGCGTGCCCGTTCGATCATGCGGATGGGGCGCGGCTTCGTGGGCAGCGCCAGCGAGTTTCCGGCCGCCAGCGTGGTCGACTGGATCTCGGTCCCCCTGGGTGTGGCCACCCTGCGCGAGATGTTCGACGATGTCGAAGACGACGCGGGGCGCTATGCGCTGATGTCGGTGCATTTCGAAGAGCAACTTGCGGGTTTCAGCCCGTTCCACCACGAACCGCCGCGCGCGGGGTTCCAGATCATCGGCACATCCGGCACCGTGACGACCGTGGCCGCGACCCATCTGGGCTTGCGCCGCTATGACCGCACCAAGGTGGACGGGTTGCGCATGACCTCGGACCAGATCGAACGCGTGATCCAGGGCTATCTGGCGCTGGGGCCGCAGGGGCGGCGGATGAATTCGCATATCGGCCGCGACCGGCAATCGCTGATCATGTCTGGCGCCGCGATCCTTCAGGCGTTATTGCGCGTCTGGCCCACGGATCGGCTGAGCGTTGCGGATCGCGGCCTGCGCGAGGGCATCTTGTATTCGCAGATGTCTGCGGACGGTGTTTTGGAAGGCGGACCATTCTGATGACAGGTACAGGTGGCAAGAAGGGCGGTCGGGTGCGCAAAAGCTCGGGCCGCGGGCAACGGGATTTGACCGTGAAAGTGAAGACCGCGCGGGGTCGGCGCAACAGCTCGACCCGGTGGTTGCAGCGGCAATTGAACGACCCATATGTGCAACGCGCCAAGGCCGAGGGCTATCGCGGGCGCGCCGCCTTCAAGATCATGGAACTGGACGACAAGTTCCGGTTTCTGGTGAACGGGGCACGGGTGGTGGACCTGGGCTGTGCGCCGGGGGGCTGGGCGCAGGTCGCCGTGCCGCGCATCAATGCACTGGGCGAGAAAAGCGGCAAGAAGGTCGGCACGTTCCTTGGCATTGACCTGCAAGAGGTCGAGCCGCTGGCGGGCGCAACCTTCTATCAGCTTGATTTCATGGAAGACGATGCGGATGTGAAGGTGAAAGAGCTGTTGGGCGGCAAGGCCGATGTGGTCATGTCGGACATGGCCGCCGCCAGTTCTGGTCACAAGCAGACCGACCATCTGCGGATCATCGCCCTGTGCGAGGCCGCGGCCTATTTCGCCTTTGATGTGCTGGATGAAGGCGGCACCTTTGTCGCAAAGGTTCTGGCAGGTGGCGCCGAGGGCGAGCTGCAAAAGCTTCTGAAGCAGAAATTCGACAAGGTAATGAACGTCAAGCCGCCTTCCAGCCGGTCGGACAGTTCCGAGAAATTCGTCGTGGCCACCGGCTTCAAAGGCTGATCGCCGGGGCGTTGCCCGGGGTCAGGCGTCGAATGTGCCCCGTGGCCCGTCGGCTTTTGGATGGTCCTTCCCGGCTGGACCTGCAAGACTTGGCCAAATCATCAGATAATTGCGATTCCCGACGTGCCCGGCGCGCTGGTCATCGCAGATTGCAGAGAGGCACGGATATGAGAGCGCAACCCGAAGCAAGCCATTTCATCGGCGGCACATATGTCGAGGACACGAACGGCACACCGATTGACGTGATCTTTCCCGCAACCGGCGAGGTGATCGCGAAACTGCATTCCGCCACGCCGGAGATCGTCGACAAGGCGCTTGCGGCGGCAGCATTGGCGCAGGCTGACTGGGCGGCAATGACCGGCACCGAACGGGGCCGGGTTCTGCGGCGCGCGGCTGATATCATGCGCGACCGCAATCATGACCTGTCGGTTCTGGAAACGCTGGATACCGGCAAGCCGTATCAGGAAACCAGCGTGGCCGATGCGACCTCGGGTGCGGATGCGCTGGAGTATTTCGGCGGGCTTGCGGGCAGCCTGACCGGCGAGCACATCCAATTGGGCAACGGTGACTTCGTTTACACCCGGCGCGAGGCATTGGGCGTCTGCGTCGGCATCGGCGCCTGGAACTATCCCACCCAGATCGCCTGTTGGAAGGCGGCGCCGGCGCTGGCTTGTGGCAACACGTCGGTGTTCAAGCCGTCGGAAATGACGCCGCTATCGGCGCTGAAAGTGGCTGAAATCCTGATCGAAGCGGGCGCCCCTGCGGGTGTGTTCAACGTCGTGCAGGGCTATGGCGAGGTCGGCGCGGCGCTTGTCACCGATCCGCGCGTGGCCAAGGTGTCGCTGACCGGGTCCGTTCCCACGGGCAAGAAGGTCTATGCCGCAGCGGCGGCCGAGATGAAGCATGTCACCATGGAGCTGGGCGGCAAATCCCCGATGATCGTGTTTGATGACGCGGATGTGGACAACGCGGTGTCGGGGGCCATTCTGGGCAATTTCTATTCCTCGGGGCAGGTCTGTTCCAACGGCACGCGGGTCTTTGTGCAGAAGGGCATTAAAGAGGCGTTTCTGACCCGGCTCGCCGAGCGGCTGGGCGATGCCATCATCGGCGACCCGCTGGACCCGGAGACCAGTTTCGGCCCGATGGTCAGCGAGGGTCAGATGAATATCGTCCTGAACTATATCGCACAGGGCAAGGAAGAAGGTGCGCGGTTGGTCTATGGCGGGGAACGTATCGACGGGGACGGGTTTTTCCTGCAACCCACCGTTTTTGCCGATGTGACCGACGATATGACCATCGCGCGGGAAGAGATTTTCGGCCCGGTCATGTCGGTGTTGGATTTTGACACGGAAGACGAGGTGATGGCGCGCGCCAATGATACCGAATTCGGGCTGGCGGCCGGGGTCTTCACCAACGACCTGACCCGCGCGCACCGCGTGGTGGCCGGGTTCGAGGCGGGCACATGCTATATCAACACCTATAACGACGCCCCGGTCGAGGCCCCGTTTGGGGGCACCAAAGCCTCGGGCGTGGGGCGCGAGAACTCGAAAGCGGCGATCGAGCATTATTCCGAGCTGAAGACCGTCTATGTGCGGCTGAGCGATCTGGAAGCACCGTTCTGACCCGCCCGCCCGGTCAGTTGCGGCTGGCAAACAGCGACGGGTCCGAGAGCGGCAGGTAATAGCCGGTGGCCGACACGAATACGGTCTTCCCCTCCCAGGCCCCATCGGGCAGGTCGAACCGGACCTCGGTGCGTTCGCCGTAACCTAAGACCAGGTTCTGCCCGTCGTGATCCGCCAGCTCGGCGGGCCATACGGCAGGGTATGTTTCCTCGGTTCCATCCTCGTCCCTCAGGATCAGGGTGATCTGGTCGATATGGGCCAGCTCGTGCTCTTTCTCGCGGATTTCCAGCCGGCCGTCGAAATGGCTCAACTCCAGCCGCTCGGTGCGTTTCTTGTCGGGCGAGGTTGCGCCAAGCAGGAAATGGTTTTCTTCGATCCAGATGTCGCCATCTTCCTGATAGGAATAAAGATAGGGGCAACTGCCGACCCCGCCACCGGCGAACAGAATGAAATTGTTGGGGTCGTGCTGGCGGAAATCAAAGGTGGCGCCATCCACCTCGACCGCCTGAATGGACCATGCGGGTCCGTATTCAAACCGCTCGACCAGGTCGGGGATGCGCCCCTCGGGCAGGTCAGACGGGGGCAGGGCAAACAGCACATTCGTTTGTTCGTTCGGATGCACGAACACGATCTGGCGGGCGGCCGAGGTCGTGGCCTCGTCGCGGATCGCTTCGGCGGCTGCGTAATTGTCGCGGTAGCCCGAGGCGATCCAGTCGAAGACCTCTGGCAAAAGCGGCATTTCGATGCGCACCGGAATCACCAGCTTTTCACCCGGTGCCAGAATGCCGGGTGGCCAAAGCCGCTTGTCGACAGGTTGTGCCGTGGCCAGAAGGGCCTGCGTTTCGTCATGGCGGCGCAGGGTCATTTCAGCGGTTTCGGCGATCGTGAACGCCCCCACATCCATTGGTGTGTCGCCCACGTTTTCCAACACTGCCACCAGAAGATCGGCGCTGCGCGTGTTGGCGGTGAAGGACCAGCCATAATGGATACCGGGTTCGCCCTTCACGATGGCATAGTTTTCGGGCAGGCCGTTGCGCGCAAGGTATCGCAACGCATCCAGCGTGGTGTGTTCAATCCGACGTCCGGCGAAATATCCCGCACCGGCATTGGCGAACAATCCGCGTTCGGCGCGCCGGTCAAGATCGCCGGTGTTGCGCGCGTCGTTCGAGATATCAAGCGCGCGGCCCAGATAGGCGTCGTATCGAGCTTCGTAGTCGTCGAGATCCGCCAGCGTCATGGAACGCCACAATGTCGGTGCGGTCATTTTCGACCCCGGTTCAACCCAGTTTGCCGCGCCCGACGAGGTGCCCCAATAGGCCTGATACCCCGCCGGGATGGCGTATTTCTGGAACAGCGCCTGGGCGGCGGTCAGGTCGGGAACGAAAAGCTGGCCGGGGCCGAAGACGCGCCAGCCTTCGGCAGAGCGCAGATCCGGCATCGCGCCGCCGTCGGTCTGAAAGACCTCGATATCGGCGTCGACCTGTTGGGCATAATCAGCAAGGCCCATGCCGAAGTCACCGCCTTCGAACCCCACATTGCCGGACAGATAGCTGCCCCCGATCTGCTGACCGAACCGGTCGGTCAGGGTGCGGATTTCGGTGTGAACGGCATTGTTGACGATGGCTTGCTGACCGCCCAGGTATTTTTCCCATTCGGGCGACAGTTTCCCGTTCAGAAGAAAGCTCTGCCCGATGCCGCCCAGCCGGTAATAGACCACACGAAACCGGGGTTTCTGGTTGCGGTCCTTATAGCAGACGACGGTGACATCGCCGCCGACATCCTGAATGACCGGGCTGCAATCGCCATAGGTCGTGATGTCTTGCGCGGTGGCACCAAAGGGCAGGGCGACCAGCGCCGCGATCCATGCAGCGCGCCGGATCATTGGCCGCCTGTGATGGTCACGTCGCCATCGGTGTCCTGAACGACGGGGCTGTTGTCACCGGTTGTGGTCACACCATCGCCGGTGCCGGGGGTTTCGTTCCTGGTGGCGGGTGTGTCAGTCGCGAACAGACCCGCCTTGTCGGCGGCTGCCAGCAGCGTCGCGATCGCCGTCACAATGGCGGCAATGCCGGTCAATATACCGGGCACTGTCTTCCAGAATGACTTTTCCTCGGGCTTCTTGTCGCCGTCTTGTTTGGGCTGCTGGTTTTCCATCGGGTTGGATGCAATGGCATCCGTTACCTTAAACTACGACAGCCAAGGGTTTGAAACAACCATGAGTTTAAGCGGCCACGTCCGGCGCTGGGGGGTGGGAAATAAATCTTGACCGTGCATTGCGGCGAAGTTCTAATGTAAATATATAAAATTGCGCGCGTAAAGAACATCGAGGCCCACGCCTGCGGGGGTCTGCGCATAAGCGCGTCATCACAGGCTGGCAGGAGGGTGACATGAGCGGACGCAAAATCAGGAATATGGAAGAGTTCGCCGAGGTCAGCGGCGTTTCGCGGCCAACGGTGTCGAAATATTTCCACGATCCCAACAGTGTTCGCGCCAGCACCCGGCAACGGATCGAAGCGGCGTTGGAGCAGCATGACTATCGCCCGAACATCTTTGCGATGAACCAGAACCGCAAGCTGACCAAGAATGTCGGCATCGTCGTGCCCTATCTGGCCGATCCGTTCTTTGCCGAAATTGCGCGAAACATCGAAGAGCGGTGCATTGATGCAGGCTACAGCCCCACCTTGTTCAGCTCGCATGGCAGCCCCGAGCTTGAAGTCGAGATCCTGAACAGCCTCAGGGCGCTGAAGCCGGCGGGCGTGTTGTTGGCGCCCCTGGGGCGTGTGTCCGACCGAGGGGCGGTCGAGGCGTTCTGCGCCGATGTGCCGACCGTGCTTTTCGACAGCCTGATCGAAGGGGTGGGTGCGGCCTTTGTCGGATCGGACAACCCGCAATTTTCGCACCTGATCGTCGAGTATCTGGGCCGGACCGGAGAGCCGCCGTGCTTTTTCGAGATGAAGAAGCCCGCGAACCCCAACGCCAACAAGCGGCGGCTGGGCTATATCGAAGCGATGGAGAAGATGGGCCACGAGCCGCAGGTCATCAGTGTCGATGGTGAGGGCTGGGCGTTCGAGGAGATCGGTCGCGCCGGTGGGATCGAGGCCATCCAGTCCGGCCGGTTTTCGACCAACACGATCCTGTGCAGCAACGACCGGCTGGCAATCGGGTTCCTCTCCGCCTGCTATCACATGGGGGTCAAGGTCGGGCGCGACAGCGACTGCGATCTGCGCGTTGCAGGGCAGGACGACCACCCGTTTTCGCGGTTCACCTGCCCACCGCTGACAACCATCGCGCAGGACTATGATTCGGTGTCGCGCCGCGCCGTTCAGGTCCTGTTCGATACGGTGGAGTCGGGAACGCAGGATCACTCGGGCGAGATGGTTTTGTTCGAAGGCAAGCTGATCATGCGGGAGTCAGCGTGAGGCAAGATAAATCTTATCGCGCGTAAAATTATAATTGACGCCGAGGCAGCTCTGTGACTATGGTTGGGGATCATAACATCCAACTATGGGAGGATAAGGATGTCTCTGAAGACCGCACTCTGTGCAGCGACCGCTTTGACGGTCATGGGCACAACTGCCGCCATTGCCGAGACCATCACGATCGCGACCGTGAACAACGGTGACATGATCCGTATGCAGGGTCTGACCGATGATTTCACGGCCAAGACCGGTCACGAGGTCGAATGGGTGACGCTGGAAGAAAACGTCCTGCGTCAGCGTGTCACCACCGATATTTCGGCCAAGGGTGGCTCGTTCGACATCATGACGATCGGCATGTATGAAACACCGATCTGGGCCAAGAACGGCTGGCTGGTGTCGCTGGACGATCTTCCCGCAGAATACGATGTCGATGACATCCTGCCTGCGATGCGTGGCGGTCTGTCTTATGAAGGCACGTTGTATGCCGCGCCCTTCTATGGCGAAAGCTCGATGATCATGTATCGCACCGACCTGATGGAAGCCGCCGGCATGGAAATGCCCGACGCGCCGACATGGGATTTCGTTGCCGAAGCGGCGCGCGCCATGACCGACAAGGACAACGAAATCTATGGCATCTGCCTTCGTGGCAAGGCCGGCTGGGGCGAAAACATGGCCTTCCTGACCGCGACGGCGAATGCCTTCGGCGCACGCTGGTTCGACGAGGACTGGAAACCCCAGTTCGACAGCGAAGCCTGGTCGAACACGCTGAACTTCTATATCGACCTGATGAATGACGCGGGCCCTCCGGGTGCATCGAATAACGGGTTCAACGAAAACCTGTCGCTGTTCCAGCAGGGCAAATGCGGCATGTGGATCGACGCCACCGTGGCCGCGTCCTTCGTGACCAACCCGAACGACTCGACGGTTGCGGACAAGGTCGGTTTCGCACTGGCCCCCGACACCGGGCTTGGCAAGCGCAGCAACTGGCTGTGGGCCTGGGCGCTGGCCATTCCGGCAGGCACCCAGAAAGAGGCCGCCGCCAAGGAATTCATCCAGTGGGCAACGTCGAAGGAATATATCGAGCTGGTCGCGGAAAACGAAGGCTGGGCCAACGTGCCGCCGGGGGCGCGGACCTCGCTTTACGAGAACGAGAACTATAAAGAGGTTCCGTTCGCGCAAATGACGCTGGACAGCATCCTGTCGGCCGATCCGAACAACCCGACGGTCGATCCGGTTCCCTATGTCGGCGTGCAGTTTGCGGCGATCCCGGAATTTGCGGGTATCGCCAACCAGGTCGGGCAGGAATTTTCGTCCGCGCTGGCCGGTCAGCAGACCGCCGACGAGGCCCTTGCCAAAGCGCAGGCCCTTACCACGGATGAGATGGAAGCCGCAGGTTACTAGGCATCCCGTCCAAATCGGAAGGCAGTGACCCGTCGCTGCCTTCCGTTCCATCGTTTGTGCGACCCAACCGAGTTAACATTCGTTCAGGCGGCACTTGGTCCGTCAGCAATGGAGGTGTGTCATGGCGACCCAGCATTCCCGATCCGCCGCACGTATCATGATGGCTCCGGCTGTTATCCTGCTTCTTGGCTGGATGCTCGTGCCCCTGATCATGACCTTGTTCTTCTCGTTCAAGAAATACCTGCCGCTGCGCGGCGGTGACCTTGGATGGGTCGGTTTCGAAAACTATGTCCGCTTCGTCACGTCCAGTTCGTTCTGGCCCTCGGTGCTGACGACGCTGGTCATCGTCGGTGGTGTTCTGCTTATCACCGTGATCCTTGGCGTGTTGCTGGCGATCCTGCTGAACCAGCCGATGTGGGGGCAGGGGATGGTGCGCATCCTTGTCATCGCGCCGTTTTTCGTGATGCCGACCGTGTCTGCACTGGTCTGGAAGAACATGTTCATGGACCCGGTGAACGGTTTGTTTGCCCATCTTTGGAAATTCTTCGGGGCCTCGCCCGTCGAATGGCTGACCCAGGTGCCGATGACCTCGATCATCGTGATCGTGTCCTGGCAGTGGCTGCCTTTCGCCACGCTGATCCTGCTGACCGCGATTCAATCGCTGGACGGCGAACAGCTTGAAGCCTCGGAAATGGACGGCGCCCCGCCGCTGGCCCGCTTCGCCTTTATCACCTTGCCCCATCTGGGGCGCGCCATCACCGTGGTGGTCCTGATCCAGACCATCTTCCTGCTGTCGATCTTTGCCGAGATCTTCGTGACCACGCAGGGGGCGTTCGGGACCCGGACCCTGACCTATCTGATCTATCAGCGGGTGTTGGAAAGCCAGAATGTCGGGCTTGGGTCCGCCGGTGGTGTCTATGCAATCATTCTTGCCAATATCGTCGCGATCTTCCTGATGCGCATCGTCGGCAAGAACCTGGACGCGTGAGGAACACAACATGGCACGCTCAGTGACGCAACAACGCAAGATCATCAACACCGCAGCGGCATGGGCCGTGGGTCTTCTGATCTTCTTCCCGATCCTCTGGACGATCCTGACCAGCTTCAAGACCGAGGCGCAGGCGATTTCCGATCCACCCGTGTTTCTGGCTTTCGACTGGACGCTTGAAAACTACTCGGTGGTGATGGAGCGGTCGAACTACATGCGGTTCCTGTGGAACTCGGTCATCATTGCGGGCGGATCGACCCTTCTTGGCATCCTCATCGCCATCCCGGCTGCCTGGTCGATGGCTTTCGTGCCCTCGAAACGGACCAAGGACATCCTGCTGTGGATGCTGTCCACCAAGATGCTGCCTGCCGTGGGGGTTCTGTATCCGATCTATCTGATCTTCATCAAAATGGGGCTTCTGGACACCAGGATCGCGCTTGTGATCGTGCTGATGCTGATCAACCTGCCGATCATCGTCTGGATGCTTTACACCTATTTCAAGGAAATTCCGGGCGAGATTCTTGAAGCGGCCCGGATGGACGGTGCCAGCCTGCGCGACGAGGTGTTGTATGTGCTGACGCCGATGGCCATTCCCGGCATCGCATCGACGATCCTTCTGAATGTCATCCTGGCCTGGAACGAGGCGTTCTGGACCCTCAACCTGACAGCGGCCAAAGCCGCGCCGCTGACTGCGTTCATCGCCAGCTATTCCAGCCCCGAAGGGTTGTTCTATGCCAAGCTCAGCGCGGCCTCGACCATGGCGATTGCCCCGATCCTCATCCTTGGCTGGTTCAGCCAGAAGCAACTTGTCAGCGGCCTGACCTTCGGCGCTGTGAAATAAGGAACTGACCAATGGGACAAATTCAACTGCAGCAAGTCACCAAAAGCTTCGGCAATGTCGAGGTCATTCCGCCGCTGGACCTGACCATCGAGGACGGAGAGTTCACGGTCTTCGTCGGACCTTCGGGGTGCGGCAAGTCCACGCTTCTTCGCCTGATCGCCGGGCTTGAGGATGTCACCTCGGGCCATATCGCGATCGACGGCACGGATGCCACCACCCTGCCGCCTGCCAAGCGCGGTCTGGCCATGGTGTTCCAGTCCTATGCCTTGTATCCGCATATGTCGGTGCGCAAGAACATCGCGTTCCCGATGCGCATGGCGAAGGTCAGCCAGGCCGAGCAGGACAAGCGGATCGACGCCGCGGCCAAGGCGCTGAACCTGACGGATTATCTGGATCGGCGTCCGGGGCAATTGTCGGGGGGGCAACGGCAACGGGTCGCCATCGGCCGCGCCATCGTGCGCGAACCGGAAGCCTTTCTTTTCGACGAACCGCTGTCGAACCTGGATGCCGCCCTGCGTGTCGGGATGCGCATGGAGATCTCGGAGCTTCACGAGAAGCTGAAGACCACGATGATCTATGTGACCCATGACCAGGTCGAAGCGATGACCATGGCCGACAAGATCGTCGTGTTGCAGGCCGGGGTGATCGAACAGGTCGGCAGCCCGCTTGAGCTGTATCGCAGCCCGCAGAACAAGTTCGTTGCCGGGTTCATCGGCAGCCCAAAGATGAATTTCGTCGAAGGGGCCGAAGCCGCGAAATACGGGGCGCACAGCGTCGGTTTCCGGCCCGAACATATCTCGGTCTCGACCACGGAAGGCACGTGGCAGGGCACCGTCGGCGTGGCCGAGCATCTGGGGTCCGACACCTATCTTCACATTCACGGCGTGCCTGGATGCGACCCGATGACCGTGCGTGCAAGCGGCGAATTCACGGTGAGGCATGGTGACACGGTGTTCCTGACGCCGGACATGAACCATATTCACAAGTTCGATGCCGACGGGCTGCGTGTTTCATGAAGCGGCTCGATGGAAAGGTCGCCCTTGTCACCGGGGGCGCGCGCGGAATCGGGCGCGCGATTTGCGAAGCCTATGCCGCAGCCGGGGCGAAAGTGGCCGTTGCCGACCTTTTGGAAGATGACGCCAGATCGACCGCAACGGCCGTTGGCGGCATGGCGGTGGTGATGGACGTGACCGATCCCGCGTCGATCGCGGCAGGTGTTGCCGCCGTCGAACAGGCCTGGGGCGGGATCGACATTCTGGTCAACAACGCGGGCATCTTCAACATGGCGTCCATCGACAAGGTGACGGTCGAAGATTATCGCCGCCAGTATGACGTGAATGTCGGGGGCACCATCTTCGCCATTCAGGCCGTTGTTCCGTCGATGAAAAAGCGCGGGGGCGGGGCGATCATCAACTTCTCGTCACAAGCCGGACGGCGCGGCGAGCCGAATATCGTCCTTTATTGTTCGACCAAGGCGGCGGTGATCTCGGTCACGCAAAGCCTGGCGCTTGAACTGGCGGGCGACAAGATCCGCGTGAACGCGATTGCGCCCGGCGTGGTCGACACGCCGATGTGGGACGCGGTCGATGCGCAGTTTGCCGAATACGAGCAGAAGCCCCTTGGACAGAAGAAACGCGAAGTGGGCGAGGCCGTGCCGCTGGGGCGGATGGGCGAACCGCGCGATGTGGCCGACCCCTGCGTGTTCCTTGCCTCGGACGAGGCGCGATATATCACCGCCCAGACGTTGAACGTCGATGGCGGCAACTGGATGAGCTGACGTGAAACTGTGTAACGCAACCTTGGCGCAACTGCCTGCCGCAATCGCGCGTCCGACCTATGATCGGTCGGCGATCACCCCCGGGATCGTGCATATCGGTCTGGGCAATTTCCATCGCGCCCATCAGGCCTGGTATCTGCACCGGCTGATGCAAGCGGGGCAGGCCATGGATTGGGGGATCATCGGGGCAGGGGTGCGGGCGGCCGATGATGCCCAGCGTCAACGCCTTGCGGCGCAGGATTATCTGAACACGCTGATCGAGCTTGATCCCGATGGCCGCTCGGCCGAGGTGGTCGGCGCGATGATCGGCTTCGTTCCGGTCGAAGAGGATAACGCCGCCCTGATCACCCAGATGGCGGCCCCCGAAATCCGCATCGTCGCGCTGACCGTGACCGAGGGGGGATATTACATCAACCCGGTCACCAAGCGGTTCGACCAAGACCATCCCGATATCCAGCACGACGCCGCCAACCCGGACAGGCCGCGCACCGCTTTCGGGGCCATGGTGGCGGCCCTGAAACAGCGCCGGGTCAGCGGTATGACGCCCTTTACCGGGCAAAGCTGCGACAACTTGCAGGGAAATGGCGATATCCTGCGCCAGACCGTTGTGTCGCTGGCCCGGCTTAGCGACCCGGAGCTTGCCGATTGGATCGACACCAAGTGCACCTTCCCGAACTCGATGGTCGATTGCATCGTGCCCGCGACCGGACCGAAAGAGCTTGAACTGGTCAAGAGCTTCGGGATCGACGA
>JAUHWP010000165.1 GCA_030424645.1 Alphaproteobacteria bacterium
GTCGGCAAACAGCGTCGTCACATCGCGAAACAGGATGCCTTCGTGCGGGAAATCGACGATGGTGCGGATGTAATCCTTGACGGTCTTGCCCTTGTTCATGGGAACGCCTTTCGCAGAATGGGTCGGCATTTGTGTGGCGCAATCCGGTCAATCACGCAAGGGGCGTGTGGTCACAGCACCCGCCCGGCGACCGCGTCCAGCTTGGCCAAAAGCGCCGGGTCCCGCTTGTCGGGGGCGGTCATGATCGCCATATCGAGCGCCCGGTCACAGCCATGCGGGCAAGGCGCGCGCTCCGCCCCCAAGAGGCCCGGCAGCCCCGCCACCATGCGTTTCGCCTTGTCGCCATTGCCCGTCAGGGTGGCGATGACTTGTGCCACGTCGACCTCGTCATGGTCGGGGTGCCAGCAATCGTAATCCGTGACCATCGCGACCGAGGCATAGCAAAGCTCGGCCTCACGGGCGAGCTTGGCCTCGGGCATGTTGGTCATGCCGATCACATCGGCGCCCCACTGGTCGCGATACAGACGGCTTTCGGCCAGGGTGGAAAACTGCGGGCCTTCCATGGCCAGATAGGTGCCGCCGTCATGCACAGTGACACCCGCCGCGCGCGCCGATTGCGCGCAGGCCGCCGACAGGCGCGGGCAGGTGGGATGGGCAAAGCCCACATGCGCCACACAGCCCGAGCCGAAGAAGCTTTTCGATCGCGCAAAGGTGCGGTCAATGAACTGATCCACAATGACAAAATCACCCGGCGCCATGTCTTCGCGAAACGACCCGCAGGCCGACACGCTGATCACATCGGTCACGCCCAGCCGCTTCAACGCGTCGATATTGGCGCGATACGGCACATCCGAGGGCGCATGAAGATGGCCGCGTCCGTGGCGCGGCAGGAAAGACATCTTCACCCCGTCCAGATGCCCGGTCAGGATTTGGTCCGATGGGGTGCCCCACGGGCTGTCGACGCTGTGCCAACCGGCGCCGTCCAGCCCGTCAATCTGATAAATGCCGGACCCGCCGATGATCCCGATATGCGTGTTCATGCCTGTCTCCTTCCGCAGTTGGGGCCACATTATCCTGCGCTTGTTCCTGTTGCCATGCGGCAAATGCAGGGCGGTTTCCCGCAAGGGGCATTGTTTACGACCCCGAATGCCTGTAGTCAGCGCCCATCGCGAACAGATTTCCCCAAACGAGGTGACCCGTGGCCCGTGCCCTGCTGGCAAGATTTGCCAATCGAATTGAACGCCCTGACCTGCGCTTGTCGCAATCCGAAGACCTGACGCCCAACCGCATCAAGATCGAGCTGCTGTCGGGCCTGACCGTGGCTCTGGCACTGGTGCCGGAAGCCGTGGCGTTTGCCTTCGTGGCAGGGGTGCATCCGCTCGTGGGGCTTTATGCTGCGTTTCTGGTCGGTCTGATCACGGCCGTGATCGGCGGGCGGCCCGGCATGATCTCGGGCGCCACCGGCGCGCTGGCTGTGGTCATGGTGGCGCTGGTGGCAAAACATGGGGTGGAATACCTGTTTGCCACCGTGATCCTGATGGGGCTGTTGCAGGTCTTTGCCGGGGTCATGCACTGGGGCAAGTTCATCCGGCTGGTGCCGCATCCGGTGATGCTGGGCTTCGTGAACGGGCTGGCAATCGTGATTTTCCTGGCCCAGCTCACGCAGTTCAAGAACCCAGATAACACGGAAGAATGGCTGACCGGCCTGCCGCTTTACAGCATGTTGGGGCTTGTCGGGCTGACCATGTTGATCATCTGGGGGATGCCCAAGCTGACCAAGTTCGTTCCCGCCCCGCTGGCCGGGATCGGGATCGTGGCCGGGATCGTGATTGCCTTCGGGATCGACGTGCCCACGGTGGGCGATATGGCGTCGATCAAGGGCGGCTTGCCCAGCTTCCACAATCCGTTCGGCACCGGCGAAGGGATCTATCCCCCCGCCATGCTGGCCCCTTTCACGCTTGAGACCTTGTGGATCATCCTGCCCTATGCGGTGATCCTGGCCGCGATTGGCCTGATCGAAAGCCTTCTGACCCTGAACCTTGTGGGTGAGATGACGGGCCATCGCGGCGGGGCCTCGCAGGAATGTATCGCGCAGGGCACGGCCAATGTTGTCACCGGGTTCTTCGGTGGCATGGGCGGCTGCGCGATGATCGGGCAGTCGATGATCAACGTGAAATCCGGCGGGCGCACGCGCATCGCGGGGATCGCGGCGGCGCTGTTTCTGTTGCTGTTCATCGTGGCGACGTCCTCGTGGATCGAGATGATCCCGCTGGCCGCGCTTGTTGGCGTGATGTTCATGGTGGTGATCGGCACCTTTGCCTGGAACTCTCTGACCATCCTGCGCCGGGTGCCCAAGACCGACGCGTTCGTCATTCTGCTGGTCACGGCGGTGACGGTGTACGAAGACCTTGCGGTGGCGGTGGTTGTGGGCGTGATCGTGTCGGCGCTGGCTTATGCGTGGAACGCGGCAGCGCGAATTCATGCGATCACACGCGATGAAGGCGGCGCCAAGGTCTATGATGTGGAAGGCCCCCTGTTCTTTGGCTCGTCCGACGGGTTTGTCGAACTGTTCGATGTGCAGAACGACCCTGACCTGGTGGTCATTGAGTTCGCCCGCTCACGCGTGGTCGATCAATCCGCCCTGCAAGCGATCGAGGCCGTGGCGCAGAAATACGAAGCGGCGGGCAAGAAGATCCAGCTGCGGCACCTGAGCCGCGATTGTCACCGTTTGCTGACCAAGGCGGGGCACCTGATGATCGACAGCGACGACGACCCCGATTACGAGGTCGCCGTCGACTATTCGGTGCGCACGGGCATTCTGGGCAGCCACTAAGGCTTCGGCGCCAGCGCCTCCAACGCGTCCAGATCGCCCGCTTCCAGCGCGTGACGCGCGCGGGCGATCTGCTCGACCGGCCAATCCCACCACGCCAACCGGTTCATCCGGTCGATATCGGCGGGCGACAGGCGCATCTTGACGACCTGCGCGGGATTGCCCGCGACAATGGCATAGTCAGGCACATCGTCACGCACCACGGCGCCGGCGCCGATGATGGCACCGTTGCCGATGGTGACGGCGGGGCAGACCACCGCCCCGTAGCCAAGCCAGACATCATGGCCGATCTTGGTGTCGCGGCTGTCGGGCTGCGCCATGAGTTCCTGATCCAGTGTGAAGATACCGAAAGGAAAGCTGGTCAGCCCGGCATAGGCATGGTTGGCCGCCGAGGTGATGAAGCGCACCCCATGGGCAATCTGGCAGAACTTGCCGATGCTGAGCTGCCCCTCGGACATCGGGAAGTGATACGGGGCCAGCCGCGCCGCCCAGCCATCTGGCGGCGGCGGATCGAAATCCGAGGCATAGGTGAAGTCGCCCACGTCGATATTGGGCTGATCAATCACGTTGGACAGGAACACCGTGCCTTGGTGGATCGAACCATCGGGCAGGGTAACGGGGTGGACGCGCGCGGCGTCGGGCATGGAAAACGGCATGTGACCTCCTTTTGGGAAAGACTGAAGATTCAGGCCGCTTTGTTCATGTCACCCTCCATGGTTTCGGGGCCAGTCTAGCAGGCGCGTCGCGCTGCGTCTATTCGCCGGGGCGCTTCAGCGCGAACTTGTCCTTCACCACCGTGTAATCCCGATACCCCAGCCGCGCCAATGGGCGCGCGCGTGTGATGTCGAATATCCCGTCTACCATGCAATCGTCGCGCAGATGAATACCCGTAACCTCGCCGAAACAGACGAGGTTTTCTTCACCCGGCAGGCGGGTGATCTGGGTCAGCTTGCATTCAAGGGCAGCGGGCGCTGCGGGCAGGCGCGAGGCGGCAATCGTCGTGCATTCGATCCGTTCCAGCCCCGCCAGCGAAATTTCGTCTGTATCGCTTGGATAGCTGCCCGAGGAGGTGTTCATCGCGTCTGTCAGATTTGCGCCAACCATATGGACACAGAACACCCCGGTGGCGTTGATATTGTCGATCGTGTCCTTGCCCAGATCGCGGTCGTCCTTGCCTGCGGTCGAGGCGAACATCACCTGCGGCGGATCATAGGCGGCGCCGTTGAAAAAGGAATAGGGGGCAAGATTGTCGGTTCCATTCACCCCGCGCGTTGTGACCCACGCGATGGGGCGTGGGACAATCAACGCGTTGAACGGGTTATGGGGCAACCCATGCCCGTTTTTCGGTTCAAAGAACACCCGCTTCTCCCTTTCTTTTCCGCGTCGTGCCGTGATAGCAGCAAAGAACGGCAGAAGGCGAGGGGCAGCAGGTGTATCACCTGACCGAAGAAACGGACGAGGACTGGTGGGAGGTCGAGGCGCTGTACGATCTGTGCTTTGCGCCGGGCCGCGAGGCGTTGTCGTCCTATCGCCTGCGTGACGGCGTTGACCCGGTGCCCCATCTGTCGCTGATCGCGCGGGACGAAAGCGGGATCCTGGCCGGGGCCATCCGCTATTGGCCCGTTGTGATTGTCGGTGACGGCGGATCGCATGATGCCTTGCTTCTTGGTCCCGTTGCCGTCCACCCAACCCGACAGGGCGAGGGGTTGGGGGGACATCTGATCCGCGAAAGCCTGCTGGTGGCACAGGGTCAGGGCACGCAACGGGTGATGCTGGTGGGCGACGCCCCCTATTACGCACGATTCGGGTTTTCGAAGCTGGACGGGGTCGAGATGCCGCCGCCAACCAACCCCGACCGCGTGCTGGCCTATCGGCTTGAGGACGGCACATGGGACGGCGTTGCAGGAACCGTCACCAAGGTCACATGCGAACCTGCCGGGTCTGCCGGATCGCTGTGAACAGCCCGACCTGCGGGGTGTCGCCCGACTGGCGCGACATCTGGTCCAGCCGTGCATGCCAGCCGGATCGCGTGGGCATTGCGCGCCATCCTTTGCGTGGCCAGGTGTTGCGTCGAACCGTCGTGATCAGCGCCGCGCCCAGCAAGGCAGACGCACCCGACAGGGCATAAGACAACAAGGCCCACATCGCCCCGGCATCAAGGCTGATTGCCAATGCGGCGGCGATGGAGCCGGTGAAAATCCCGGTAATGATAAAACTGATCGGCATAAGTATCCTCCTTATTCCGTTCCAGTTTTGTTCCAAACTGGTGAACAAAGTGATAATCACCGAGAATTTTATTCAATAGAGCATTCTGGTTATGAAGACGCTGTGGATTGCGCG
>JAUHWP010000035.1 GCA_030424645.1 Alphaproteobacteria bacterium
CGCGCTTTCGCGATAGGTCTCGGTCGCGTCGATCTCGACATCGAACATGTGAATCTTGTCATACCGCGCCGCAATCCGGCCATCGGGCGCGATCAGGACCGACCGGTTGGCAAAACGCCCATCCGCATCGCCGGTTTTCAACGCCAGCGACCCGACCAAAAGCCAGATGCCCAGCGCGGCGGCCTCTTCCTGCATGGCGCTCAGGAACGGATCGTCCGCCTCTTCGTGCAGAACCTGTGCAAGGTGGCGGTGCCCGGACAGGATATTGCTGACCTCGGGCGTCAAAACAAACGCCGCTCCGGCCCCAGCGGCTTCGCGGATCATACGCCGAACCGTCGTCAGGTTGGCTTTCGGATCATCGCCCGCCGTGAACTGGATCAGCGCCGTTTTCATAGTCTAACCCGCCAGCAAAGGGTCAAGCTTGCCGTTTCGATCCAGCGCGGCGATGTCGTCATATCCACCGACATGCGTGTCGCCGATAAAGATTTGCGGCACGGTGTGGCGCCCATTGGCGCGGCGCATCATCTCTTGCCGCTTTTCCGGGTTCATCATCACGTCGATTTCGTCAAAGGTCACGTCCTTGCTGGACAGCAGGCGTTTGGCGGCATGGCAATAGCCACAGAGTTGCGTGGTATAGATGGTGACTGGCTGCATGGGATGCTCCGTTTCGTGACAGGCCAATGCGGCCAGAACGCCGGAAACCTAGGCGTCCCGGGTCACGCGGGCAAGGGCAAGCACACGGACGTGATCGGCGCCCGCCAACAGGCAGGCGCGCGTGGCGGCATCGAGACTGGCGCCCGAGGTCATCACGTCATCCAGAAGCAGCACGGATCGCCCCGCAATCCCGCCGCCCTTCTTCGGATGAGGTTCGATCGCCCCCTGCATATTGGCAAAGCGCGCGTCGACATCCATGCCGTCATGGGGCCGGGTGCGCCGCGTCCGCTGCAAGGCATCGGGGATATGGTCGATGTTCATCTCCCTTGCGAGGTATCGGGCAAGTTCGGCCGATTGGTTGTATCGCCTGCGAAACAGCCGCGACCAATGGATCGGCATCGGCACAATCAGCGTGTCGGGCGTAACCAGCGGGGCAGCCGCACGGGCCAGCCACGGGGCGGCGGCGCGGGCAAGCTCGGGCCGGTCGCCGTGTTTCATTGCCAGGACCAGCCGCCGTGCATTTCCGCCATAGACCATCGCAGCGCGACCCTGTGCCCACGGTCGATCCATGGCAAGGCAGCCATCGCAATGGATGGGGGTGCCATCGTCTTCGCCGGGCAGGGGGTCGCCGCACAGGTCGCAGACCAGCCCCTCGATAAAGGGCGTGTCCCGCCAGCACGCGCCACACAAGGCAAAATCGGTATCCGTGGGGGCATCGCAGCTGACACATTGCGGGGGATAGAGCACGCCAAGCGCCGATTGCATTTTCTTGCCTTCCTTCTATGGTCCGCGTCCATGACACAGACCGACCCAAAAATACCGCCCCGGCTGACCGATCCGGCACAACTGGCCCGCAACCGCGCCCGCGCCAGGCGGGACGGCTTGTTCCTACAACGCCTTGCGGCGGACGAGGTGAAGGATCGCCTGACAGAGGTTAACAGAACGTTTACCAAACCCGCCGTGGTGGCAGGTTTTCCGCAGGTTTGGCGTGAAACCTTCCCCGAGGCGAAAATCGTGCCGGATGACGATGTGCTGGACCTTGACGTCGGCGCACATGATCTGGTGATCCACGGACTTTCCCTGCATTGGGCCAATGACCCGGTCGGGCAATTAATCCAGGCGAAGCGGGCGTTGGTGCCCGATGGGCTGTTCATCGGCGTGATGTTTGGTGGCCAGACGCTGGCCGAACTGCGCGCCGTGCTGGCCGAGGTCGAGATCGAGCTGACCGGCGGTCTGTCGCCCCGCATCCTGCCGATGGGGGAAATCCGCGATCTTGGTGCGCTGCTGCAACGGGCGGGCTTTGCGCTTCCGGTGGCCGACAGTGACCTGCGCGCGGTGACATATGAAAACGCCACCGCCCTGATCCGCGACCTGCGCCGGATGGGAGAGCGGAACGCGCTGGAACAGAGACTGAAAGCACCGCTGTCTCGCGCGGTTCTGACCACGATTGAAGACCGTTACGCCCGGCATTTCCCAACGGGTGATGGCCGCATCTCGGCCAGCTTCGATCTGGTTTTCCTGACCGGATGGGCGCCCGATGACAGCCAGCCCAAGCCGCTTCGGCCAGGCTCTGCCGCCGCACGGCTGGCCGACGCGCTGGGCACGGATGAGACCAAATTGTCCGATTGACACCAGCCCCCCAGCCCGCGATTGATCCAAGGTGCGAAACGGAGCGTAAAGATGATCATGAAGAAGCCAGCCGACCACCCCAAATTGCCCGCCCGCAAGGTCGGGGTTCTGTTTGCCAATCTGGGCACGCCGGATGGATATGATTACTGGTCCATGCGCCGTTACCTGAGCGAGTTTCTGTCGGACAAGCGGGTGATCGACTATCCCGCATGGAAATGGCAGCCGATCCTGCAAGGTATCATCCTGACCAAGCGCCCCTTTTCATCGGGCGAGGCCTATAAGTCGATCTGGAACGAAGATCTGGGTGAAAGCCCGCTGATGACCATCACAAAGCAGCAGGTCGCCAAGCTGCGCACCGGGCTGGAAAGCCGCTTTGGCGCTGAAATCATGGCCGATTTCTGTATGCGCTATGGCAACCCCTCGACCAAATCGAAAGTGCGGGAACTGGTCGCGGCGGGCTGTGACCGCATCCTGTTCTTCCCGCTGTATCCGCAATATGCTGGGGCCACGATGGCGACGGCGAACGACGCGTTCTTCCGCGCGTTGATGGACGAAGCCTGGCAACCCGCCAGCCGCACCATCGAACCCTATTTCGACGATCCCGCCTATATCGATGCGCTGGCGCAATCGGTCGAACGCGGCTATGCGGCGATCGAGAAAAAGCCCGACCTGCTGGTGGTGTCCTATCACGGGATGCCCGAGCGCTATTTGCAGGAAGGCGACCCGTATCATTGCCAATGCCAGAAAAGCACCCGCTTGTTGAAAGAGCGGCTTGGGTGGGGTGACGATGACATCACCACCACCTTCCAATCGGTGTTCGGGCCGGAGGAATGGCTGAAACCCTATACGGTGGAAGAGGTCGCGCGGCTGGCCAAGGCCGGGAAAAAGAACATCGCGGTGATTGCGCCCGCCTTCTCGGCCGATTGCATCGAAACACTTGAGGAAATCCAGGAAGAAATCCAGGAAGCCTTTATTGAAGCAGGCGGTGAAAGTTTCACCTATATCCCCTGCCTGAACGATGACGACGCGCATATCGACGCGCTTCTTGGCGTGGTCGAACGCAACCTTGCGGGTTGGCTGGAATAGGCTCTAATCCACCTGCCAACCGCGTTTTCGCAAGATGTGCAGGATCTGGTCCTCGCAATCCTCGGCATCCGCACGGATCGCATTCAACATCGTGAACCAGTAAAGATAGCGGTCGAAATCCGGCGCCATGTTCTGCACGGTCTCGAAAGCGTCTTGCACGCCCAGTTCATGCACATTCGCGGCAATGTGGTGAAAGTCGATCCGCCCAAACAGCATCGCGGGCTTGGCGAAGAAATAACCGAACAGCGCAGCCGAGGAGTTTTGCGTCACCACGAAACGACAGGTGGCAAGGGCTTCGTTCATCTGCCCGGTGGTGACGGTCAGGTTCTGATGGCGCGTGCGCAGGGTCTCCAGCGCGTCACGCTCGGCCTGCGCGTATGTCTCGGCCGGGTGCAGTGTGGCGAGAACGGGCATATCGGGAAAACGGGTGGCGACCTGATCGACCATTTCGACCGGGCTGGCGGCCTGAAAACTGCGGTGCTGCAACAGCCGACCTTGAAGCGGCACATAGATCGGACCGTCGGTCGTGATCGCCGACGCGGCCCCCTTGAACAGCCATTTGCGCCAATCATCCGCCCAAGCCTTTGCGATGTCCGTGTCGACCTCACGGGGGTCAAACGGTTTCTTTGCGACCTCGAATTCCCACCGTTTGGCCGAGGCTTCGATCCGCCAGAACGGATAGAAGTAGCTACGCCGAATGGTCAACGCGCGGTCATGAAGCGGGTCGTCCATCAGAAACAGGGCGTATCCATTGCGGGCCCCGGACGCCAAGCGCTCCAAGTCACTATTCTTGCGGTACTCGACACGAAATCCCCGACCTTCCAGCACTGTTGCGATCTTGTTCACGAAGTTGAACTTGCCTTGCCGGGCGCGCTGCAACGGCTCGGGGTCAAGATAAACGCGCAGGATTTTGGAAACCGACATGACCGCACGCTAGACGCCGATCTGGCGAAGAACAAGGCGGGTGCTTGTCTGAGCCGACCCCCACGTCCATATAGGGTGAAGAAAAACGGAGGCGACATGGCAGATACGGATTTTCCCGGTTGGCACGGCACAACGATCATTGGCGTGCGCAGGGGTGGCAAGGTGGTGATCGCGGGGGACGGGCAGGTCAGCCTGGGCCAAACCGTGATCAAGGGCACGGCGCGCAAGGTGCGCAAGCTGTCGCCCGGTGGGTTCGATGTGGTGGCCGGGTTTGCCGGTTCGACCGCGGATGCCTTCACCCTGTTGGAGCGTCTGGAAAAGAAGCTTGAGGCCACGCCGGGCCAGCTTGCCCGCGCGTCTGTCGAACTGGCAAAGGACTGGCGCACCGACAAATACCTGCAAAAGCTGGAAGCCATGCTGATTGTCACCGATGGCAAGGAATTGCTGGTGATCACCGGCGCGGGCGATGTGCTGGAACCCGAACATGACGTGGCCGCCATCGGATCCGGGGGCAATTTCGCACTGGCCGCCGCCCGGGGCCTGATGGAAACCGATCTGGATGCCGAAAGCATTGCCCGCAAGGCGATGGCGATTGCCGCCGATATCTGCGTCTACACCAATGGCAACCTGACTGTTGAGGAGATCGGCAAATGACCGACCTGACCCCCCGCGAGATCGTCAGCGAGCTGGATCGCTATATCATCGGGCAGAAAGACGCCAAGCGTGCGGTTGCCGTCGCCTTGCGCAACCGGTGGCGCCGCAAGCAATTGTCGGATGACCTGCGCGACGAGGTTTACCCGAAGAACATCCTGATGATCGGCCCCACCGGCGTCGGCAAGACCGAGATCAGCCGCCGGTTGGCAAAACTCGCCCGCGCGCCGTTCATCAAGGTCGAGGCCACCAAGTTTACCGAGGTCGGCTATGTCGGGCGCGATGTCGAACAGATCGTACGCGACCTGGTGGATGCCGCGATCATGCAAACCCGCGACCTTATGCGCGACGATGTGAAGGCCCGCGCCGAAGCCGCCGCCGAGGATCGGGTGATCGAAGCCATCGCCGGCACCGACGCCCGCGAGGCAACGCGCGAGATGTTTCGCAAGAAACTGCACGCGGGCGAGCTGGACGATCACGAGGTCGAGTTGGAGATTGCCGACAGCACGAACCCGATGCAGATGTTCGATGTGCCGGGCCAGCCGGGGCAGGGCATGGGAATGCTCAACCTTGGCGACATGTTCGGCAAGGCCTTCGGCGGGCGCACTGTGAAGAAGAAAATGACCGTGCGCGACAGCTATGACATTCTGATTTCCGACGAGGCCGACAAGCTTCTGGACGACGAAACCGTGACCCGTGCGGCCCTTGAAGCGGTCGAACAGAATGGCATCGTCTTTCTGGACGAGATCGACAAGGTCTGTGCCCGCGCCGATGCCCGTGGCGCCGATGTCAGCCGCGAAGGCGTGCAGCGCGACCTGTTGCCGCTGATCGAAGGCACGACCGTTTCCACCAAGCACGGGCCGGTAAAAACCGACCATATCCTGTTCATTGCCTCGGGCGCGTTTCACGTCGCCAAGCCCTCGGACCTGCTGCCCGAGCTTCAGGGCCGCCTGCCCATCCGGGTCGAATTGCGGGCGCTGACCGAAGAGGATTTCGTGCGCATCCTGACCGAAACCGACAATGCGCTGACACGCCAGTATACGGCCCTGATGAACACCGAAAAGGTCACGGTCGAGTTCACTGAAAACGGCATCGCCGCGTTGGCGGGCATTGCCGCCGAGGTCAACCAGAGCGTTGAAAACATCGGTGCGCGCCGCCTTTACACCGTGCTGGAACGCGTGTTCGAAGAACTGAGCTTCACCGCGCCGGATCGCGCCGGCGACACGATCGTGGTGGACAAGGCCTTCGTGGATCTCAACCTTGGCGAGCTGATGACCGCCACGGATGTGAGCCGCTACATGCTTTGATGGCTAGGCAGAGCGCGGTTCCTCGGGTATCCAAGAACCGACCCTGGGAGCCGCGCGTGCGTATTGTTCATCACCTTGTTCTTGTTCTCTTGCTTGTGTCCTGCGCGCCGCGCGGGAAGATCACGCTGTTCGCCGGGGCGGCGGCGACGGGTGATCTGCAACGTATCTATGTGGGCACGACACGGGAAATCGACGCGCAGGGCTTTCCCAGCGGCAACCGAAGCCGCGAATTGATCTTCGGACGCTTCGATGTCTCGGTGCCGCCCGACCGGGAACCCGGCAGCATTGAATGGCCGCGACGCAAAACACCGGACCCGACCCGGCATTTCCTGCTGGACAGTTTCCTGCCCCTGACGACGCAGGGCGAGTTCCGCAGCGCGTTGCGCCGCGAGCTTGCGCAACGACGCGCCGAACAGCGCACCGCGATCATTTTCGTGCACGGGTTCAACAACAATTTCGCCGAGGGACTGTATCGCTTTGCGCAGATATCCGAGGATCTGGATCTGCCCTTCCTTCCGGTGCATTATTCCTGGCCCAGCGCCGGACATCCTTTGGGTTACGGGTATGATCGCGACTCGATGCTGATTGCCCGCGATGGGCTGGAAGAGACAATCCGGGCCGTCGCCGCATCGGGTGCAGATGAAATCCTGCTGGTCGGGCATTCGATGGGTGCGCTTCTGGCAATGGAAACGATGCGGCAGATGACCATCGCGGACGGGCGCCAAGGCTTGCGCAAGATCAGCGGGGTCATGCTGATTTCACCGGATATTGATATCGACGTGTTCCGGGCGCAGGCCGACCGGATCGGTAAACTGCCGCAACCGTTCTATATCTTCACCTCGACCCGCGACATCGCACTGCGCCTGTCGGCGGGGCTGACCGGGCAAACCGCCCGCTTGGGCAACACGACAGATGTTCAGAAACTGGCCGAGCTGGATGTGACGATGGTGGATATCTCGGCCTTCAGTGATGGCAAGATCGACCATGCCACCGCGCTGGCCTCGCCGTCTTTCCTGCGGTTGTTGCAAAGCGTGCCGGACCTTGGTGCAGCCTATGGCGGCGATCCGTCCACACGGGTCGGGCTTGTTCCGGGAACGGTTCTGGTGGTTCAGAACGCAACCCGGCTGATCGTGACGCCCATCACCCAATAACCGCTATCGACGCCTGCGCAGATAGACGTAGTAGGCCCCTTGGCCGCCATGCTTCAAATGCGCCTCGGTGATCTGAAGCACATGTTGGCGCAAGGGCAGCGTGTTCAGCCAATGCGGCACCTGATGGCGCAACACACCATGGCGCACCGGGATCGGCCCGCCATCATCGCGGTGTTTTCCCTTGCCGGTGATCACCAGAACAAGTCGGCGGTCGGCGGCGGCGGCATCCAGTATGAAGCGGGTCAGAACCGGATGGGCCTGCGCGATGGTCATACCGTGAAGGTCGATCCGCGCCTCGGGCGACAGGCGCCCCTTTTTCATCTTGCCGAAGGTCTTGCGGTCCATCGACAGCGGTTGACTGGCAACGCTGTTGGACAGGGACGGCGCCAGGTCATGGGTCGGGGCTGCGGGTCTGGCATTCTGCCCAAGCTGGAACGCCGGCGCATTGGCTTTCGGTCGCGACGCGGGCAGCGACGGGGCGGGTTTCGACACGGGCAGCTCGGCCAACGGGCGCGCCGCGTGCAGACGGTCCGTGCTGTCGGCCACCTTTTTCCACAGCGCCTTGTCCTCGGCGCTCAGATGTCTTGGCCGCCGCGCCATTCCTAGTCCTCGGGCAGCATCGCATAGGCGCGCTGGATCGGCAGCAGCACCACCATTCGTCCGCCATCGCGAATTTGACCCGCCAAACGTCCGGCACGCTCGCCGGTGCCCCAGAAAATGTCGGCCCGCTGCGCGCCCTTGACCCGCGACCCGGTATCCTGCGCGACCATCAGGCGGTTGAACGGCTCTTTGCCCTCTTTCTCCAACCACACGGGAGCACCGAGCGCGGTGTATTTCGGATCGACCGCCAACGAGCGGTGCGCGGTGATCGACCGGTTCATCGCGCCCAAAGGCCCTTTGTGCGCCGAGACTTTTCCGATCACGCGAAAGAACACATAGGACGGGTTCGACAACAGAAGCTCGCGCCCTTCATCGGGGTTTCGCTTGACCCAGTTCTGGATCACCGGCTGCGAAACCTGATGGTCGCTATAGACCCCCTGGCGCACAAGCTCGTTGCCCAGCGACATGAAACTGTGCCCGTTCGAGCCGCCATAGCCCAGACGGATGGTGCCGCCTTCGGCCAGCCGGATACGCCCGGACCCCTGAATTTGCAGGAACTGAAGCTCGACCGGGTCTTCGACCCAGGCAATTTCAAGCCCGCGCCCCTGAAGCGCGCCGCCTTCCTCGATCTCGCGCCGCGACAGCCAGACATCGCCCGATTTCAGCTCGGGCGGTTTTCGATAGACCGGATACCGATACCTGACCGATTGCGTGCGCGAGCCGCGAATCTCCGGCTCGTAATAGGCGGTAAACAGCGGTTCGTTTCCGTCCTCGATCAGGACGGGGCGAAAGAACAGCTCGAAAAAGGTTTTGCCGTCGTCCTGCTGCGCGGCCAGCGCACAAATGGGCCGCCATTGCGGATCGTCCAGATCGCGGCATGTATCCAGAAATACCGCCAGCGCTTCCTGGTGGTTGTCACGGTCCCAACCATCCAGGTCGTCAAAAGACAAGATCGTGATGTCGGCGTGATCCAACCCGGCCAATACGGGCGTGCCCAAAAGGGCCAGCGCAAGTGCCAGCCCCCGAAGCATCATCCACCCGTGGCGACAAGCTGCCAATTCGGGTTGTCCGAACCCATGATGCGGGCAAAGGTCCAGACATCTTTCTGGCGCTTCACCTCGTTGGGGTTGCCTTCGATAACATCGCCACCCTTGTCGCGCACGACCGAGGTCAGCTCGCCGATAAAGCGCACGGTCACTTCGCCTTCGCCGGTGTCGGGGTCATAGGCAGCGTCCACAAGCTTCATCTCGCGCAGGCCGACGAATTTGGCTTCGACGGTCAGGCCCTTGTTTTCACGCGCCTCGATGACGGATGCGAAGGTCTCGTATACATCGTCGGCAAGGAACGGTTTGATCTGGGCCATGTCCCCGGCCTCGAACCCCATCAGGATCATCTCATAGGCACCGCGCGCGCCGCCCAGAAATTCACTGACACTGAAGCTCGGCTCTGCCCCCTTCATCGCAGCCAGGGCATGGGCGGCGGCACTGCCTTCGGGCACATGGTCGGTGATGTCGCTGTCCGGGCCACCTTCGATCACCTCAAGCTGGTCGCGGCCAAGGCGACGATCGTCCTTTCGCGTGACCACGGGCTTTTCGAACCCTTCACGCGTTCCAAGCACATCGCGCAGGCGCAAAATCAGAAACAGGGCAATTCCGGCAAGCACCAGAAGCTGGATCAGGGATGAGCTCATTTATACCTCTTTTCAAGCGCGATATGGAAACGCGTCAACCGGAGACATATGTAGGTGCTGAGCGGGGCCAAGTCCACCGTTCGAAATGAAAAGGAGACATGCCTTATGTGGCTTTTTGCGCTGTTCATCGCGGTTCCGCTGATCGAGATCGCCCTGTTCATCCAGGTTGGGGGCGCAATCGGCTTGTGGCCAACGCTTGCCATCGTTGTTTTGACCGCTGTCGTCGGCACGCAATTGATGCGCGCGCAGGGGGCCTTGGCGCTGTCACAACTGCGTGAAAGCTTCGGCCAGCTGAACGATCCGACCGAACCCTTGGCCCATGGCGCGATGATCCTGTTTTCCGGCGCGCTGCTTTTGACACCGGGCTTTTTCACCGACTTCGTGGGCTTCGCATTGCTGATCCCGCCGGTGCGGCGGGCGCTTTATCACTGGGCGCGTTCGCGCATTCAGGTTCAGACCTTCACCATGGGGCCGCAAGGGCCGCAGCGAACGCACCACCCGGATGATGATGTGATCGACGGCGATTTCACCGATGTGACCCCGGAAAAGCGCCCGACCCACCCCGGCGTGGAAGGCCCCTCAGGCTGGACCAAACACTGACCCTGCGTGGTCTGACATATAGATTTTCAGCCAGGGCGTGAAATCCTCGGGCCATTCGCTGATACCGGCTTCCAAGGTCGCACGGTCAAGCCATTGGATTGCTTGCACTTCTGACGGGTTGAGCGTGATCTCGGGGGGCTGCTCGGTATGAATGACAAACAGGTCGACCACCTCGTGTTCGATCAGCCCGCCCCCAACATCGGCGCGGTATTCCAATTGCTCGACCCATTTGGGGTCAAGCCCGGTGATCCCCAGCTCCTCTTCCAGACGCCGGATCGCGCAGTCGCGGGGGTCTTCGTTCCAATGCGGATGGGTGCAGCAAGTGTTCGCCCATTTGTTCGGCGTATGATACTTGCCTGCCGCGCGTTGCTGGATCAGGATCTTGCCTTTGTGGAACAGGAACACCGACACAGCTTTGTGTTTCACGCCATCCACATGGGCCTGAAGTTTTTCAACCGGGGTCAGGGTGCCGTCTATCCAGGCGGGGATCAGATCCGTCATACCGCCCAGATAACCCCAAACCGTGTGCTGGAAAACCCCTTGTTGAGGGTGCCGGGGCAAGGTGGTAAGCACATGCCAACTGTTTTTCCCGAAGGAGAAGATCATGGCCGAGGAAGCCAAAGCACAAACCGCGCCCGTCCAGCCCAAGATGCAGGTTCTGGGACAATTCATCCGCGACATGTCGTTTGAAAACATCCTGGCGCAAAAGGGCGTGCAGGGCGAAGTTCAGCCCGACATCAATGTCGAGGTGGCGCTGGATGCCAAGAAGCGTCCGGCGGACAACCAGTTCGAGGTGGTTTCGAAATACACGATCGGGTCGAAGAACAAGTCCGGCGGCGAGCAGCTTTTCCTGCTTGAGCTGGAATATGCCGGGATCTTCCAGGTTGAAAACGTGCCGGACGATCAGATGCACCCGTTCCTGATGATCGAATGCCCGCGCATGTTATTCCCCTTCGTGCGTCGCATCGTGGCAGACGTGACCCGTGATGGCGGCTTCCCCGCGCTGAACCTGGATACGGTCGATTTCCTTGCGCTGTATCGGCACGAGATCGAACGCCGCGTTGCCGCCGAACAGGGCGATGCACCGGTCAACTGACGCCTGTCAGATACCTTAGCCGAAGTTTTTCCAAACCGCGCCGTCGCCCAGCTTTTCAACAAAAGCGTCATGGGCGGCGGCTTCTTCTTTGGTGACGCGGCTGGGCAAGGGTGTCGGGCGCGGCTGGGGTCGCCACGCGCCACCCGCACCGCCGCCTGATGACGCCCCCTGTTCCGGGGCCAGAACCAGATCGGGTTGCCGCCCGCCGATCAGCTCCAGATACACTTCGGCCAGGATTTCACTGTCCAGAAGCGCGCCGTGCAGGGTGCGTGACGAATTGTCGATGCTGAACCGGCGACACAGCGCATCCAGCGATGCCGGGGCGCCGGGAAATTTCTTGCGCGCGATGGCCAGCGTGTCGGTGGCCTGTTCCCACGGAATCTGGGGCAGACCCATCCAGGCCAGCTCGGCATTCAGGAATTTCATATCGAAGCTGGCGTTGTGGATCACCAGCCGCGCGTCACCGATGAAATCGACGAACGCCTGACCCACGGCCTTGAACACCGGCTTGTCCTTCAGCGTGACTTCACCCGCCTGAGCCGCACGCGGGGCGACCAGAAGGTCAGGGCCGATCCCGTGTACGCCGAATGCCTCGTCCGGCATATCGCGTTCGGGGTTGATATATTGGTGAAACGTCTTGCCGGTCGGCATGTGGTTGTAAAGCTCAAGACACCCGATTTCGACGATCCGGTCGCCGGCATCGGGATCGAAACCGGTGGTTTCCGTATCCAGCACAATCTCACGCATGGGACAAACGCTCCTTCACCTGGGCGATCACCGCTTTCACGGCGGCGCGGGCACCGTCCATTGTTTCGGTCGGGATCACCACATCCGCGCGCTTTCGTTTTTCCGCATCCGGCACCTGTTTGGCAAGGATTGCGTTGAACTGGTCTTCGGACATGGTGCCGCGCTCCAGCACCCGCTGGCGTTGCAGATCGGCCGGGGCCGATACCACAACGACCATGTCCATCCGATCCTGCGCCCCGGTTTCAAACAGAAGAGGTATATCCATCACGAGGATCGGGGCCTTGGTATTGGCTATGAACCCCGCGCGATCCGCGGCGACCAGCGGATGCACCACGGTTTCGATTTTCTTCAGCGCGGTCGCGTCCTTGCCGATCCAGTCTTTCAGCCTGTCCCGGTCCACGGCCCCATCGACAATCGCGGGGGGATAGATCGCGCGGATGGGTTCGACCGCAGCGCCGCCGGGGGCGTAAAGCCGATGCACGGCCGCATCGGCATCCCAAACCGGCACCCCGTCTTGCGCGAACATGGCCGCGGTTGTGGATTTTCCCATGCCAATCGACCCGGTCAGGCCGATGATGAACGGATTACTCATAGGCCGATCACCGCGTTGCGCAACGTATCGTCGACCACGGGGCGCATTCCGAACCAGCGTTCAAACCCCGGCACCGCCTGGTGCAACAGCATTCCCAACCCGTCGACCGTCACACATCCGGCCTTCTCGGCCTCGTCCAGAAAATGTGTGCGCAGCGGCGTATAGACCAGGTCCGTGACCACGGCATCCGGGTTGAACCCGTCCAGCGGCACGCGAAAATCGGGTTTGCCCACCATGCCAAGCGACGTGGTATTCACCGCCGTCACCGCATCGTCCAGCATGTTGCCCGCTTGTATCCAGTCAAACACCTTGATCCGGTTGCCAAACTCTGCCCGAAGCGCATCGGACCGGGCACGGGTCCGGTTCGCCAGCCGGATTTCGGGCGCCCCGACCTCGATCAGCGATGCAATCACCGCGCGGGCGGCGCCGCCTGCACCAAAGACGGCGGCGGGTCCGGTTTCCGGCGCCCAGCCGGGGGCACCTTGGCGCAGGTTCTCGGTAAACCCATACCCATCCGTATTGTCCGCATAGATCTTGCCATCCGGCCGAAAGATCAGCGTGTTTGCCGCCCCGATCAAGGCTGCACGATCCGTCACCGTATCGGCGATGTTCAGGACCGTTTCCTTGTGCGGGATCGTGACATTCACCCCGACAAACCCGGCCTTCGGCAATGTGCGAATGACCTTTTCAAGATCATCGCTGCTGACACGCATCGGAATGTAATGTCCGGGGATGGCATTCGTCCGCAACCAGTGACCGTGCAGGCGGGGAGACAGTGAATGTTCGATCGGATCACCGATCACCCCGGCCAACGGGATACGCTGTTCACTCATATTTCAATATCTCCTCGCAAGATCAGGTATGACAGCAGCTCGGTCAGGGGCAAACCCAAAACATTGAAGTAATCGCCATCCACCCTGGCAAACAAACGCACGCCTTCCTCTTCCAGCTTATAGGCACCGACAGCGTGCCGGATGCTGTTCCAGTTCCGGGTGACATAATCGTCGATGTAACCGGATGACAGGTCCCGCATCCGCATCCGCACCACACCCACATGCCGCCACAGCGCCTTGCCATCCTGATACAGAACCGCCGCGGACAGCAGGCGATGGGTCTGGCCGGACATCGCCGCCAATTGCGCTTTCGCCTGGTCCGCGTCGCGCGGTTTCGACAGCACCGCACCCGCCAGTTCGGCGACCTGATCACAACCCAGAACCAATCGACCCGGATTTTTCTCGCTGATCTTGCGGGCCTTGAACTCGGCCAGTGCATCCGCCAGGTCACGCGGGCTGGCGCCATCCGCTTGCAACGAGGCGCGGATGCTCTCTTCATCAATGCGCGCCGGTTGAACATCGACCTCGACCGCGGCGTTGCGCAACAGGTGCGCGCGAATTTCCGAAGCCGATGCCAGGATCAGGGAAGTGGCCATGTGATAACCCTGTGGAAAAACTCTGTTTGTTCCCGTGTTCGAAAGCTCGGATAACGCAAGCCCGAGAAGGCGACAGGAAAACTTTCGTCTTTCCTAAGACAGTTTCCGGATTTCCTCCACTGTGGAAATCGGTTTTTGCCAAGGTGAGGTTTTTCGCCCACCCCGAACATCCATCCTTCCGGTTATCCTCAGGCATGGGTTAGAAATTCATATTAAGAACAATATTTTAGGTTATTCTCCCCATTCCCTGATATCTTGTTATCCACCTGTTCATAAAGCCATGGAAAATCCAATAATCCCCATTATTCACAGCCCCTATAAAAACATCATCTTTCTTTCTTCTTCTTTATTATTTTAAGAAGGGTGAACCCGATGCCGTGAATATGGAGTGCTGAGAATGGGCGAGTTTCTGGCCGATATCTATCCCTGGACGAAGTCGCTTCATATCGTGTCGGTGATTGCGTGGATGGCCGGTCTTTTCTATCTGCCCCGCCTGTTCGTTTATCATGTCGAGGTGGTGGGGTCCGGCTCGGACACGGATGACCTGTTTCAGACCATGGAGCGTCGGTTGCTCAAGGCCATCATGAACCCGTCGATGATCAGCACCTGGTTTTTCGGGCTGCTTCTTGTGATGACGCCCGGGCTGGTCGACTGGACGATGATCTGGCCATGGACCAAGGGGCTGTCGGTGATCCTGATGACGTGGTTTCACATGTGGCTGGCGGCACGGCGCAAGGATTTCGTGTCGGGGGCCAACACGCTGACCGGTCGACGCTATCGGATGATGAACGAGTTTCCGACCATCCTGATGCTGATCATCGTCTTCTCGGTGGTGATGAAATTCTAGGATCGTTGACTCAGGTGCCGATCCGTCCTATGTGACGGTCAACGCGGGCCGTCCGGCCACGCATGTTTCCCATATCCAGACCGACCGCAGAACCGCCAAGCCCGCCGTTCTGCCGTAATCGCAGAGTATCCCCATGTCTGACAACCGCCTGAACCTGTCCGAGCTGAAAGCCAAAAGCCCGAAAGAGCTTGTGAATATGGCTGAAGAGCTTGAAATCGAAAACGCGTCGACCATGCGCAAGGGCGAGATGATGTTCTCGATCCTGAAAGAGCTGGCCGAGGATGAATGGATCATCGGGGGCGACGGCGTGCTTGAGGTCGTGCAGGATGGCTTCGGCTTCCTGCGCTCGCCCGAAGCGAACTATCTTCCCGGCCCGGACGATATCTATGTGTCGCCCGACGTGATCCGGCAATATTCGATGCGCACCGGCGACACGATCGAAGGGATCATCCAGGCGCCGGGCGAGGGCGAAAACTATTTCGCCATCACCAAGGTCGAAAAGATCAATTTCGGCGATCCGGAAGCCGCCCGGCACAAGGTTGCCTTCGACAACCTGACCCCGCTTTATCCGGACGAACGCCTGAAGATGGAGATCGAGGATCCGACCATCAAGGATCGTTCGGCCCGGATCATCGACCTTGTATCGCCGATCGGGAAGGGACAGCGGGCCCTGATCGTGGCGCCGCCGCGGACGGGTAAGACGGTGCTGTTGCAGAACATCGCCCATTCCATCGAAACCAATCACCCGGAATGCTATCTGATCGTCCTTCTGATCGACGAACGCCCGGAAGAGGTGACGGACATGCAACGCTCGGTGAAAGGCGAGGTTGTGTCCTCGACTTTCGATGAACCCGCGTCGCGGCACGTTGCCGTGGCCGAGATGGTGATCGAGAAAGCCAAGCGCCTGGTCGAACACAAGCGCGACGTGGTGATCCTGCTCGACTCGATCACCCGTCTGGGCCGCGCGTTCAACACCACCGTGCCATCCTCGGGTAAAGTCCTGACCGGCGGTGTGGATGCCAACGCGCTGCAACGCCCGAAACGCTTCTTCGGTGCCGCCCGGAATATCGAGGAAGGCGGGTCGCTGACCATCATCTCGACCGCGCTGATCGACACCGGATCGCGGATGGACGAGGTGATCTTTGAAGAATTCAAAGGCACCGGTAACTCGGAAATCGTGCTGGACCGCAAAGTTGCCGACAAGCGCGTCTTCCCCGCCATCGACATCCTGAAATCCGGCACGCGGAAAGAGGAACTGCTGGTGGATGCGAAGGATCTGCAAAAGACGTATGTCCTGCGTCGGATCCTGAACCCGATGGGGACCACGGATGCGATTGAATTCCTGATCTCGAAACTGAAGCAAACCAAGACGAACGGTGAGTTCTTCGATTCAATGAACACATAACTTATTGTTATAAAACAATGGGTTAAATATGGAAACCATCTACTCTCTTGCCAGCGCTCGTGGAAAATCGGGTGTCGCCGTGGTCCGGATTTCCGGGCCACACGCGTTTTCGGCTGCGGAAGGTATGGCCGGGGCCTTGCCCCCGATCCGCAAGGCTGGATTGCGTCGCTTGAAAGCCGCGGACGGGTATGTGCTTGATGAAGCCCTGGTGCTCTGTTTCGACACGGGCGCCAGTTTCACCGGCGAGCATGTGGTCGAGTTTCAGCTGCACGGATCATCCGCCGTGGTGCGCGCTGTGCTGGACGAGCTGTCGACTTATCCCGACCTTCGATTGGCTGAACCGGGTGAGTTTACGCGTCGGGCCTTGGAAAACGAGCGGTTGGATTTGGCCCAGGTCGAAGGGTTGGCTGATCTGCTGGATGCGGAAACCGAAGCGCAGCGGCGGCAGGCGTTCAGTATCCTGTCGGGCGCTTTGGGGCAGCTTGCCGAAAATTGGCGGCGCGATCTGATTCGGGCAGCCGCGCTTCTGGAAGCCACGATTGATTTCGCGGATGAAGATGTGCCGGTCGATGTCTCGCCCGAGGTGGAAGGGCTGTTGGACGGTGTTCTGACAACGTTGCGAACCGAAACCGCAGGCACTCGCATTGCCGAACGCATCCGTGATGGGTTCGAGGTTGCGATCGTCGGGGCGCCCAACGCAGGCAAATCAACCCTGCTGAACGCGCTTGCCGGGCGGGATGCGGCGATCACATCCGAGGTTGCAGGCACAACGCGCGATGTGATCGAAGTGCAGATGGAACTGGCGGGCCTGCCGGTGACGGTGCTGGACACGGCTGGATTGCGTGAAGCCCAGGATGTTGTCGAGGCCATAGGGGTCGAACGGGCGCTGGCGCGGGCCAAGGCTGCCGATCTGCGCGTGTTCCTGAAATCCGATCTGAAGGAGGATATGCCCCTGACACCCGCCGCAGGTGATATCGTCGTGCTGGGCAAGGCGGATTTGCGGGCGGCGGATGGGCTGGCGGTTTCTGGCCTGACCGGGCAGGGCGTCGACAAGCTGGTTGCGCGCATTGGGGAATTTCTGGAAGACCGGGTCAAGGGTGCAGGTATCGCGACGCGGGCGCGGCACAGGGCGGCCATGGAAAAAGCGCAGGATGCTTTGGACGACGCCCGAATCGAGATACAACACGGGCCAGATCGGGCCGAGTTCGCAGCGGAAGAGATTCGCACCGCCATTCGTGCCCTTGATAGTTTGGTCGGCCGTGTCGATGTAGAGCATCTGCTGGATGAAATCTTCGCAAGCTTCTGTCTTGGGAAATAGCAATGCGAATTATGGTAATGGAGTGTTTCACGTGAAACATCGTGATTTTGATGTGATCGTTGTTGGCGGGGGTCATGCAGGTGCCGATGCGGCGCATGCGTCCGCGCGCCTTGGTGCACGCACCGCCCTGATTACATTGCGCCACAACGATCTTGGTGTGATGTCCTGCAACCCGGCCATCGGCGGCTTGGGCAAGGGCCATCTGGTGCGCGAGATCGACGCGATGGACGGGTTGATGGGCGGTGTCGCTGACCGCGCCGGTATCCAGTTTCGCCTGCTGAATCGTCGCAAAGGCCCGGCTGTTCAAGGTCCGCGTGCGCAGGCCGACCGCAAGCTTTATCGCGCCGCCATGCAGGCCGAGATCGCGCAAACCCCAAACCTGACGGTGATCGAGGGCGAGACAACCGACCTTGTGATGGATGGCCGGCGGGTTGCTGGCGTGATGCTTCAGGATGGCAGCACCATTCACGCGCATTCCGTGATCCTGACCACGGGAACATTCTTGCGCGGCATCATTCACGTTGGCGACAAGCAAAGTGCCGGTGGGCGCATGGGGGATCGCCCTTCGGTCAAGCTGGCCGAACGGATCGACAGTTTCGGCCTGCCGCTGGGGCGGCTGAAGACCGGCACGCCGCCACGGTTGGACGGGCGCACGATCAACTGGGATATTCTGGACAGCCAACCGGGGGATGATGACCCGGTGGTCTTTTCGTTCCTGAACACCAGGCCGGAAGCCCGCCAGATTGCTTGCGGCATCACCCATACGAATGCGCAAACCCATGATATTATACGGGAAAACCTTTCTCGCTCCGCGATGTATGGTGGCCATATCGACGGTGTCGGACCACGGTATTGCCCATCCATCGAAGACAAAATCGTCCGGTTTGCAGACAAGGACTCGCACCAGATTTTCCTTGAGCCAGAAGGCTTGGATGATCACACGGTCTATCCGAATGGAATCAGCACATCCCTTCCGGTTGAGGTGCAGCAGGCTTATGTCCGGTCGATCACCGGGTTGGAGCAGGCCGCGATCCTTCAACCGGGCTATGCGATCGAATATGATTACGTTGATCCCCGATCCCTGACCGAAACCCTTCAGCTTCGCGATGTGCCGGGCCTGTATCTGGCCGGCCAGATCAACGGAACGACCGGATATGAAGAGGCTGCCGCGCAAGGCCTGATCGCCGGTTTGAACGCAGCGCTGGCCGCACAGGATCGCGAGCCGGTCATCTTTTCGCGCGCAAGCTCCTATATGGGGGTGATGGTGGACGATCTGATCACGCGCGGCGTGACCGAGCCTTATCGGATGTTCACATCGCGCGCCGAATACCGGCTGTCCTTGCGCGCCGATAACGCAGACCAGCGCCTGACACCGCTTGGCATTTCGCTGGGTTGTGTGGGTGATCTGCGCCGACACGCCTTTGAAACAAAGGCCGAGGCGCTTGCAAAGGCAAAGGTCGCCCTGACCGAACGGACGTTTACACCGCAGGATCTGGACAAGCTTGGCATGACGGTGCGCAGGGATGGCACCAAGCGCACGGCGTTCGAGCTTCTGGCCTTTCCGACGGTCGATTATACGATGATCGCGCAACTGGACCCGTCGCTGGCCGACATGTCCGAAGACATACAAACCCAGATTTCGCGCGACGCGATGTATGCCAATTATATCGAACGGCAGGCGCGCGATGTCGAAGCGTTGCAGCGGGACGAGGCGCATCGCATCCCCGACGATTTTCAGTATGACGATCTGGAAGGGCTTTCGAACGAGCTTGCCAGCAAGCTGACGGCCGCGCGCCCCCGAACGCTGGCACAGGCTGGCCGGGTCGAAGGGATGACGCCCGCCGCTTTGACCTTGATCCTTGCAAGATTGCGCCGTGCGGACCGGAAGCGTTCGGCATGATGGATCAGACCCCGCCCGCCGGGCTTGATGTTTCACGTGAAACATTCGAGCGGCTGAAGGTTTATGCCGCCCTTTTGGAGAAGTGGAACCCGGCGATCAACCTTGTGGCGCCCTCGACGCTGTCATCGCTGTGGGTGCGGCATTTCCAAGATTCGGCGCAGATATTTCACCTGGCCAAACCCAAGGTCGGGATGTGGTGCGATATGGGCACGGGCGGGGGGTTTCCGGGCCTGATCGTCGCCATCATGGCCCATGAAAGCGACCCGGATCGTAGGACGATCTGTATCGAAAGCGATTTACGCAAAGCCACATTCCTGCGAACCGTCGTGCGCGAGACAGGGATCAACGCGACGATACTTTCCCAGCGAATAGAAGCGGTTACGCCATTGGGGGCGGATGTTGTGTCGGCGCGGGCGCTGGCCCCGCTGACTGATCTTCTGACCTATGCGGGCCGGCACCTGATGCCCGGCGGGACCGGGATACTTCTGAAGGGTGAAAATTACCGGGCAGAGGTCGAAGAAGCGCTTGAAAACTGGCGGTTTGAACTTGATACATATCCCAGCAAGACCAACCCGAACGCCGTTGTGCTGAAGATCGGAGATCTAAGACGTGCCTGACATATTCAATGGCCAAGCCCCGAAGATCATTGCCATCACCAATCAAAAGGGCGGCGTGGGGAAGACGACGACCACAATCAACCTTGGCGCCGCCCTGGCCGAGATCGGTCGCAGGGTTCTTCTGATCGACCTGGATCCCCAAGGAAACGCGTCAACGGGACTAGGTGTTGAGGCTTCGGATCGAAAACTCACAACATATGACCTTTTGTTGGACGAGGCGCCGCTGACCGACGTGCTGCAAGAGACCGAGATCGATAACCTGTTCATCGCCCCGGCGACCACGGATTTGTCCTCGGCGGATATCGAGCTGGTGTCGAATGAGAAGCGCAGCCACCTGTTGCATGATGCGGTGCGGGCGACGGGATTGGGCCAGTTGGACCTGGACTATATCCTGATCGACTGTCCGCCTTCGCTGAACCTGCTGACGGTCAATGCGCTGGTGGCGGCGGATAGCGTTCTGATCCCGTTGCAAAGCGAGTTTTTTGCGCTGGAAGGCTTGTCGCAACTGATGCTGACCATTCGCGAGGTTCGCCAGACCGCAAATGCCGACCTTCGAATCGAAGGGGTGGTGCTGACCATGTTCGACACCCGCAACAACCTGTCCCGCCAGGTCGAGGCCGATGCGCGCGACAATCTGGGCGAGCTTGTGTTCGACACCATGATCCCGCGCAATGTCCGGGTCAGCGAAGCGCCCTCTTTTGCGCTGCCGGTGTTGATGTATGATCCCACGTCGAAAGGCAGTCAGGCGTATCGCGAGCTGGCATCCGAACTGTCGAAACGCAACAGAAGAGGCTGAGATGAGCAAGAACCAAAAACAACGCGGTCTGGGCCGTGGTCTGTCTGCGTTGATGGCCGACGTGACAACCGACGAAGCACCAAGCACACAGGTCGCGCGCCGCGCCGATCTTGTTGTTCCGGTTGAAAAAATCAGCCCGAATCCCGAACAGCCCCGGCGTCGGTTCACCGAAGAGCAACTGGATGATCTGGCCGCGTCGATCCGCGAGAAAGGCGTGATCCAACCCTTGATCGTGCGCCCGAAGCCCGGTGCGGCCGGAGAATATGAGATCGTCGCCGGTGAACGGCGGTGGCGCGCATCGCAGATGGCCCAACTGCATGAGCTGCCGGTGATCGTGCGCGACTACAGCGATACCGAGGCGCTGGAAGTTGCGATCATCGAGAACATCCAGCGCGCCGATCTGAACGCGATTGAAGAGGCCGCCGGGTATCGCGACCTGATGAACCGTTTTGGCCACACGCAGGAAAAAGTGTCAGAGGCACTGGGCAAAAGCCGCAGCCATATTGCCAACCTGCTGCGTTTGCTGAACCTGCCGGACGAGGTGCAGGATTTCGTGCGGGACGGTAAGTTGAGCGCAGGCCATGCGCGCACGCTGGTGACGGCGGACAATCCGGTCGAGTTGGCGCGGCAGATCATCGCCAAAGGCCTGTCGGTCCGCGCGGCCGAGGCGCTTGCGAAAGCACCGAAACAGGCCGCAGCGAAGCCCCCGCGCCAGAAGGCTGAAAAGGATGCAGACACTCGCGCGCTTGAGGGCGACCTGTCCGCCGCGCTGGGCATGAAGGTTCAGATCGACCATGCCGCAGGCGGGGAAAGCGGAACCATCACGGTGCGTTACAGCTCGCTGGACGATCTGGATACGCTTTGCGGAAAGCTGTCGTCTTAATCGGGAGCCAACTCGCGCAGAATCCCGTTCAGAACCGGGCGGCCCCGATCGGTGGCCTGTAATCGTTGATCCGCGACCGAGATCAGGCCAAGATCATGTAATTCATTGATTTTATTGGCGTTTAGCGCTGTTTCATAGTGGTCTTGCAGGCGTTTCAGGTCAATGCCCTCGACCGTGCGAAGCCCCATCAGCAAAAACTCGGTGACTTGCTCATCGCGGGGTATGATCGACCGCTGGTGTTCGCCATGGCCCCCGGTGGCCGAGGACAGCCAGCGGGCCGGGGCAAGCGCGGTTTCCGTGGCAAGGCGCGTGCCGCCCAAGGTCATCCGACCATGCGCACCGGGGCCGATGCCCACCCAGTCGCCGGACCGCCAATAGATCAGGTTGTGCTGGCTTTCCTGGCCTGGCCGTGCGTGGTTCGACACCTCATAGGCGGGCAGTCCGGCGGCGTTGCACAGGTCTTGCGTCAGGAAAAACATGTCGGTCGCCAGATCTTCTTCGGGCAGCCCGCGCAGTTTCCCGGCCTCAAACCGCGCCCCGAAGGCGGTGCCCGGTTCGATGGTCAGTTGATACAGCGACAGGTGGTCGGGAGCAAAACTCAGCGCGCCTTCAAGCTCGGTCTGCCAGGCGACAAGCGATTGATCCTGACGGGCATAGATCAGGTCGAAGCTGACCCGATCAAACAAGGATTTGGCCAAGGTTAGAGCCTGTTTTGCCTCACTGACCGAATGCAGCCGCCCCAGCCGTTTCAGGTCCGTATCGTTCAACGCCTGAATGCCGATCGAGATCCGATTGACGCCTGCCGCCTTGTATCCGGCAAAGTTCCGCGCCTCGATCGAGCCGGGATTGGCTTCCAGCGTGATTTCGATGTCGTTGGCGAAGGTCCAGCGTTCCGCTGCCCGCGCAATGATCGCCGCGACCGTGGCAGGTTCCATCAGGCTGGGTGTGCCACCGCCGAAATAGATCGAACTGAGCACGCGATCCGGGGTTTCAGCCGCATAGCGGTCAATCTCGGCCACATAGGCGTTCAACCATGCGTCGTGATCAATCGACGCGACGACATGGCTGTTGAAATCGCAATAGGGGCATTTGGATTGGCAGAATGGCCAGTGGACATACAGGCCAAAGCCGCCGATTTGCCAGGTCTCAAGCAAAGGCGCCCCGCACGAGCTTGGCGAAGGCATCGGCGCGGTGACTCATCTCGTGCTTCCTGGCTGGGTCCATCTCGCCGAACGTGATCTCATACCCGTCCGGCACGAAGATCGGATCGTAACCGAAGCCCTGATCCCCCCGCATCGGCCATGTCAGGCTGCCATCGACCTTGCCTTCGAAGATCTCGTCATGCCCGTCGGGCCAGGCCAGGCAAAGCGTGCAGCAAAACTGCGCCTTGCGGGGATGGGGGGCGTTCTTGTCTTCAAGCAGACGCCAGGTTTTTTCCATCGCCATCGGAAAATCACGGCCATTTGACGTTTCGGCCCAATCGGCTGTGTAAACGCCGGGCGCACCGTCCAGCGCATCAACCATGATGCCGCTGTCGTCCGACAGTGCGGGCAGACCCGAGGCCTTGGCGGCATAATGCGCCTTGATCCGGGCGTTGCCGGCGAACGTATCCTCGGTTTCATCCGGTTCGTCCAGTCCAAGGGCGCCGGCCGACGTCACCGCCACGCCAAACGGCTCTAACAAAGCCGAAATTTCGCGCAGCTTGCCCGCGTTGTGGGTCGCGATGACCAGCTCTTTGCCCTTGAACTTACGCATCAGGCGGTTGCCTCAAGCTGTGCAGAAACCAGTTCGGACACACCTTTGTCGGCCAGGTCCATCAGCTCGTTCATCTGGTCGCGGGTGAAGGTGGATCCTTCGGCGGACATCTGAACTTCGATCAGCTTCGGGCCGCAGAGCACGAAATTTCCGTCAACGCCGGCCTCTGAATCCTCGGGGTAATCCAGATCAAGCACTGGCTGACCGGCATAAATGCCGCAGGACACCGCGGCGACCGGGTCCATCAGCGGATCGGTGGTGATGTCCTTGGCTTTGAGCAGCTTGTTCACCGCAAGGCGCAGCGCCACCCAGCCGCCGGTGATCGCGGCGCAGCGGGTGCCGCCATCGGCCTGAATGACATCGCAATCGACGGTGATCTGGCGTTCGCCAAGTGCCACAAGGTCGATGCCTGCCCGCAGGGACCGCCCGATCAGGCGCTGGATTTCCACCGTGCGCCCGCCCTGCTTGCCCGACGTGGCCTCGCGCCGCATCCGTGATCCGGTCGACCGCGGCAACATCCCGTATTCCGCCGTCACCCAGCCCTTGCCGGAATTGCGCAGAAAGGGCGGCACGCGTTCTTCCAAAGACGCGGTGCACAGCACATGCGTGTCGCCCACTTTGATCAGGCACGAGCCTTCTGCGTGCTTTGTGATCCCGGTCTCAATTGAAATCGGGCGCATTTGATCTAGATTCCGACCTGACGGGCGCATAGGCTTCCCCCTTTGTTTCATGTTCAAAGGCGTGATACCCATGGCTCTGGCGAAAAGGCAAGGCGATTGCGTATGGAAGACCGTCACGAACTGATGAACGACATGAACGCCCGCTCGCGCGAGGTGTTTCGAAGTGTCGTCGAAAGTTATCTGAACACAGGCGCTCCGGTGGGGTCGCGCACCTTGACGCGTGCACTGACCGAAAAGGTCAGCGCGGCGACCATTCGCAATGTCATGCAGGATCTTGAGTTCATGGGCCTTCTGGACAGCCCGCACGTGTCGGCCGGGCGTATCCCGACCGAGCTTGGGCTGCGCATGTTTGTGGATGGGCTGCTGGAAGTGTCCAATCTGGATCAGGGGGATCGTCAGAAGATTGATGAAACCGTCGGCAAAACCGACAGCAATATCAACACGATGATGGATCGTGTCGGGTCTGCGCTGTCGGGCATCACCGCCGGGGCCAGCCTGGTTCTGACGCCGAAGCACGAAGCGCCGATCAAGCATATCGAGTTCGTGTCCCTGGGGGCCGACCGGGCCTTGGTGGTTCTGGTGTTTGCCGACGGGCATGTCGAAAATCGCGTGTTTACGCCGCCGATCGGGCAAACCCCGTCCTCCATGCGTGAGGCGGCGAATTTTCTGAACGCCCTTGCCGAAGGGCGCACCCTGTCCGAGCTTCAGACGCTGGTTGAGCGTGAGATCAAGAAGCGACGTCAGGAATTGGATGTTCTGGCGCAGGATCTTGTCGAAAGCGGCGCGGCGCTTTGGGAAAACGAAGGCCAGCCTTACGAGCGGCTGATCGTGCGCGGGCGGTCGAATCTGTTGGCCAGCGATGGCGAGGCGGCCGATCTTGAGAAGATCAAATCCCTGTTTGACGACCTTGAGCGCAAGCGTGACATCGCCGAATTCCTTGAACTGGCCGATCAGGGCGAGGGTGTGCGCATTTTTATTGGGTCCGAGAATAAACTTTTCTCACTTTCGGGTTCCTCTTTGGTGGTTTCCCCATATATGAACGCTGATCGAAAGATCATTGGTGCGGTTGGGGTCATCGGGCCCACGCGATTGAACTATGGGCGGATCGTGCCCATCGTCGATTACACCGCGCAACTGATCGGCAAGATGATCTCGGATCGAAGGTAAAGGCGAAGAGATGGCTGACGCAAAGAACGAAGCAGTAGAAAACCTGGAATCAGCAATCGAAGAGCTGATGACCGAGGAAGTAGAGATTGATTTGACCGAAGAAGAACCGGTTGACGAGCTTGCCACCCTGCGTGCCGAGCGTGATGAATTCAAGGACCGTTTCATGCGGGCGCTGGCGGATGCCGAAAACACCCGCAAGCGCGGCGAACGTGACCGCCGCGAGGCCGAGCAATATGGCGGGTCCAAGCTGGCGCGCGACATGCTGCCCGTCTACGATAACATGAGCCGGGCGCTGGAAGCCGCGGGTGAAGCTGGCGACGGTGCGAAGGCGCTTGTCGAAGGTGTCGAGCTGACCATGCGGTCGCTCTTGAACATTTTTGAGAAACATGGCATTCGCCGTCTGGCGCCAGAAGTCGGCGAAAAGTTCGACCCGGAAGTGCACGAAGCCATGTTCGAAGCCCCGGTGCCCGGCACCAAGGCGGGCGACATCATTCAGGTGATGGGCGAAGGGTTCATGCTGCATGACCGCCTGCTGCGCCCCGCACAGGTCGGCGTGTCATCGACGCCGAAGTAAGCAACCCGCATTGCGAAAACGCCCCCAGCATCGGGGGCGTTTTTCATTGGGCGTTCAATTTCTCGCGAAGCTGATACAGAAGATTCAAGGCTTCAATCGGGCTAAGGCTGTCCGGCTGAATGTCCGCCAAGGCTTGTTCAACCTCCGATGGGCCAGCGGCAGGCATCTGGACGGGGGCGGGGGTGGCGGCAAATAATGGCAGGTCGTCGATCACCGCCTTTTGACCCGTTCCCTCACGCTCGCCTTTTTCCAGCGCGTCCAGAACGGTGGTGGCCCGCGCGATCACACTGTCGGGCAATCCCGCCAGCTTGGCGACCTGCACCCCATAGGACCGGTCCGCCGCGCCCTTGCGGACCTCGTGCAGAAACACGACCTCGCCCTCCCATTCCTTCACGGCGATGGTGGCGTTCTCGACCCCGTCCAGCTTGGCGGCCAGCTGTGTCATCTCGTGGTAATGGGTGGCGAACAGGGCCCGGCATTTGTTGACGTCATGCAAATGTTCCAGCGTGGCCCAGGCAATCGACAACCCGTCATAGGTCGCGGTGCCGCGCCCGATTTCATCCAGAATGACCAGCGCCCGGTCGTCGGCCTGGTTCA
>JAUHWP010000166.1 GCA_030424645.1 Alphaproteobacteria bacterium
TGATTATGAACATATCGTTGCGCCTGCCACCACCGACGCCAAGAACGTGATGCCGCGGGTGGCCGCGCTTCTGGATGTGATGGTGATCTCGGACGCGTCGGGCGTGGTCGATGGCAACACGTTCGAACGCCCGATCTATGCGGGCAACGCGGTGCAGACGGTGAAATCCTCGGATGCCAAGAAGGTCGTGACCTTCCGCACCTCGACCTTCGATGCGGCGGGTGACGGTGGCTCGGCCCCGGTCGAAACCGTATCGGCGGCCGACAATCCCGGCCTGTCGGAATGGGTGGAAGACAAGGTTGCCGAAAGCGACCGGCCCGAGTTGACCTCAGCCGGGGTGGTCGTGTCCGGCGGGCGCGGTGTGGGCTCGGAAGAGGACTTCGCCCTGATCGAGAAGCTGGCCGACAAGCTGGGCGCCGCCGTCGGGGCCTCGCGCGCCGCGGTCGACAGCGGCTATGCCCCGAATGACTGGCAGGTGGGCCAGACCGGCAAGGTGGTCGCCCCCGAGCTATACATCGCCGTCGGCATCTCGGGCGCGATCCAGCACCTGGCGGGCATGAAGGACTCGAAGATCATCGTCGCGATCAACAAGGACGAAGAAGCCCCGATCTTCCAGGTCGCCGACTTCGGCCTCGTCGCTGACCTGTTCGACGCGGTTCCGGAGCTGGTCGAAAAACTGTGAGGTCGACATTCGACTGAACCAAGGCCCGCCCCAAGGCGGGCCTTTTTCGTTTCCGCGTCACCGAAGGCGATCAATGGCGTCACGCAAAGCACGGCTGGCTTTTTGATGGGCAACAATGCCCAGCACCTGGCGCGTGGCGGGTTCCTCCATGTCGCCATAAACCAACCCTTGCCGCCCGGCCTCCTTATCTTGCCGCGTTATCGCGACCTCGACGGTTTCCGACACGAAAGGCGCGATGGCTTGCATCATCTCGCGATCAACGAACAGGGGATCCGACCCTGCGACACCCTGCGTCGCACCCTCGTCGATCCCGTGATCGGCCAGCCACAACAAGACAATATCGCACTCCAGCTTCGCGATCAGAAGCTTCATCCGGGCAACCCAGGCGGTGCGCAGCTCGTCCACCACGAGGGTAAAACGATCCGCCGAGACATCGTGTAAAGCCGTCAGAAGATGCCGCGTGCACCTGAACCGGGTGAAATCGACCTCGCTGTACAGCTCTTTCAACAGGTTTGAGCTGCGCAGGAAGCGGTCGTTGCGCCGCGGGTGAACCGAATAGAACCGGTTCGACATGTTGTGCGCACCGGGGACCTGCAACACCACGACCCTGGCGCGTTGGCCGAGCATGAGCAGCCCGTGATCGTGCAGGAACGCATCGACCCCGGCATTCTGGCACCCGAAATTGACAACCTGCGTTCCAAGCCCAAGCTGCAACAGTTCAGGATAGGGGTGCTCGACATATGTTCCAAAGGTCTCGGTCCCGCCGAACGCCGCGACATAGGGCACGGTCAGTTTTTTCCTGGGGCCGCGAAACAAATGTTTCGATGTGCCATACCGGCACATCTGATAATTCAGCACGCGTTTGCCGCGCCTCTCGTAAGCCATCCCACCACTCCGATTTCCGTCACCCGAGCCCATGATTCCCGCCGGGAGGTTGCGATTTGGCTAACCCTAAAATGCAGGTAATTTCCTTAAGTGGCGCTTAACTCTTGCGCCCCCGCCGCACCGCCGCATACTCTGTCGCAAGTCAGTGAAAGGGATCAGATGAGCATCGAGACAATTGGCATTGTGGGCGCCGGGCAGATGGGCAACGGCATCGCGCATGTGATGGCGCTGGCCGGGTACGAGGTGCGCCTGAACGACATCAGCCAGGACAGTCTGGACGCCGCGATGGCACGCATCGCGAAGAACATGGAACGTCAGGTCGCCCGTGACGCGATCAGCCAAGCGGATCGCGAAGCCGCATTGGGCCGGATCTCGACCACGCTGAAGCTGCCGGATATCGGCGCGACCGACCTGATCATCGAGGCCGCGACCGAAAACGAGGCCCTGAAAAAGACGATCTTCGACGGGCTACTGCCACATCTGAAACCCGAAACGATCCTGACCTCGAACACCTCGTCGATTTCGATCACGCGGCTTGCCAGCGGCACGGACCGCCCGGAACGGTTCATGGGCTTTCACTTCATGAACCCGGTGCCCGTAATGCAGCTTGTGGAACTGATCCGCGGCATCGCAACGGACGAGGCGACGTTCAAGGCCTGCCACGAGGTCGTTGACCGTCTGGGCAAGACCGCCGCCAGCGCCGAGGATTTCCCCGCCTTCATCGTCAACCGCATCCTGATGCCGATGATCAACGAAGCCGTCTATACGCTTTACGAGGGCGTGGGGTCGGTGCAAAGCATCGACACGTCGCTGAAGCTGGGCGCCAACCACCCGATGGGGCCGCTTGAGCTGGCTGATTTCATCGGGCTGGACACCTGCCTTGCCATCATGAACGTGCTGCATGACGGATTGGCGGATACGAAATATCGCCCCTGCCCGCTTTTGACCAAATATGTCGAGGCTGGATGGCTGGGCCGCAAATCCAAGCGTGGGTTCTATGATTATCGCGGCGAGACACCGGTTCCGACCCGGTGAACACGGCGCGTCAACCTTTAGGCTTCCCCAAGGCAAGCGTATGGCTGCGCAGCCATCCCATGAAACCGCGCGGGTCCGAGTGGAGCCGCGCCATTTGTGCCTCGGACAGTTCCGGCCCGATGACAGGTTTTTGCGGGTGATTGCAGCTTCTGACAATCTCGTGCAAGAGCAGGGCCTGCCGCATCGTGGCGGAAAGCCGGTTGGCCATCTGATACCAGCGCGAATTGGCACCGGGGAAATAAATCGGCACCACTTTCGCGCCGGACCGTCGGATCAGTTGTGCGGTAAAGACATTCCACTCGCGCTCGATTGCGGGGCCGAACAGGGTGTCCGACGACGCGACCACACCCGAGGGAAACAAGGTCACAAGCCCGCCCGCCTTCAGATGCGCCATGGTCTCGGCCCGCATCTCGACCATTTTCTGTTGGGCATCGGGGTCGTGCGGGAACGGCACAGGGATCATGTAGGACGACGCGACCTCGTCCAGCCCGTCCAGAACCGAGCGGCTTAGAATCCGATAATCCTGGCGGCGGCGACCGATCAGTTCGGCCAGAACCATCCCGTCCACCAGCCCGTGCGGGTGATTGGCGACCGCGATCACAGGTCCGTCGGGCGGTATGTTCTGCAATTGCGCTTCGGGGGTTTCCACCCGGATGCCCATCACGTCCAGACAGGCCCCCCAGAACGCCTGCCCTTTCGGCGCACCGCGTTTTTCCAGCTTCCGCACCATGCGCAGGATCGAAATCTTCCCCGTAAGCCATTCGACAACACGGATGACATAGGACTGGATCGGATTGTTCAGCGAATTGGCATAGGTCAGATTGCGGCGGTCGTATTGCGCGTGGGACAAGCCATCCTGACGGCTTTCGACCATGTCGCTGTCTGCGTTGTTCACGATGTCTTGTCCCATTTTCATCTCGCGACAGGCACCTTACATGCCTTCGCCGAACTTGTCGGCAACCAGTTCGGACAGGGCGGTCATCAGCTCGGCAGCCTGTGGGCCTGACGTTTCGACCTGGATCTTGGTGCCTTGCGACGCCGCAAGCATCAACAGGCCCATGATCGAATCCCCCTCGGCATCAATTCCGTCCTTGGAGACACGCGCAGTGGCATCATGATTTTCCACGGTATCAACGAATTTTGCCGACGCGCGTGCATGCAGCCCCTTGACGTTGATGATCTCTAACTCGCGGCTTGTGCTCATACACTACACCTCCTGTATGCCATCTATACAGTCGATGTATTTCCGGCCCGCTGCAAGGGCCTTGCTTGTGGACATGTCAATCGGCAGGTGGCGGGTCTTTGCCAGTTTCACCAGCATGGGCAGATTGGCGCCGTAAAGGATCTTGCGATCAGACTTGCAGCACGCGGGAAGCGACAGGTTGGCGGGCGATCCACCGAACATGTCGACCACGACCACCACTCCGTCGCCTTCGTCAACAGCGTCTGCCGCGGCGGATATCTCGTCACGCTTGCGGTCGCGGTCGCAATCCGCATCGGTCGAGATGGCGCGCACACCGGGTTGTTTGCCGACGACGTGTTCGACAGCGGCCAGATACTCTCCGGCAAGCCCACCATGCGCGACGATCACGATGCCGATCACGCTCATTACCCCGACTGCTTCGACGCCTGCCCCGTTTCGGCGCGACGTTCCAATTCCCGATGCCTAATTGACACCTGCCAACCCTTATGTGCAAGCGTCTTTGCCAGCCTTTCCGTAAGGGCAACCGAGCGGTGTTGCCCGCCGGTACACCCAAACCCGATGGCCAGGTGCGATTTCCCCTCGTCGCCATAAGCAGGGATCAGGAAATCGACCAGCTCTGCGACCCGTGTGAAGAACTCGTCAAACCGTGGGTCTTTGAAGACGTAGTCGGCAACCGCTTCATCACGACCGTCCAGGGACCTGAGCGCCGGTTCCCAATGCGGATTGCGCAGGAACCGCGCATCCAGCACCATATCAAGCCCCCGTGGCACCCCGCGCTTGTAGGAGAATGAATGGACCGATACGGCCAGGTTGTCCGCACCCGACTGCGACAGCCAGCGCATCAGTTCTTCCTTCAGGTCGTGCGGCGACAGGTCCGATGTGTCGATCAGCACATCCGCCCGCCCGCGCACCGGCGCCAGAAGCTCGATCTCGCGGGTGATGCCGTGGTCCGGCGTTTCCGCAGGCGCAAGCGGATGGCGGCGGCGGGTTTCCGAATAGCGGCGGATCAGCACATCGCGCGAGCAATCCAGATACAGAACCTCGACATCGTGGTTTTCGTCTTCACGCAGGTCTTCGATCACCTGCAAAATCATCTCGGTCGAAAAGTCGCGGTTGCGCACATCGACACCCAGCGCCAGCGGGTGGTCCAGCGCAGGGCCGCCCAGCACCCGACCGATCAGCGACAGCGGCAGGTTGTCGATGACCTCATAGCCAATATCCTCCAGCACCCGGATCGCAGTGGTGCGTCCGGCGCCCGA
>JAUHWP010000036.1 GCA_030424645.1 Alphaproteobacteria bacterium
AGGCTCTGATTGGCGCGTTGGAAGGGGTCCGGGTCGATGCGATCTATGCCCCGAGCATACAGCGCAATCTGGACACGGCCCAGCCGCTTGCGACCAGCCGCGACCTGCCGATCAATCGCCTGCCCAGTGATGGCATGGCGGCCCGGCTGATCGCGGCCTCGGCCGGTAAGACCGTGGTCTGGGTCGGCAACAAGGGCAACCTGCGCGAGATATGGGAGGCGTTGCACGCGGGTGGCGAACCGCCCCTGAGCTATGGCGACCTGTTCCTTGTGACACCCGGCCCGCTGGGCAGCGTCCGCATCGACCGACGGCGGCACGGACCGCCAGCCTAGGTTCAGGCCCTGTCCACCGCCACCGGCTTTCCATCATCATCCAACGCCACAAAAACAAACACGCCTTCCGTCACCTTGTGGCGCGCGCCGATACGGTCGCGTTTGACCCAGGCTTCCAGTTCGATCGCCATCGAGGTGGTCCCGACCCGCCCAACGCGGCCATAGACGCACAGCACGTCCCCTACTTTCACCGGCTGGATGAACTTCATCGCGTTCACCGCCACCGTTGCCACGCGGCCCTGCGCGCGTTCACCCGCGATGATGCCGCCCGCGATGTCCATCTGGCTCAGCACCCAACCGCCGAAGATATCGCCCGAGGTGTTGGTGTCCTTGGGCATTGCGACCGTGCGCAGGACGATGTCGCTTTCTGGGGTGATCTGGGTGTCGTTCATGATGCTCTCCGGCAGGTTGCGGTCTTCCCCATGGGTAAGCCGCAGGCCTGCACGGCGCAAGCGGATCGCAGCGTCAGGACGCTTCCGCGACGGTATAAAGCTCGTTCAGCAAGTCCAGCAGCGTTTCCATCTTCTCGTGCCCGAAACGGTCTTCGAGGTTCTCATAGATCTTCGCGGCCTTGCCTGACATCTGCGTGTATTTCGCACATCCCGCTGGGGCGATCTGCACCTTCCTGCGGCGGCCATCATTGTCGTCGACGCGTTCGATCAGCCCGCGTTCCGTCAGGTTCTTCAGGATGCGGCTCAGGCTGGGCGGCATCAGCACGCAGCGTTCGGCCAGTTCCGTGGCACAGCAGGGTTTGCCTTCGGCCAGCACGCGGATGACGCGCCATTGCTGCACGGTCAGGTCGATCCGGTCCAGTTCCTGGCGAAAGGGTCTCAGGGTCGCTTCACGCGCGTGAAGCAGGGCGATGGGAAGGGCGCGTTCAAGTTTTCTCATTCCGGGTCCTTTTCGCGGAGAGCCGCGTGGATGGTGCTCCAGCTTTTGCGGCTGAAACGGGTTTCGATCTCCTGAACCTCAAGGCTGAGAATGAAGGGCGTGTCGCCCATCTCCGGGCGCAGGGCAGCCTCAACTGCCGCATAAAGCTGGTCGGCGATGGCGTCGCGCGTCACCTCGTCCCGACCCTGCCCAAGCCTGAGGATCATATCAAGGAAGTGATACCCGCCAGCCCCGTCGCCGATGGCGTCAATATCGGCCTCGAACCCGCGCACACGGATGCCGCCCACGGGACAATGCCCGGTGGCAAGCAGCGCGGCGCGCATGGTCTCGGCCAGTGCGGAAAGATCCGCCTGCTGACACAGCCCATGACTGTATTCGAACGACAGGTGTGGCATGATCACTCCTTAACACTGGCAGTAAATACCCGTCGCATACGAAAATCAATTCATTGTGGGTGCAACAAGTTGCCTCAGGGCGTGACGATACCGCTGTCGATCCAGACATCGAATTCGGTCAGAACACGGTCGGAAAACGCCGGGTCGTTGATATGTGCATCAAGCTCCAGCAACGTGACGTTGTCAGGGCAGTGGGCGCGGATTTCGTCAATGAATGCCGCCAGCCCTTCCGCATCATGCAGCGGCCCTTCGGCCCGGTCCCATTCGTTGCCGCCCTGCAAGGGCAAAAAGAGCGTCACCGGCCCGCTGGCCTTGGCCAGTTGCCCGCACATCGCCCGCGCCATCTCGCGCCGTTGGTCGGGGGACATCACGACTGACGACAGCAGACGGTTGTGAGCATGAACCTCCTGCCCCGTCAGCTTTCCCGGCACCTTCTGCCAGCCGATGAAATCCACCAGGTCATAGCACCCGATGGACACCATCTGCGGCGTTCCCGATGCCCCTGCATTTGTCATCCGGTCCGGCCCGGCCGAGATCGTCGATCCCATGATGTGATTGCCCAATTCCTGCGGTGCGAAATCCATCACGGCGGCAAACGCCCCTTCGGCGGCAAGGCTTTCGAACGCCCGCCCGCCCATACCGGTTGCGTGGAACACCGCCACTTCGAAGCCCCGCGCCTCCAGCGCCGGTTTCAGGCTGACCATGTAGCGCAGCACGGTCTTGCCGAAACTGGTCATCCCGATCAGGGGCTTGGTGAAATCCGGCTTCTCGACGGCGCGCGCCGCCCCCAAAACCGCCCCCGCCGCCTGTGACAACGACGCCTTACAGATCGAGTTCAGCCCGTAAAGCCCGCCCGCCCACAGGATCATCTGCACATCGGCGGGCAGACGTTCCGGCGGGATCAGCGGCGAGAAGCTGACGGTCGAGACCACATATTTCGGCACGCCAATGGGCAGCGCCTGACACAGATCCAGCGCCACATCCGTGCCCATCGTGCCGCCCAAAACGATCAACCCGTCGAACACACCGGCACGATAAAGCTTCAGTGCAAGCGCCGCTGACCCTTGCGCCATGATCTGCATCGCGGTGTTCTCGTCCCCGCTGTCGATGGCAGCCTGAATGGACGATCCGCCCGCCGCGGCCACATCGTGCTTGGAATAATCGCAAGGGGCGCTCGGGTCTCCCAGAACCGAGATATCCATGGTCTTTACCGATCCGCCCTGCCCCCGGATCACCTCGGCGATATAGGTCAGTTCGTCATCCTTGGTGTCATAGGTGCCGACGACCAGAATTGTCTTGTCGCTCATAGCTGCATCCATGCTGTCTTGAGGTCGAAATATTTGTCAAACGCATGCAATGACTTGTCATGCCCGTTGCCCGACTGCTTGACGCCACCCAACGGCACCGTGCCGTCGGCCCCGCCATAGGTGTTGACATGCACAACACCCGCCTGAATGTCGCGCACCATGCGGTGCGCACGGCTTAGGTTCGACGTCCAAACCCCCGCGGCCAAACCGAAATTGGTCGAATTGGCGATCTGCACCGCCTCGTCATCCGATTTGAAGGGCGTCACAGCCAGCACCGGACCGAACACCTCGTTCTGGGCCACGTGATCCTTGGGGGTCACACCGGTCAGCACCGTCGGCTCCATGTAATAGCCACCGGTATCTTCAAGGATGCGCGACCCGCCCAAGGCCAGCGTGGCGCCTTCCTCGACCGCACGGGCAACGAAACCCAGGTTGCCTTCAAGCTGCGGGATATTGTTCACCGCCCCGATATTGGTGGACAGGTCCAACGGATCGCCCACCTTCATCGCGGCGGCGTGGCGGATCAGGGCCTCGACAAATTCGTCATGTACGGCCTCTTCCACCAGCAGGCGCGAACCGGCCACACAGACCTGCCCCGCATTGCGGAAGATGCCAGCAGCCGACACCTTCGCCGCCTGTTCCAGATCCGGCGCGTCGGCAAAGACCACGTTGGGGGATTTGCCCCCTAACTCCAGATAGCAGCGTTTCAGGTTTGACCGCGCCGAGTATTCCAAGAGCCTGCGTCCCACCCCGCCCGAGCCGGTGAAAACCAGCACATCCACATCCATCGACATGGCCAGGGCTTCACCAGTGACAGACCCTGCGCCGGTGACGACGTTCAAGACCCCATCCGGCAACCCGGCCTCGGCGGCCAGTTCGGCAAGCCGCAACAGGGTCAGGGATGCGGTTTCGGCTGGCTTCAACACGACGGAATTGCCCGCGGCGAGAGCCGGGGCCAGTTTCCATGCGCCGATCATCAAGGGGAAGTTCCACGGCACGATTGCGCCCACCACGCCCACCGGCTCTTTGTGGACAAGCCCCAGGATACCCGGTGCGGTCGGGGCGATCTCGCCATAGATCTTATCCAGCGCTTCGGCGTAATACCGGAACGTGCCCGCAGCAGAACCCGGCTCGGCTTTCAGGGCCATTCCAATCTCGGTCCCGTTGTCGCGCACGCCCAGAACAGCCAGTTCCAACGCGTTGGCCTCGATCAACTCGGCCAGCTTGTGCAGCACCTTCTTGCGATGCGCCGGGGCCGCACGCGACCAGCGCCCGTCATCAAAGGCCCGCCGGGCCGCCGCAACCGCCCGATCCACATCGCCGGCCGATGCCCGTTCAATCGTCGTCAGTCGCGTCCCGTCAATCGGCGAGAGAACGTCTTGCGCTTCGCCCTCAGCGTCTTGCCACGCTCCGTCAATATAAAGTTTCTGCGGCGCGACAGGATGGCTGCGAAGCTCGTTGATGCGTGACTGGTCTGCCATTCGTCGGTCTTCCTTTCCTTGTAATCCAGCCAGACCCGGCGGAAATGCAGGGCCAGAACCAGAACGATCATTCCAAACAGGATCGCCGCGATGGGGCGATCAATGAAGTCGAGCGGCGATTTCACGCGCGCCATGGCGGAGCGCAGTTTCACCTCCATGATCCCGCCCAGCACCATGCCCAGCACGATGGGCACCACGGGAAGCTGCATGCGTTTCATGATGAACCCGAATACGCCGAAGCCCGCGGCCAAGATGCAGTCTGTCAGCGAATTGCGCAGGCTGTAGACCCCGACAAAGCTGAGGATCAGGATGCAGACCCCCAGGAACCGGTTGGGGATTTTCACCACCTTGATCAACTGGTTGGTCGCGACCAGCAGGAAAATCACCACAAGCACGTTCAGGACCAGAAGCGCCAGATACAGCGCCACCACGAAATCCATATCGTTCTGAAACAGCTGCGGGCCGGGGATAACATTATGAACGTAAAAGACGGACAGCATCATCGCCGTCAAAGCCTCGCCGGGGATCCCCAACGCCAGAAGCGGCACCATCGCCGCCGCGGGCACCGCATTGTTGGCGGTTTCCGCCGCGATCAGGCCTTCGGATGATCCATGGCCGAAATCCTCGGGTCGTTTCGAAGATTTCTGCGCGTAGGTGTAGGACATGAACTGCGCGGTGAACTCGCCCACCCCCGGAATCATCCCCATGATCACCCCGAAAGACGCCGACACCCCGGCAATGCGCGGATGCCGTGCCAGTTCGCGGAACCCCTGAAAGAAGCTGCCCTTCAACCTGGTCAGGCGCACCTTCTCGTCATCACCATGCAAAAGCGTGAAGGCCTGGCTGAGCGCGAACAAGCCCAGCACCACAACGATCAGGTTGACGCCGCCCGACAACCAGCTTTGGTCGAACGTGTATCGTTTCGAATAGCTGGCCGGGTGCAGCCCGATGGTGTTCAGCCAGATACCGAAACAGGCCATGGCGGCGGCGATCAACGTGTGCTTGCGGTGGGCCGTCACCACCAGAATGATCCCCAGAAGGGCCGCCAGGAATATCTCGCGGCTGCCGAACATCGGGGCCACCCTGGCCAGGACCGGGGCAAAGAAGATAAGGCACATGACCGAAAACAAGCCACCGAAGAAAGACGAGCTGTAAGCCAGCGACAAGGCCCGCCGCGCCTCGCCCCGCGTGGTCATGGGATAGCCGTCATAGGTCGTCAGCGCGTTCACCGCGGTGCCGGGCGTGTTGATCAGGATCGCCGGGATCGACCCGCCATACATCGAACTGCCATATATCCCCAAAAGCACCGTCAACCCGACAATCGGGTCCATGCTGAAGGTCGCGGGCAGCAAAATCGCGATGGCCACAGCTGGCCCGACACCGGGAATGGCCCCGATCAGCACACCGCCAACCGACCCCACCAGCAGCGCCAGCACCACATCCCAGCGCGCCAGATACGAGGTGCTGGCCTGAACCTGTGTCAGAAAATCGAAAAGCAGGTCCATCGGTGCCTCAGAAATTCAGGATGAAGAAGGAACGCAACGCGCCCGGCAGGTATTCATAAAGCGCGGCCCCCGGTATCTTCACCTGCAGGAAGCTTTTGAAGATGATCACGACGACGATTGCGAACAGGATCGCGCTCCACATCATGATGCGGTCGCGATAACCGACACGCCAGGTCAGGATCGCGGTGAACGCCACCGTCACCGGCAGGTATCCGATGATCGGCACCAACAGCACATAGGCCAGAAACCAACCCGCCCATTCGAAGACGGACGCCCAGACCTTGGCTTCGCGACGGTCGGTCCAGTGTTGATACAGCCACGTGACACGGATCGTTGCCACCAAGAGCACCATCGGTGCCGCCGCCACCGGTCCCAGCCAAAGCGAAAGTCCAAGCGCCAGCACACCCCAGAACAGGCTTTCGGCCCATTGCAACCAGTCCGCTTCGCGCATCCAGCGCGGCAGGCGGCGGGGTTTGCGGGGCAGATGCCAGAAATGCAGAGTCGAGAACACAACCATTCCGCCGACACCGATGGCAGGCCAGAACCGCGGCTGGGAAAAGAAATCCTTTCCCTTCAGCCATTTGGTTTGATCCCCCAACGCCGCAATCAGCAACGTGGCGCAGATCAGAAACAAGGCTGCAAACAAAACTTGCCCCCGCTGTGGGCGATCTGGATGTTCTGAGATTTCGTCGCTCATACCCAACCCTCGTTAGAGGACAGGGCCGGCAAATACCGGCCCTGCTCAATGTGTGTTATTCGAGGATCGTGCTGATCTGCGCACCGGTTTCCTGATCGGTGGCAATTCGGGCTGCCGAGGCGTCGGCATCCATCCAATAGACCAGCGCACCGGTTTCCTTGGCAACAGCCTGCGCACGTTCGCTCATCACGGTCTTTTCGGCCACCGCCGCGATCTTCTCGCGAACGTCAGCGGGCGTATCCTTGGTCACGAAAAGACCGTTCCAAAGTGCAATGTTCAGGCTTTCATCCAGCTCGCCGATTGTCGGCGTGTCGGGGATCAGGCTGATGCGCTCGTCCGTCACGGCCATCAGAACCTTCACGCTGTCAAGGCAGGGCAGGATCAGTTGCAACGTGGTGTTGATGACATCCGCATCGCCCGAGGCAAGCGTGTTGCAATCCAGGGCGTCAAAGGCCGCATCCGACCCCCATTCGAAACCGGCATTGACAGCAAAGGCCTTCGTCACCTGTGTCGGCGTCAGAACGTCCCCGAAATGACCCAGCGCCACATCGTTTTCCTTTGCATAGGCCGCAAGCTCTTCCATCGAGCCATAGGGCGCATCCATGCTGGTCGCGATGACAAAGGGATAGGTCAGGAAAATGCCGATCGGGTCGAACTTGGCCGGGGTCAGTTCGTCGATACCGATCTCGTGCCCGATCACCGGCACCGCTGGCACGAAGCTGCCAATCGTGTAGCCATCAGCAGGCGCTGTGGCCACGTCAATCGCGCCGGGGAACGGACCGCCGCCGCCGCCCGGCTTGTTCACCACCGCAGCCGATACGCCATATTCGGCTTGGAAATCCTCGGCGATCATCCGCGTCAACACGTCCTCAAGATCGCCCGGAGGCCACGGAACGATGAAGCTGACCGGTTTTTCCGGGTATTCGGCCAGGGCCGGGCCAGCAAGCGCAGCGGCTGTCAGTGCGAAGGCCCCCGCAAGGATGGATTTGGTATTCATGACGATCTCCCTGTTACGTCGTGTCTGGAATATAGTCGGTTCATTATTCGAACCATTGGTTTTAAATTAGATTGACAGAGCCGGGTCAATCCTGTCAAGAAAACAATGAACATGCGAAGTAAATTTGCGGATCGCAGATGCTTGCGCCCCCTGCAAGACCACGGGAAAGCCAATGGGAACGACATCCAAAGCTTTGTCATTGCTGAATTTCTTCAGCCGCGCCACGCCGCAGATCGGACTGAGCGAGCTTGCGCGCCTGTCTGGGTTGAACAAGGCCACGGTGTATCGGCTTCTGACCGAACTGGCGGGGCACGGATTCGTCGAACAGGTCGGAACCGGGCGGGAATACCGGCTGGGACCAGCGTTCCTGCGGCTGGCGGCATTGCGCGAAAATCAGGTGCCGATGCGCGAGGTTGCGTTGCAACAACTGACACAGCTCTGCGATGCAACGGGCGAAACCGCGCATATGTCCTTGTTGAATGGGGATGTCCTGTCGAACCTCGCCTATGCCTATTCGAACCGCCACGGCACGATGGTGATGATGGAGGATGCCGAGGTGCTGGAGCTTCATTCCACGGGGTCAGGCCTGGCGGTGCTGGCCTACTCTCCGGTGTCTTTCGTCGATGAGACCCTGTCCGCGCCGTTGACCGCACGCACCTCGCAGACACTTACCGATCCTGTTGAAATCCGCGCCTTGCTGCCATCCATCCGCAAGAGCGGTATCGCGGAATCGACCGGCGGATTCGAGGAAGACGTGATATCGCACGCGGTGCCGATCTTCGATGCGCGGTCAGCCTGCATCGGAGCGATGGCTGTGGCGGCCCCGGTGTCGCGCATGACGGATCACCTGCGCCAGCAAATCCGGGACGAATTGATGGCCCGCGCGCGCCACACAACCCGCATCCTTGGTGGTTTTCCACCTGACAGTTTCCCAACTTACGAACCGCAGAACATGCTGCAGAAAGAGGCTTGAGATGAAAGACTCCAATTTTCTGAAAGAAAAGAACGCCCGGTCGCTCTGGCATCCGATGGCACATCCGGCGGACAGTCTGGCCAATCCGCCAACCATCGTCACCGGCGCGAAAGGCGTGCGGATCACCGATGTGGACGGGCACGAGGTCGTCGACGGTGTGGGCGGCTTGTGGAACGTGAACCTGGGATTTTCCTGCCAACCCGTCAAGGACGCCATCGCCGCACAACTTGACCAGCTGCCCTATTACTCGACCTTCCGCGGCACCACCAACGACAAGGTGATCGAACTGTCGGAACTGCTGCGCGACTTCTTCGCGCCCGACGGGCTGACCCGTGCGTTCTATACCTCGGGCGGGTCGGACAGTGTCGAAACCGCCCTGCGGCTGGCGCGGCAATATCACAAGATCAGGGGCGACCAGGGGCGCACCAAATTCCTGAGCCTGAAGAAGGGCTATCACGGCACGCATATGGGCGGGGCGTCGGTGAACGGAAACGCCAATTTCCGCACCGCTTACGAGCCGCTTCTACCCGGCTGTTTCCACATCCCGGCGCCCTATACCTATCGCAACCCGTTCAATGAAACCGACCCCGAAAAGCTGGCGCAGCTGTGCCTGCAAGCATTGGAGGATGAGATCGCATTTCAGGGTGCGGGCACCATCGCAGCCTTCATCATGGAGCCGATCCTTGGCGCCGGTGGTGTGATCCCGCCGCATGAAAGCTTCATGCCGGGCGTGCGCGAGATCTGTTCGAAACATGGCATCCTGCTGATCGCGGACGAGGTCATCACCGCCTTCGGCCGCACCGGCGGGTGGAGCGGCAGTCGTTACTGGGGCGTCCAGCCCGATTTCATGTGCACCGCCAAGGCCATCACCAACGGGTATTTCCCCTTTGGCGCGGTGATGATCGCCGACCACGTGGTCGACACCTTCGAAAAGGATACGACGGGCAAGGCCTCCATCGGTCATGGCTATACCTATTCCGGTCATCCCGTGGGGGCCGCCGCCGCCATCGCCTGCCTTGGGGAAACCCTGCGCCTGAAGGTCAACGAAAACGCCGCCGCCCGCGGGGCCGAGCTGTTTGCCGGGCTGCAAGAGATCGGCGCGGCAAATGATATCGTCGGGGACGTGCGCGGTGGCCACGGGCTGATGTGTGCGCTGGAACTTGTGTCGAACCCGACCACGAAAGCGCCGATCGACAAGAAGACCATTGGCACCATCCAAGAGGTTGCATACCAGAACGGTGCGATGGTGCGTGTCTCCGGCCCCAACATCATTCTGTCGCCCCCCCTTGTTTTGACGACGGATGACGTCACCACCATCGTTGACGCATTGAAAGCCGGATTGGCTGCGGTCTGATCGCGGTCACGTAGAGAATGGAAAGCCGCCCCGTCCGGGCGGCTTTTGTTAACGGTGCTGGTCGATCAAAACGGGCACACCGTCCGGGTCGATAACGACAAAGCTGGCCGGTCCGTCATCACCCCCCTGTTCCTGCGTGATCTCCAGCCCCGCCGCTTTCAGCCGTTCCTTGATCTGCCGCGCATCTTCGAACGGGTCGATATTCTGCGCGGACTGATCCCAACCCGGATTGAAGGTCAGCATCGTGCCTTCGAACATCCCCTGAAACAGCCCCACAAGCGTGTCGCCGTTTTTCATGATCAGATAGTTATGATCTTCGGTTCCGGCATAGGCGGTGAAGCCCAGCGCCTCGTAAAAGGCGCGGGACTTCGACAGGTCCTTAACGCCAAGACTCACGGAAAATGCACCAAGCTGCATGATGTGATCCTCCCATGTATTGAGCGAGTGTATCACATCACGCGCCTGCGCGTCAGGCTGGCACGATCAGGCGGATCCCATCCAGGTCGCGCGATGCGGTAATCTGACAGGACAGACGTGACGCGTCGGTCACTTTACCATCTGCCATATCCAGCATTACGTCTTCGAAATCCCCCTTCTCGCCCGTCTTTCCCAGCCAGTCACCCTCTACATGCACGTGGCAAGTGGCGCAGGACAGTGATCCGCCACATTCGCCTTGAATGCCCCCGATGTTGTGGGCAACGGCGGCTTCCATCAGGTTGATACCCTCGGTGACATCGGCCACGACTTCCTCGCCCCCAGGCAAGACCCAGGTTACTTTCATCTCAACTCTCCTTTTTCTTTCTGTGCGTTAGACGAAATGCACGTAGAAATCCCGAAGCCCGTCGCCTTCCAGATCGCGGGTCTTGATGACTTCCTTACGCTTCATGAAGATATGGTTGTCGACCAGCAAGCGCCCCACCGCGTCACCCAGAGTTTGGTCGGCCTCAAGGTCATTCATCGCCCGTTTCAGATCAACGGCGGTGCCGTCCTGCGCGTCGGTGCGGTCAAATCCGTCACCCGATTCCATCGGGCTAAGGGCATAGTCGTTTTCAACCCCCAACAACGCGGCCTGAAGCACCGCCGCCACCGCCGTATAGGGGTTGGCGGTGGCGTCTGCCATCCGGTGCTCCAAGCGCGATTTGGCGCCGCCCTCGCCGGAAATCCGCGTGGTCACGTTCCGATGGTCCCCGCCCCAGTTGCGCCAATACCCGGACAGGGTTCCGGGTTGCAGGCGCTGGTAGGAATTGGTGGTGGGCGCGATCAGACCCGACAGGCCCTTGTGGTGGTGCATCAGCCCCGCGATGCAGCCACGCGCCAGATCGTTCATGTTCTCCGGCCCGCCAACCGGGCCATTGTCCAGCGCGTTGCGCCCGTCTTTGTCCTGAAAGCTGAAATTGACATGCATCCCCGATCCGCCCGCCTCGGCAATCGGTTTGGGCATGAAGGTCAGGACCAAACCATGCTCCAACGCCACCTCGCGTGCCATCTGGCGGAACAGGACAATGTCATCAAGCTGCTTCAGCGCCTCGTCGAAGGTGAGCGTAAACTCAAACTGTGGGCTGTCATATTCCGCCGTGACCATGTCCAGCTTGAAGCCCAGATTGTCGGCACGTTCCCAAATATCGTCGGTGAAGCGGAGCGGGTCCGAGAACGGCCCGGTGCCATAGACCACGCCACCCGGCGCATCATAGGGCACAAGGCGGCCAATCTCGTTGGCCATCAGCACATAGCATTCCAGTTCGATCCCGACCATGGGCGTCAATCCCCGCGCCTGCCACACCGCGATCGCACGTTTCAACGCCTGCCGTCCGCACAGTTCCAGCGGTGCGCCGTCCTGATCGTAAAGATCGCCGATCACGATCTGGGTCGCGCTTTCCCAACTGTCGCGAATGTCCGCCTCGCGCCAGCGCAGTTCCATGTCCGGCAGGCCCTGTTTCATCATCGCGCCGGGCGCATCCAGAAGGTCCTTGTCGTAATGCACCCCAAAGGTCGAGCGGCAGAACCGCGTGCTGCCGTCTTCGATCTTGTGATTGGGCAGATACTTGCCGCGCAGAATGCTCAGGTGATCGCACCAAAGGGCGCGCAAACGATCTTTCATTTATCCTCCCTGCCCGACGACGCCGGACGGCCCCATTGCGGGGCTATTTCGCCTGCATCGAGACAGGCAGTTCTTTTATTCCACCGACGAAGTTGGACCGCAGGAACTTGTGATCCCCCGCCGGTTCCACCAGTTTGACGCGTTTTGCGAGTTCTTCAAACAAAACCCGCACCTCAAGCCGCGCCAGGTGCATTCCAAGGCAAACATGCGGGCCACCTTGCCCGAACGACATGTGCCGGTTGGGACTGCGGTTGAGGTCAACGCGGTTCGGATCATCAAACACCTCTTCGTCGCGGTTGGCCGAAATCCACCAATACAGCACCTTGTCGCCTTCACGGATGGTTTTGCCGTGCAACTCGTGATCGCAGGTTGCCGTGCGCCGGAAATAAAGCGCGGGCGTCGCCCAGCGTATGATCTCGTCGGGGGCGGTGGCCCAGATATCGCCACCCTCCTGCATCTGATCCAGAAGCTCGGGCTGGTGGCACATGGCCTGAATACCCGCCGCGATGGAATAGCGCGTGGTGTCGTTGCCCGCCGCCACGAGCAGGCAGAAGAAGTTGCGAAACTCCTGCTCGGGCATCACGTTGCCGTCCTTGTCGGGTTGCAGGATCATGTGCAGCACACCATCCGTGTCCCCCTTGCGGTTCTTCTCTGCGATCAATCGCTTGGCATAATCGAACAGCTCGGCCCCTGCCGGGCTGTTGAAGGGCATCATCCGGTATTCGTCGGTATCCATCTTGTCCAGAACGTGATCGGTGAAATCCGGATCCGTGTTGGCGATCAGCGCATCACCCTTTTCAACCAGCCACGGCAGGTCTTCATCCGGGGTCCCAATGATCCGCCCCAGCATCATCATGGGCAATTGCCGTGCGATTTCCTTGGTGGCATCAAATGCGCCCTTGTCCAGCGCCGCATCAAGGATGGGGTGGCACAGGTCGCGAATTTGCTGCTCGAACTCTGCCACCACGGGGCGCGAGAATGCCTTGCCCACCTTCATGCGCGTTTTCATATGCTCGGGCGGATCGGTTTCCTGAAAGGTGCGCCGCGCCAGGTATTCCTCGTAGGTCTGATCTTCCATCCGAATACCACGTGCCGAGGACATCACCTGATAATTCCGGTTCAGCTCGGAGATGTCGGCATGACGCACGATGTTCCAGAAGCCCTTCCCGCCATCCCAGTCCGTCCAACTGACCGGATCATCCCGGCGCAGGCGCGCGAAGGTGTTGTGCGGGGCACCCTTTACGAAAGTGTCGTGGCTGGACAGATCGGCAAATCCGTCGTCATTAGGGGTCCAGACCGTCATGCGCGCCTCCCTGGCTGTTATGCGGTTGTGTCTTGCGCGTTACAAAATATATTATATAACGCGTTAAATATGTAAAGCGGAGAAATCATGCGTATCGCGATCTTGATGACCAACACCGATGAAAGCGCGTTTTCTCAGCGACATCCGAAGGATGGGGACAAGTGGCAGGCGCTTCTTGGCCCGAAACGCCCGGACTGGGCCTTTACCGTCTTTTCAGTGAAGGACGGCAAGTTCCCACGAAACATATCGAAGTTCGACGGCTGGATCGTCACCGGAAGCCCCGCTTCGGTGCATGACGACGCACCATGGATCCCCCGGTTGCTGGACCTGATCACGCGCATCGAGGCATCGGGGAAGCCGCTATTCGGTGCGTGTTTCGGACATCAGGCCATCGCACTGGCCCTGGGCGGAAAGGTTGCGCGCAACCCCGGCGGCTGGGTCCTTGGCTCGGTTGAGGTCGAAGCCACCGCCCGCCCGCCCTGGATGGAGGCCCGCCGATTCTGGCAATACGGCGCCCATATCGAACAGGTCGACAAACTGCCGAAAGATGCTGAAATCGTCCTGCGTCACGAAGGGTGCCCTGTGGGTGGCTTCGTGATTGGCGATCACGTCTTCACAACCCAGAACCACCCGGAAATGAGCCACGAGTTCATCGCCGCCCTGATCGAAGAAATGGCTTCGAACACGCCTGACGAGGTAATCGGCAAAGCGCGTGCCTCACTGCCGATGTCTGCGGATAACGGGTTGTTCTCGGATTGCATCATCCAGTTTTTCGAACATGATCGTGCTGGCTGAACCGGTCAGTCCAGTGCTGCCAGCAGGTCCATCACCGTCACACGATCGAACAGGACATGCCGTTCCATCAGCGCCTCGGCCTCGTCCGCCTGATGCGACAGGATCAGTTCTGCGATCTGGCGATGCTCGCGCGCGCTTTGTGCAATCGCGCCGGGATAGGCATAGCGCGCCCGGTAATAGGCCAGAAGCTTGCGGGCATTCATCTTGATCATGTCCAGAAGAAACGGATTGCCCGACGCCTCGCCCACCTCTTTATGGAACTCAAGGTTCAGGGCATAGTAACCGTCCGGGTCGCCGTCGCCCTGATCGCGCGCATGTGCCTCGCAGGCCTCGACAATCTGCATCAGCCGGTCTGCCGATGGCGCCGACATGCGCCGCGCCGCCAACCCGGCAGCCTGCCCTTCCAGACGCGCATGAACTTCGAGAATGGCCAGGAACTCTTCCAGCGTCGGCCTGAACAGGACGGCGCCTTTACGGGGCTGGCGCAGAATCAGCCCCATCGCTTCCAGCCGCAACAGCGCTTCACGCAGCGGTGTGCGTGACACGCCGTATCTTTCGATCAGGGCGTTTTCATCAATGGGGTCGCCGGGGTTCAATTCCCCGCGGTCAATCCCCGTCAGGATCGCGTTCAAGACTGTTTCCGTTTGTCCGGCCATACTGCGAATTACGCAATGCCGACGGCAAAATCCACCCCCCTCGTCATCCGGGATCGAAACACAGGAGCGGCTGGTGCCACGGACCGCGTCAATTCCGGCAATCTGGACGTAAAACAAGATCGCGCTGGACCTATTTTTCGCGGCCAGAAATGTCATCCTTATTTTTGATCAAAGATACCGAGTCCCCCTGCCTTGCGCACCGGGACCCACAGCGTTGGAGGACATGATGGACGGCGCATTGAAGGAAAACGACATCTCGCATGTGGTCGAAGCGGACAAGGCCCATGTCTGGCATCACCTGACGCAACACAAGCCCTTCGAAACCGCCGATCCCCGGATCATCGTTGAAGGCAATGGCATGCGCGTCTGGGATCAGAACGGCAAGGAATATATTGACGCGGTTTCCGGCGGCGTCTGGACCGTCAATGTCGGCTATGGCCGCGAAAGCATCGCCGATGTCGTGCGCGACCAGCTGGTGAAGCTGAACTATTTTGCTGGCTCGGCCGGGTCGATTCCGGGGGCGATGTTCTCGGAAAAACTGATCTCGAAAATGCCGGGGATGAGCCGCGTTTACGTGACGAATTCAGGATCCGAAGCGAACGAGAAAGCCTTCAAGCTGGTGCGTCAGATTGCGCATAAGCGCTATGGCGGCAAAAAGACCAAGATCCTGTATCGCGACCGCGACTATCACGGATCGACCCTGGCAGCGATGTCGGCGGGCGGCCAGGACGAACGCAACATGCAATACGGCCCCTTTGCGCCGGATTTCGTGCGCGTGCCCCATTGCATGGAATACCGCAAAGACGAGATCGGATTGGGCCATTTGTCGGGGGCCGAGTTTGGCCGCGCGGCGGCAGACCTGATTGAAGAGGTGATCCTGCGCGAAGGTCCCGACACGGTGGGCGCGCTGTGTCTGGAACCGATCACCGCCGGCGGCGGCGTGATCGAAGCCCCCGAAGGATACTGGGACCGCGTGCGCGAGATTTGCGACAAGTATGACATCCTGTTGCATATCGACGAGGTTGTCTGCGGCCTGGGTCGCACCGGCACCTGGTTCGGCTATCAGCATTACGGTATTCAGCCCGATTTCGTCACCATGGCGAAAGGCGTGGCCTCGGGCTATGCCGCGATAGCCTGCTGTGTCACCACCGAAAAGGTGTTCGAGCTGTTCAAAGACAACTCAGACGATCCGTTGAACCACTTCCGCGATATCTCGACCTTTGGCGGATGCACTGCCGGTCCGGCCGCCGCGCTGGAAAACATGCGCATCATCGAGGATGAAGGGCTGCTTGAGAACACCACCAAGATGGGCGAACGGATGCTTGGCAACCTGAAGGCCCTGATGGAAAAGCACGAGGTCATCGGTGATGTGCGCGGCAAGGGCCTGTTCCTTGGGGCCGAACTTGTGAAAGACCGCACGACCAAGGAACCGGTATCGGAAAAGGACGTTGCCGCCGTGGTGGGCGATTGCGGGGCGCAAGGCGTGATCATCGGCGCCAGCAACCGCTCGATCCCCGGTCGCAACAACGTCCTGTGCTTCAGCCCCGCCCTGATCGTAACGGCAGAGGACGTGGACCGGATCACCGATGCGGTTGACAAGGCGCTGACCAAGGTCTTTGGCTAACGGTCCGCATAACATGCAGGAACGCGGGCCTTACATTCGGCCCGCTTTCTTGCCCAGCTTTCCTGCATTATGGCCCGTGCAAACCCTGCCCAAACAAAACAAGGACATCCCCATGTGGCCCGCCCCCGTGACCCTGACCGGAGAGCACGTCATTCTTGCGCCCCTGACGCAAGACCACGCCCCCGCCCTGCGCGACGCCTGTGCCGAGGGCGAATTGCACCGGTTATGGTATACCGCTGTTCCGGCGCCTGACGGGGTGGAGGCTGAAATCGACCGTCGGCTCGACTTGCAGAAGGCCGGGTCGATGCTGCCCTTTTGCGTGATGACGCCGGATGAAACCCCGGTGGGCATGACCACCTACATGAATATTGATGCAGGCAACCGGCGGGTCGAGATCGGATCGACCTGGTATCGCCCATCGGTGCAACGCGGGCCGCTGAACACCGAGGCCAAGCGCCTTTTGTTGTCCCACGCGTTTGAGACACTCGGCTGCATTGCCGTCGAATTCCGCACCCATTTCATGAACCAGCAAAGCCGTCGCGCGATTGAACGACTGGGGGCGAAACTGGATGGCATTCTGCGCAGCCACCAGATCGGCCCGCGCGATGCAATCCGCGACACGGCGGTCTATTCAATCATCGCGTCGGAATGGCCCGCGGTGCGCGAAAACCTGACCTGGAAGCTGGAACACCCCCGCGGATAGCGGCGCGTTCCCGCCCAATCAGTCCCCGATCAGAACGCCGCCTTGGTGGACAGGCTGGACTTTTCTTCAAAATGTTCTATATTTGTTCTCATGCGATGGCCATGAACCGGATCAGGAACAGGAGGATCGAACATGCACGCTGCCCGCACTTTGCCACCGACTCCGAAACAGGTCGACTTTGCCCGCCATATCGCTGCCCGGCTGGGCGCCCGTATCCCCGCCGACCTGATCAGCGACCGTGCCGCCCTGTCGGGATGGATCGGGGAGCACCAGGCCCGGCTGAACGCATCGACATACCGCACGTCGGATGGGCGGGCGACTTCGCGCCAGGTGGCCTTTGCCGAACGGATCGCACGCGCCAAGCGCCGCGCCATCCCGGACGAGTGCTTTCGCGATGCGGGCCTGATGTCGGCGTGGATTTCATCAAATCGCTGACCGTAGTGGTTATGTCCAGATTGCCTTGGGTCTAAGTCCACGCTAGGGTCGCCCGCATGGCAGCCCCTGTAGAGACTTTCTTTCTGGACCAAGACGCCCAAGGCACGCTTCAGGCCCAGATCCAGCAGATGATCGCCGAGGCGATCCTGTCCGGCCGCCTGCCACGGGGCGAGAAACTGCCGTCGACCCGACGCCTGTCTGCCCATCTTGGCGTCAGCCGGATCACCGTCACCCTTGCCTATACCGAGCTTCAGGCCAATGACTACCTGACCTCGAAGGGACGCAGCGGCTTTTATGTCTCTGAAAACGCGCCGGAACCTCCGTCCTTCAAGCTGCGATCGCGGGGCGAGGACAAGGTGGATTGGGGCCGCGCCATCGGCACCGGTTTCACCGGGGGCAGCACACCGTCCAAGCCGCTGGACTGGCGGCGGATGAAATACCCGCTCATCTATGGGCAGGCCGATCCGACGCTGTTTGACCACAATTCGTGGCGGCTCTGTGCGCTTCGGGCATTGGGGCAGAAGGATCACCCGGCGATGATGCGCGACTATTACGATCAGGACGATCCGCAACTGATCGAATTCATCGCGCGCCATATCCTGCCACGGCGTGGCATTCTGGCCCGGCCCGAGGAAATTCTGATCACACTCGGTGCCCAGAACGCGCTGTGGCTGACCGCGCAGGTCCTGCTGACACAAAGGCGCACCGCCGCCATCGAAGACCCCTGTTACTATTCGCTTCGCGATATCCTGACACAAAGCCGGTGCCATCTTGTAAAAATACCGGTGGATCGCGGCGGGCTGGCACCGGGCGCCCTGCCCGACGGCACCGACGTCATCTATACCACCCCAAGCCATCAAAGCCCGACCACCGCCACCATGCCGCTGGAACGGCGCAAGGCGCTGTTGAAGCGCGCGCGCGAGTTGGAAGCGGTCGTGGTCGAGGATGATTACGATTTCGAGATGTCGTTCCTGAACCCACCCTCGCCCGCCCTGAAATCGCTGGATCGCGAAGGGCGGGTGATCTATGTCGGCAGCTTCTCGAAATCCCTGTTTCCGGGGCTGCGCCTGGGCTATCTGGTCGGATCCGAACCGTTTATTCGCGAGGCACGCGCCCTGCGCTCCGTCGTGTTGCGCCACCCGCCCGGCCTGATCCAGCGCACCGTGGCCTATTTCCTGTCGCTTGGGCATTACGACGCGCTGATCCGTCGGATCGGTGCGGCCTATCACGAGCGGCGCGATGTGATGACCGCGGCGATCGAGGACAGCGGTCTGACCATCGCCGGGCGTGGCGTCTTTGGCGGATCGGCCTTCTGGATGCGCGCGCCCGACGATATCGACACCCGTGTGCTGGCCGACCGGTTGATGGCCAGCGAGGTCGTGATCGAACCGGGCGCCCCCTTCTTCGGCAGCCCGACACCGCCACGCAATTACTATCGTATTGCCTACAGCTCGATCCCTGCCACGCGGATACCGAAGGGAATTTCCCTGATCGGGCAAGAGATCGCGTCCATGCGCCAGACTGGCGCCAAATAGCCTTTCCAACTGGCCCTATAGCCTCGTTCCTCTGCTGCCTAAGAATATTCCCGACACCACGCCTGTTCGGGCCTGACATCCCACGACACGCGTTATTTCCAAGGGAGAGCAACAGATGAAGATGACCACGGAAGAAGCCTTCGTAAAAACGCTTCAATTGCACGGAATCGAACATGCGTTTGGCATTATCGGCTCGGCTTTCATGCCGATTTCCGACAATTTCCCCGCCGCTGGCATCACCTTCTGGGACTGTGCGCATGAAGGGTCTGGCGGCATGATGGCCGATGGGTATACCCGCGCGACCGGCAAGATGTCGATGATGATCGCCCAGAACGGCCCCGGCATCGCGAATTTCGTGACCGCCGTGAAAACCGCCTATTGGAACCACACCCCGCTGTTGCTGGTCACACCGCAGGCGGCCAACAAGACCATTGGCCAGGGCGGCTTTCAAGAAATCGAGCAGATGAACATGTTTGCCGATTGCGTGGCCTATCAGGAAGAGGTCCGCGACCCGTCCCGTGTGGCCGAAGTGCTGAACCGCGTCATCATCAACGCCAAGCGCGCCAGCGCCCCCGCCCAGATCAACATGCCGCGCGATTTCTGGACGCAGGTGATCGACATCGAGCTTCCCGCTATCGTCGAGTTCGAGCGCCCCGCAGGGGGCGAAGCGGCATTGTCCGAAGCGGCAGATCTTCTGTCCCACGCCAAGTTCCCCGTTATCCTGAACGGGGCCGGGGTGGTTCTGGGCGGGGCCATACAGGCATCCATGGAACTGGCCGAGCGGCTTGATGCCCCTGTCTGCGTGGGCTATCAGCACAACGACGCCTTCCCCGGCAGTCATCCGCTGTTTGCCGGGCCGCTGGGGTATAACGGCAACAAGGCGGGGATGGAGCTGATCCAGAAAGCCGATGTTGTGCTGGCCCTTGGCACACGCCTGAACCCGTTCTCAACCCTGCCCGGATACGGGCTGGATTACTGGCCGCAGGACGCCAGGATCATTCAGGTCGACATCAACCCCGACCGCATTGGCCTGACCAAGAAAATCAGCGTCGGCATCGTCGGGGATGCAAAAAAGGTCGCCTCGACCCTGCTGCATAAACTGACCGCGGATGCGGGCGACGCTGGCCGGGAAGAACGCAAGTCGCTGATCGCGCAGACCAAGTCGACCTGGGCGCAACAATTGTCGTCGATGGACCATGAAGAGGACGATCCCGGCACCACATGGAACGAACGCGCACGCGACGCGAAACCCGACTGGATGAGCCCCCGCATGGCATGGCGTGCCATTCAGGCGGCGCTTCCGAAAGAGGCGATCATCTCGTCCGACATTGGCAACAACTGCGCCATCGGCAACGCCTATCCGACATTCGAGGCAGGCCGCAAATACCTGGCCCCCGGCCTGTTTGGCCCCTGCGGCTATGGCCTGCCGGCCGTGGTCGGGGCAAAGATCGGTTGCCCGGACACACCGGTCGTCGGATTTTCGGGCGACGGGGCCTTCGGCATCGCCGTCACCGAACTGACCGCCATCGGTCGCAAAGAGTGGCCCGCCATTACCCAAATCGTGTTCCGCAATTATCAATGGGGCGCTGAAAAGCGCAATTCGACCCTGTGGTATGACGACAATTTTGTCGGCACCGAACTGGACACGCAGGTCAGCTATGCCGGCATCGCGAAAGCCTGCGGCCTGCAGGGTATCGTCGCCCGCACCATGGACGAACTGACCGCCGCGCTGGATCAGGCGATCAAGGACCAGAAGGACGGCAAGACGACGCTTATCGAAGCGATGATCAACCAGGAGCTTGGTGAACCCTTCCGTCGTGATGCGATGAAGAAACCGGTTGTCGTGGCGGGGATCAGCAAGGACGACATGCGACCCCAGAAGGTCTGAAGGCTGGGCCGGGCGTTGCGGTGACGCCCGGTCAATCCGACCGAAGCGATCGTGGCCGCCCTTTGGCAGCCACCTGTTTGCCGGTCCTAAACAGGAGGCAAGACCTCAATGAAGCCGCTGGAAGCGCTCCTGCGCAATGCCGCGAGGTCCAGACACAAGATCATGCTGTCCGAAGGCAGCGCGTTGCGGGTGGTTCAAGCCGCCTATGATGCCGCCTCGAAAGGGATTGCACGGATTGGACTGGTTGGGGATCAGGACCAGATCGAAGGCACGTTCAAAACGCTTGGCCTGAACGTCATCGACGGGATCAGCTTGCACGATCCCGCAAGATCGTCGCATCGGTCGGAACTGGCCACGCTTTACCACGAGCTTCGCAAACACAAGGGGGTCACGCTGGGCGAGGCTGAAACAGCGGCCTTGAACCCCCATGTTTTTGCCGCCCTGATGGTAAAGGCAGGACATGCGGATGGCACGGTTGGCGGCGCGATTGCCACAACCGCCGAAATCGTGCGCACCGCCCTTCAGATCATCGGCCCGGCCCCCGGCAACACGCTGGTGTCCAGCTTCTTCCTCATGCTGTTCTGCGAGGTCCACCACGCCCGCAAGGGTGCGATGATCTTTGCCGATAGCGGTCTGGTGGTCGACCCGAATGCCGAGGAAATGGCGCAGATCGCCCTGTCCTCTGCCGATTCCTTCAGGACGCTGACCGGCGAGCTGCCGCGCGTTGCGATGCTGTCCTTCTCGACCCGCGGCAGTTCAGAACACCACGCGGTGTCGAAGGTCGTGACCGCCACCCGGATGGCCAAGGAACATGCCCCGGATTTGCTGATCGACGGTGAGTTGCAATTCGATGCCGCTTTCGTCCCGGACGTGGCCGCCAGGAAGGCCGAAGGCAGCCCGTTGGAAGGCATTGCCAACGTGTTCATCTTTCCGAACCTTGAAAGCGGCAACATCGCCTATAAGATCGCGCAGCGTATCGGAGGCGCGACGGCAATCGGCCCGGTGCTTCAGGGGTTGTCAAAACCGGCCAATGACCTGTCGCGGGGCTGCACGTCCGAGGATATCCTGCATATGATCGCCGTGACCGCGGCACAGGCCAGCGCGACGAGCTAGCCGGACCGCGCCATCTGGTCGGCCGCGATGGCCAACACCGTGCTGGCCACGATGTCATCGACCGTCGCCCCGCGCGACAGGTCACAAACCGGTCGCTTGAAGCCTTGCAAGATCGGACCATAGGCCCGCGCACCGGCCAGTTCGACCATCAGCTTATAGGCGATATTGCCCGCATCCAGATTGGGAAACACCAGTATGTTGGCGTCGCCCTGCCCGCTGCTGCCCTTCTGCGTGGCAACCGCGCGGTTCAGCGCGGCATCGCCCTGCACGGGGCCGGGAAACCCGGACAGCTTTGCCGCTTGCGCGACCTTGTCGACCGAGGCACCACTGCCGGAATGCCCCGTGGAATAGGACAAGAACGCAACCCGCGCATCCCCCAGCAGGCGCTGCGCCGATCCGTGCGAGGCCCGCGCGATGTCCACCAATTGGTCCGCGGTTGGGTCCACATTCACCGCGCAATCGGCAAAGATCATCTCGCGCCCATCGGGCATGACCATCAGAAAGAAGCTGGATGGTGTGGCGATGCGCGCATCCAGACCGATCACGATGGACACCGCTTCGATCACCCTGCGCGACGGGGCAATGGCCCCGGCAACCATGATATCGGCCTCTCCCGTTGCCACCATCGCAGCGGCACGCATCAACGGGCGTTCCAGCATCCGCGCGGCGATCCCCTTACGCATGGGTCGCGATGTCATCAGGGCGTCAACATGATGATCCCCAAGCTCCGACAATGGCACGGGAACGGCCAGCCCCTCATGCGCCAGCCTGTCGGCGGCGGCGGCAATGCGCGGATCGTCACCTTCGGGCAGGATCACACGCGCCCGGGCCGTCCGGGCAATCTGGGTGGCGCGGTCAAGGGCGGACATGCAGGCTCCTTCAGGCACGGTCAGGTGTTGCGTATCGTGCTGTAAACCGTCAGCGTGAGGTAAATCAACGCCGATGCAACAATGATCGAAGGACCCGCCGGGGTGTCGTATTGAAGCGACCCCCACAATCCCGCCAGGCTGGCGGCCCAGCCGATCAACACCGCTGTCACGGCCATCACGACCGGCCTCATCGCCACCTGCCGGGCGGCGGCAGCCGGAATGATCAGCATGGCCGAGATCAGCAGCGCCCCGACCACCTTCAGCGACACCGCGACAACCACCGCCAGCGACAAGGTCAGGACCAACCCTTCGCGCGCGGGGTTGATATCGGACGCGGCGGCAAGATCAGGGCTGAGCGTTGACAGAAGCAGCCGCGACCAGCGCCACGCGATCAGTCCGGCAACGGCAATGGCCCCCGCCCAGACCAGCACAAGATCGGCCCGCGTCACCGCCAGAATATCGCCGAACAGAAAGGCCGACAGGTCCACCCGCACGCCGGGCGCGAACGAGATTGCCACCAACCCGGCTGACAGGGCCGAAAAGGACAGAACGCCAAGCCCGGTATCCGGCGACTGCCCCCGGCTGGACATCCAACTGACCGCCAGCGCCATCGCAAAGGCAATGACCAGTGTGCCCAGCCAGATGGGCAGCGACATCAAGAGCGCCAGCGCCACGCCCAGAATGGCGGCATGGGCCGTCGCGTCCCCGAAATAGGCCATGCGCCGCCAGACTACGAACGACCCAAGCGGCCCCGTGGCAATCGACAACCCGACCCCGGCCAGCGCCGCGCGCAGCAGGAAATCATCCAGCATTCGCGGCATCCTTGCCCGTTGAATGATCATGGTCGCAGTCATGATGCGCGTGGTCGTGCGCATGCTGATACAGGGCCAGCGCCCCCTGCGTGCCCTGCCCGAACAGCGCACGGTATTCGGGTGCATCACGCACAACATGCGGCGTCCCCTCACAACAAACGTGACCATTCAGACAGATCACCCGGTCCGAGGCACTCATCACAACGTGCAGGTCATGCGACACCATCAGAACCGCGACACCCGTTTCGGCGCGCACCGTTTCAATCAACTGGTAAAACGCCGCCTCGCCCTGCTGGTCCAACCCCTGCGTGGGCTCATCCAACACCAGGATATCCGGCTTTGCCAGCAGCGCCCGCGCCAGAAGAACACGCTGCAACTGACCGCCCGACAGGTCTGCAACCTGCTGCCCCGCCACATCCGGCACACCGACCCGGCGCAACACTTCGGCCTGCGCGGCGGGGCTGTGCGGTTTGGGCAGGTTCAGAAAACTGGACACGGGCATGGGCAGACTGCGGTCCAGCGCCAGTTTCTGCGGAACATAACCCACCACCAGTCCGGGCTTTTTCATGACCTTTCCCGAACTGCGCAGCATTCCCAGAAGTGCGCGCAGAAGCGTGGATTTGCCCGACCCGTTCGGGCCGACAATGGTCACGATCTCGCCCGCCTCAATCGAGAAATTGACATGGCTCAGCACAGGCCGCCGCCCATGCGAGACCGACAGGTCGCGGGCCACAATCAGGCTCATGCGGCCGCTCCATCCGTGCAGGCGGGGCAAAGGCCCAGCGCCTCGATATTGGTTCTCTCGACAGAAAAGCCAAGCTCACTGGCAATGCGGTCAACCTCACCCCGGACCGACTGACCCGGCGTTTCCGCCACGGCGTTGCAAGATCTGCATATGAAGAACACCGGTGCATGGCTATCCCCGGGCGACGTGCAGGCGGCAAAGGCATTCAGCCGTCGAATGCGATGCGCAAACCCTTGCTCCACAAGGAATTCCAAGGCGCGATAGGCGACCGGCGGCTGACTTCCGAACCCTTCCGCCGACAGGCGATCCAGCACGTCATAGGCCCCCATCGCGCGGTGCTCTTCCAAAAGGATTTCCAGCACCCGCTTGCGCACCGGGGTCAATCGCGCACCGCTTTCGCGGCACAGCGCTTCGGCGCGGGACAGAACGTCCTGTGCGCAGGCATCGTGGTCATGCGCGTGAAAGGCGCAGGATGGGTCTTGGTCATTCATTTCGGTTTGACATCGCTGTTTTGTAATATTATCACCTCACAAATGGTATAACATCACACTCGCATCTACAAGGGACATCATGAACCGCTACACTCTTCCCCTGTTTCTTCTCTCGGCCACACCGCTGGCTGCCGAACCGCCCCGCGTCGTTGCCGATATCGCCCCCGTTCACTCGCTTGTCGCCATGGTGATGGGCGACCTGGCAAGACCAGACCTTCTGCTGCCCCAAGGGGCCGACCCGCACGCCTTTCAGATGCGCCCCTCGCAGATGCGTGCGCTGTCACAATCCGATCTGGTGTTCTGGGTCGGGTCCGACCTGACCCCGTGGCTGGAACGCGCCCTGACCGGCGACACGACGGCCCACACGGTCGCGCTTCTGGACCTGCCCGGCACGCATCTGCGTGAAGCCGACCACAGCCATGATGGGCATGAGCATGACGACCACAGTGATCACGATGATCACGACAATGACGAAGACCATGACGGACACGCGCATGATCCACATGCGTGGCTATCGCCGGAAAACGGGGCGGTCTGGCTGCACGAGATCGCCGAAACCCTTGCCCGCCATGACCCCGGGAACGCCGGACAGTATCGTGCAAATGCCGCTGACGCGCTGGTGCGCTTGCAACAGACGGATATCGAAATCACGGCCCTGCTGGACCCTGTTCGAGAGCGTGGATTCATCGTCTTTCACGATGCCTATGGGTATTTCACGGACCACTACGCCCTGTCGTCCTTGGGCGCGGTGCGGGAAAGCGACAGCGCCCCGCCCTCGGCAGCCCGTCTGGCCGAGATCGACGAACTGCTGAACAATGGTCAGGTGCACTGCGTTTTCGCGGAAGCGGCCGAGGGCCAAGATATGATGCGCGATCTTGTCGACGGGACCAACATCGGCTTTGGGGTGCTTGACCCGAACGGGTCAAGCCTGACACCCGGACCGACCCTGTATACGGACCTGTTGCGTGGTCAGGCCGACGCGATTGCGGAATGCTTGGGTGACACCGCAAGCTGACCGCTACAAAAAAAGGGCGCCAACCGGCGCCCTTTTCTCTTGGATCTGATCGGTTCAGAAGAACGCCTGCAACCCGGTTTGGGCGCGTCCCAGGATCAGGGCGTGCACGTCGTGGGTGCCTTCATATGTGTTCACCGTTTCAAGGTTGACCATGTGGCGGATCACGTGGAACTCCTGGCT
>JAUHWP010000167.1 GCA_030424645.1 Alphaproteobacteria bacterium
TGAAGAAGGGTGGCGCAAGGACACTCCCGCGATCAAGATCAAGGGGCCCGGGCGGTCGAAATCCCTGCCGAAGATCCTGAGCGAAGACCAGGTCGAGGCGCTGTTGACCACCGCGCGCGACCATGGCCGCAACACGGCGGACAAGCTGCGCAACACCTGCCTGATGGAGCTGCTCTATGCCACCGGGATGCGGGTCAGCGAGCTTGTCACCCTGCCGGTCGCCGCAGCCCGCGGCAAGCCGCATATGCTTCTGGTCAAGGGCAAGGGCGGCAAGGAACGTATGGTGCCCCTGTCTGCCCCGGCGCAAAAGGCGCTGACCGCGTGGCTTGAGGTGCGCGATGCGGCCGAAGATGACGCCCGGCTGAAGAAAGGCGCCAAGCCCTCCCTTTATTTGTTTCCATCCAGTGGAAAAAGCGGACATCTGACCCGGCATCGTTTCTATGGCGTTATTAAAGAGATTGCCGTCGCCGCTGGCGTTTCCCCCTCGGCGGTCACGCCGCACCGCTTGCGCCACGCCTTCGCCACGCATCTTCTGGCGCATGGGGCCGATCTGCGGTCGATCCAGACGCTTCTGGGTCATGCCGATATCTCGACCACCGAGATCTATACCCATGTGCTGGAGGAGCGTCTGAAAGACCTTGTCCTGACCCACCATCCGCTGGCGGACCCGGACTGAGGCGTTATTGCGCTATACATTCCCCTGCGGACAGGCTATCAGCCCGCTTTCGCCCCTGCCCGCCGGCTCGCCATGTCGGCCCCCGTCCTGCCCCACAGCAACAACAGAATCGACCGCCCGTGAAACAGCTTATCTCTGACGCGCTTGCCGAGCGTGGATATGACACCCTGACCCAGGTCCAGACCGCCGTGTCCGACCCTGCCCTGGAAGGCGCGGACCTGCTGGTCTCGGCCCAGACCGGATCCGGCAAAACCGTGGGGTTTGGCCTTGCGATTGCCCCGGTTCTGTTGGGCGATGACGATCAGTTCGGCCCTGCCGCCAGCCCGCTGGGCCTGGTGATTGCACCGACCCGCGAATTGGCCCTGCAAGTGAAGCGAGAGTTGATCTGGCTGTTTGGCAAGACGGGGGCGGTCGTGGCGTCCTGTGTTGGCGGCATGGACATGCGCGATGAACGCCGGGCGCTGGCCCGCGGTGCGCATATCGTCGTGGCCACGCCGGGACGTCTGCGCGACCATGTCATGCGGGAGTCGATTGACCTTTCAGCCCTGCGCAGCGTTGTTCTGGACGAAGCGGACGAGATGCTGGACCTTGGCTTTCGCGAGGATCTTGAGTTCATTCTTGACGAAACCCCGGCGGACCGGCAGACGCTGCTGTTTTCCGCCACGGTCCCGAAAAGCATCGCCTCGCTGGCGGCGCGGTATCAGAAGGATGCCCAGCGGGTCACCACAGTGGCCGAGAAAAGCCAGCACAGCGATATTGAATACCGCGCCATGGCGGTGGCCCCGCGCGACGGCGAAAACGCGATCATCAATGTGCTCAGGTTTTTCGAAGCCCCGAACGCGATCATCTTCTGCAACACCCGCGCGATGGTCAGCCGGTTGGCGACCCGCCTGTCGAACCGGGGGTTCTCGGTCGTGGCGCTGTCGGGCGAGCTGACCCAGAATGAACGCTCCAACGCGCTGCAATCCATGCGTGACGGGCGGGCACGGATCTGCGTGGCAACGGATGTGGCCGCGCGCGGCATCGACCTGCCGAAACTCGATCTGGTGATCCACGCGGAACTGCCAAACAACCATGAAACCCTGCTGCACCGCTCTGGCCGGACCGGGCGCGCGGGGCGTAAGGGGGTCAGCACCCTGATCGTGCCGCCCGCCGCCCGCAAGAAGGCCGAGCGTCTGTTGCGGTTTGCGAAGCTGACGGCGGACTGGGGCCCGGCCCCCTCGGCGCAAGAGGTTCACGCCGAAGATCAGAAGCGCATTCTGGCTGACGAGGTCTGGACACAGGAGCCGACTGCCAACGAGGCCACCCTGGCCGAAGAGCTGGTGGCAAAGTTCAGCCCCGCGCAATTGGCCACCGCGTATCTTCAGCTCTATCACACCGCCCACGCCGCACCGGAAGAACTGTCCGCCGTCAACGCAAAACCCGAAGAACGCAAGCCGTTCGGGCCAAGCGTCTGGTTCTCGCTTGCCAAGGGCCGCAACCAGGGCGCCGACCCACGCCACCTTCTGCCGATGCTGTGCAAGGCTGGCGACATTACGCGAAGCGATATCGGTGCGATCCGCCTGCAAGACGACACATCCTTCTTTGAAGTGAAGGCCGATAGGGTCGACGGGTTCCTGTCCACCATCGGGGCTGGCATGGTGATCGAAGGCTTTGCGGTCGCGCGGCTGGACGAAGCGCCCGATTTGGCCCACGGCGGCAAACCTGCGCCGCGCGGTAAGCCACGCAAATTCGACAAAGCCGCACCGAAACCGCATCGCAAGGGTGATCGCAAGCCCCGACCGGCATGGAAAGACGACAAGGGCGCAGATCGCCCGGTCAAGGCGCTCTCGAAGAAACCCAAGGGAGACGACCGGACGCCTCGCAAGGACCCGAAACCCGGTGGTGAGAAACCGAAGGGGAAACGTCCCGCGGACGGCAAGAAGGGACCGCCCCCGCCGAAAGGCAAGCCCAACAGCAAGAAGAACCGCGCGCGGGCCGCCGCGAAGGCGATTGCGAAAGCCAAGGGTGGCGACAGCACGCCGAAACGGCGCAAGACGTGACAGGTTCCGGTGCGCGGGTGCCAGAAGTGCATTGCGCGCACGGGCCATAGGCCGCTAGGGTCGATCAAGACACACGACCCAAGCAAGGGACATCATGAGCCTTCTCGCCACCCTGTTGATCCTGTGCATCGCCGCGCTGCACGCCTTTATCCTGTATTTCGAGATGTTTGCCTGGGAAACCCGCGGCCCGAAGATATTTCGGCAGTTTGACCGCGATATGTTCCCGAAAACCAAGGTGATGGCGGCCAATCAGGGGCTTTACAACGGGTTTCTGGCCGCCGGGCTGGTCTGGTCCTGTCTGATCGGCGATCCCGCATGGGCGCAGAATGTGGCCCTGTTCTTCCTGGGCTGCGTCCTGGTCGCTGGCGTCTATGGCGCCGCCACCGCCGCCAAACGCATCCTTTACGTTCAGGCCCTGCCCGCCGCCGTGGCAATTCTTGTCCTGATGGTCAGCTAGATGAGGTTAAGGGGCCGTAAAGCGCGGCGGCCCGCTTTTCGAACGCGGCGACGATCCGGTGCATCGCCTCGTTGAAGACCATCCCGATCACCCCTTGCAGGATCGCGCTTTTGAACTCGAAATCGACGAAGAACTCGACCTCGCAGCCGTCCGGGTGCGGGTGGAAGATCCAGTGTGATTTCAGGTATTTGAACGGCCCGTCCAGATATTCCGTGTCAATCCGCCGTCCCGCCTGATCCAGCCACACCCGGCTGGCGAAGCGTTCGCGAAACACCTTGAAGCTGATCACCAGATCGGCCTCCATCAGGTCGCGCCCGTCGGGCTGCGGGGTCACACGGCGCACACGGGCAGCGGAGTTCCATGGCAGAAACTCGGGATAGCGGCCCACATCCGCCACCAGATCATACATCTGTTCAGACGTGTATGGCAGGACGCGTTTTTCCCCATGGGTTGGCATGTCAAGGTTTCCCCTTCTCACTTGCCCGCACATGTCCTAGGAATACGACCGGAAATCAAGGGGGAAGACATGGCACAGCGTCCATATGTCATCGACACGATGATCTCGGCCAAACAAATTGCGGCACGGGTCGAGGAACTGTCGCAGGAAATCCATGACGAATTCAACGGGACCGACAAACTTGTCGTTGTGGGGCTTCTGCGTGGGTCATTCGTGTTCATCGCGGATGTTGTGCGAGAGCTGGACCTGCCGGTTGAAGTTGATTTTCTTGAAGCCTCGTCCTATGGCGATTCCACCGAAAGCAGCAGGGAAGTGCGCATTCTCAAGGACTTGCGCGGCGAAATTGCAGGGCGCGACGTGTTGGTGGTGGAAGATATCGTCGATACCGGTTTCACGCTGAAACATGTGGTTGGTCTGTTGCAGGCCAAATCACCCCGCAAACTGAAGACCATCGCACTGCTGGACAAACCCTCCCGGCGCGAGGTTGACATTCGTGCCGACTGGATCGGCTTTGAAATCCCCGATGAGTTCGTTGTCGGTTATGGTATCGACTTCGCGCAACGTGATCGCAACCTGCCCCATATCGGCAAGGTGCGATTTCTGGACGAAAGCTAGGCCATGAACCCGCGCTGGTTCATGCGCATGTCCAAATGGGCACGCCATCCGCCATCTGCCAGCCGTGTCAAGCTGGCACTTGCCGTGATTGCGATCTGCGCGGGGCTGGTCCTGATCGAAAAGCTGTTCGGCACGCCGGAATGGATGCAGATCGAACGCCTGCGCTTTCGACCATAATTTCGCCGGGAATCAACCCCTTGCCAGATGTTCCTCGCGTGCCGCACGCAGCCGGGCGAAATCATCGCCCGCATGATAGGACGACCGCGTCAGCGGCGTGGCAGACACCATCAGGAACCCTTTGCCATAGGCGGCGGTTTCATAATCCTTGAACTCGTCGGGATGCACGAACCGTTCCACCGCATGGTGTTTCGGCGTCGGTTGCAGATATTGCCCGATGGTCAGGAAGTCGATCCCCGCCGCGCGCATGTCGTCCATGACCTGCAACACGCCCTGCCGATCCTCGCCCAGACCGACCATGATGCCGGATTTGGTGAACATTGACGGGTCCATTTCCTTCACCCGCTGCAACAGGCGCAGGGAATGGAAATATCGCGCACCGGGGCGGACCTGCGGATACAGGCCCGGCACGGTTTCAAGGTTGTGGTTGAACACGTCGGGCCGCGCCTCGACCACCGTTTCCAGAACCGACGGATCGCATTTCAGGAAATCCGGGGTCAGAATTTCAATGGTGGTGTCGGGCGACTGGTGACGAATGGCGCGGATGGTCTGGGC
>JAUHWP010000037.1 GCA_030424645.1 Alphaproteobacteria bacterium
GAGATGAAGGCGACGATGAAGGGCAGCGGTGATTTGTCAGCGGGTTTTCCGTTTTCATCCACTTCGATGCCCGTGGCTTTCACCCATTGTTTGGCAAGCGCCATGTACCAGACCGCCCCGAATGCGCATCCGGCGATGGCCGAGATCAAGACCTGCAAAATGAACACTCCTCCTGTGCGCGTGTGAGATGTGACCAGTATGGCGCCGATATCAGGATTTGTCGCCGGAAAGCTCCAGCACCACGTTCCATTCTTCTTCCGTCACCGGCTGCACCGACAGTCGCGAGTTGTTCACCAGCACCATATCGGCAAGGCGCGGGTCGTCCTTGCACATGGCCAGAGTCACGGGCGTCGTCAGCGGGCGCACCGCCTTGATATCCACGCAGTCCCAGCGGTCGTCATCGGTGGTGCTGTCGGGATGGCTTTCGGCGATCACTTCGACGATGCCGACAATCTCTTTTTCCTTCTGCGAATGATAGAAGAACCCCAGATCGCCGATCTTCATGTCACGCATGTGGTTGCGGGCCTGATAATTGCGCACGCCGTCCCATTCTTCGCCTTCGTCCCCCTTGGCGACCTGCTGGTCCCAGCTCCAGGTCGAGACTTCGGATTTGAAAAGCCAATACGCCATTATCCCACCACCTTCTTCCATTCCTCGATCCGCACATCCGAAAACAGCCCGGCCTTGCCATAGGGGTCGCCATCGGCCCAGGCCTGCGCAGCATCCCGGTCTGCCACCTCAAGGATCACCAGCGATCCGCACATCTGGCCATCGGCGTCCAGAAACGGACCCGCCTGAACGACAACCCCGGTGTCGTTGATATAGGCCAAATGTGCCTCGCGGTTGGCCTTGCGGATGTCGATTGCACCGGGTTTGTCGGTGCAGATAAGGGCTGTCAGCATGTTATTCCTCCTTCAGGGGACGGGTCAGCAACATTTCTGCCGCCTCCTTTACCGTCAGATGTTTTTCCAGAACGGCCACGACCATATCGGCGATGGGCATGTCCAATCCAAGTTCTTGCGCAAGGTTAGAGACTGCTTTGGCGGTTGCCTTGCCTTCGACCGTGGTGCCTTCGGGCAGCGGGTCACCGCGCCCCAATGCCAGACCATAGGCATAATTGCGCGATTTTTCGGATGAGCAGGTCAGGGCCAGATCGCCAAATCCCGACAGCCCCGCAAGGGTTTCGGCCCGCGCGCCCCGCGACAGGGCAAAGCGCTGCATTTCGGCAAAGCCGCGCGTCATCAGGGCGGCATGTGCGCTTTCGCCCAGCCCTGCCCCGATGGTCATGCCACAGGCGATGGCGACCACGTTTTTCAGCGCGCCACCGATTTCGACACCGACAAGGTCGGCGCTGCGATAGAGCCGGATGTTCGGCGTGGACAAGGTTGCCTGCAGCGCATGGCCGTCTTCAACCGCCAATGTCAGGGCCGTGGGCAGCCCTGCCGCGATATCGACCGCGAAGCTTGGCCCGGACAGGATGGCCGGTGTTGCCGCCGGGCAGGCGCGGCGGATGATCTCGGCCGGGCCAAGGCCGGTGGTCAGGTCAATCCCCTTGCAGCAGGCGACAAGGGTTTTCCCGTTCAGAAGGGCGGCATGGTCGCGCAGGAAACCGGCAAGGGTTTGCATCGGAACCGCCAGCAGGATGATGTCGGGTCGTGTCGCCTCAGCCAGGTTGTCGGTCACGGTCAGGGCTTCGGGAAAGGTGAACCCCGGCAGGCGCCGCGTGTTTTCCCGCGTCGTCGCCATATCCGCCAGATCGCGCGCCCAAAGTGTGACGGGCTGCCCGGTGCGCGCCAGTGAAATTGCCAGCGCCGTGCCGAAGGCGCCTGCGCCCAAGACTGAAACACTCATGCTTTTGCCCCCTTCTTTCCCGATCCAAGCATGGCGGGGGCCTGTTGGTCCAGTGGCCAGCGTGGGCGGGCCTGTAAGGTCATGTCGTCACGCGTGCCGGTGCGGAACCTCTCGATCCCGGCCCATGCAATCATTGCGGCGTTATCGGTGCATAGTGCAAGGGGCGGGGCAAGGAAGCGGGTGTTTGCGGCGGCGCATACAGTCTCTAACGCGCCCCGAATGGTCATATTTGCGGCGACACCCCCAGCGACGGCGAGCATTGGGGACGGTGGGGACAGGGTCAGATAATCGGCCAGTGCCCGCCGCGATTTCTCGGCCAGAACATCCGAAATGGCGGCCTGAAACCCGGCGCAAAGATCGGCACGATCCGCGCGACGCAGGCCGTCATGCTCGGCGATCAGCCTGTCACGTTCGCGCAGAAGGGCGGTTTTCAGGCCCGAAAAGCTCATGTCGCATCCGGGGCGATCCAGCAGGGGGCGCGGGAACTTGAACCGCTTGGGGTCGCCTTGACGCGCCTCAACCTCGACTGAAGGTCCACCGGGTTGGGGCAGACCCAGCAGCTTGGCGGTCTTGTCGAAGGCCTCTCCCGGCGCGTCGTCGATGGTGCCGCCCAATCTGGTGAAATCTTCAGGCCCCCTGACAATCAGGAACTGGCAATGCCCGCCCGACACCAGCAGCATCAGATAGGGAAAAGCCGTCTGATCCGTCAGGCGCGGGGTCAAGGCATGACCGGCAAGATGGTTCACCCCGATCAGCGGCAGACCCGATCCCGCTGCCAGACCCTTTGCGCACATGACACCCGCCACGACACCGCCGATCAGGCCCGGCCCGGCGGTCACCGCAATCCCGTCAAGGTCGTGCAGGTGCAGACCGGCCTGAAACAGAGCCTCTTCCACGCAAATATCCAGTTTTTCGGTATGCGCGCGGGCGGCGATTTCGGGCACCACGCCGCCGAATTCCGCGTGCAGGTCGGTTTGCCCGGCCACCACCGAGGCCAGTATCTCGGGCATCTGGCCGGGCGTGTGGCGCACCACCGCCGCCGCCGTGTCGTCACAAGAGCTTTCCAGCCCCAAAAGGGTTATCGTGTCTGTCATTGCGGTCAGGTCCAGGCGGGATCGGTTGCAGGGGGCCTTGGGTCGGGGTAACACCACAGAAGATATCAGACAATCCCGGCAGGCCTTTCATGTCCACCCTGAAAACGCTGATCTTGACCCGGCCCGCGCCAAGTGCCGCACAGATTCTGGCGCAGGTTCAGGCGGCGGTGGGCGGTGCTGTTCCGGTTGTCCTGTCACCGGTCCTGAAGATCGAACCGGAACCGGGCTGGCCCGACATGTCGGATGCGGATGTAATTATCGCCACCTCGGTAAACGCGATCCACGGTCCGCTTGGCGGCAAGCCCGTTTTCTGTGTCGGCGCGCGCACGGCGGATGCGGCGGCGAAGGCCGGCGGCAAGGTTCGTCATTGCGCCCTGGACGCGGCGTCGCTGATTGCGTGGATCGGAACGCAACCCAACCCGGGCCATGTACTGTATCTGCGCGGGTCGCATGTGGCGACGGATATTCCGGCGGCGCTGGCCGGGTTGAATATCGAAGGCCGCTCGGTTCAGACCTATCGGCAGGAAGAACAGCCGCTGACCGACACCGCCCGTCATGTGATAGAAGGGGAGAGCCCTGCGATCCTTCCCCTTTTCTCGCCCCGTTCGGCGCGGTTGGTTGGTCAGGCGGTTACACAGGTTGGCACCGATCTGCATGTCATCGTGATAAGCGACGCGGTGGCCAAGGTCTGGCGCGCTGAAACGGGCGGGGCCAGCGTGGTGGCCGCCCAGCCCACGGGTGATGCGATGCTAAAGCGGATTGTCGCGGCCCTGCGACACTGACCTTGCTTGAGACATCGAGGGTCGCAAGTTAAGCTGAAACCACAGACGCGCCGTGTTTTCTTTAAGAGATTCGAGAGGTTCCGAAATTGGCCAAGCCCCGCAAATCAGCCAAAAACACACCGGAAACGGTCGAGTACGCCGTTGTCGCCGATGAACCTGAAACCGCCCAGCCGGACGTGGATGGGGGGTCAAAGGCGCCGGATCAGGCGTCTGAAAAGCCCGATCAGCCCGAAGGTGATGCGCCGGAGTCAGAAGCCGAAGACGCGCCTTTCGATCCCGATACCGATGGTGCGACTGTCGAAGACGCAGCTTCTGCCCCTGATGAAACGACACCGGTTGATGCACCGGCCAGCGCACAGGCCAGTGCACCGGCCAGTGCGCGGGGCGGGGCGGGTTTTCTGCCGCTTCTGTTGGGGGGGGCGATCGCCGCGGCGCTGGGCTTCGGGGCAGCGCGTTATCCCGACCAATGGCCCTTTGCCAGCCAGCCCGAGGTGGATCCGGTCGAAGTCAAGCTGACCGAACTGGATGACCGCATGTCGGGGGTCGAGGAAACGGCGACCGCGCAATCGACCGCCCTGACCGATTTGCAGAATGACACCGGGCTGGATCAGCTGCGTGGCGAGATGACCGGTCAGATGGATCAGATGCGGGTGCAATATGAGGCAATGTCAGAAAAGCTGACAGAGTTGGAAAACCGTATTCACACGGTCGAGAAACTGCCGCAAGGGTCGGGCATGGAAGCTGCTGCAGCGGCGGCAGCGGCTTATGAGCGTGAGTTGCAGCAAATGCGCCAGATGCTGGACGCCGAGCTGGCGCGCATCAGCAGCGCCCAGGACGAGGCCCAGACGCTTGAAGTCAGCGCCGCCGAGGCCGCCAAGGCCGCCGCCGCGCGCGCCGCCATGTCGCGGGTGCTGGCGGCGCTGGAAAGTGGCCAACCCTACGGCGATGCCCTGTTTGACCTGACCGAGAACGCGACCGTCGATGCCCCGGCGGCCCTGACCGATCACGCTGAAACGGGCATCGTGACGCTGGCCACGTTGCAGGCCCGGTTCCCCGACGCCGCGCGGGATGCGCTGGATGCCTCGATCCGGGATGCGGTTGAAGGCGGCCAGATGGATCGTGTGACCGCGTTTTTCCGCACGCAGCTTGGCGCCCGGTCGTTGGAACCGAAAGAAGGTGACGACCCCGATGCGATTCTGTCGCGGGCCGAGGCGGCGCTGAAGGACGGCCGGATCGCCACCGCCCTGAGCGAGCTTGAGGCGATGCCGGATGCCGGCAAGCCCGCGCTTCAGGCGTGGACTGCCGACGCCACCGCCCGCAAAGACGCGCTGGAGGCCGGGCAGACCCTGGCCCAGCAACTGAACAGCAAATAAGGACGCGCCGATGCTTTGGTCTCTTTTCAAGATTATCCTGTTCGTGACTGCCATCGCCCTGTTGACGCTGGGGGCGGGTTTCCTGATGGAAACCGAAGGCGGCATCCGCATCGCCATCGGATCGACCGAATATAATCTTGAGCCGCTTCAGGCCGTGATTGCCGGTGTGCTTCTGGTGGTGGCCATCTGGCTGGCGATCATCGTGCTTGGGCTGGTCATTGCATTCATTCGCTTCGTGAACGGGGATGAAACGGCCATTTCACGCTATTTCGACCGGTCGCGGGAACGCAAGGGATACGAGGCATTGGCGGAAGGCATGATCGCGCTTGCTTCGGGCGAGGGCAGCACCGCGATGTCCAAGGCCAGCCGGGCCGAGAAATACCTGAAACGCCCGGAACTGACCAATCTTCTGACCGCGCAGGCGGCGGAAATGACCGGCGACAAACGCAAGGCGGACGAGGTGTATCGCCGGCTTCTCAAGGACGAGCGTACGCAGTTTGTCGGCGTGCGTGGGATCATGAAGCAGAAGCTGGCCGAGGGCGACACCGACACCGCGATGAAACTGGCGCAGAAAGCCTTTGCCCTGAAGCCGCGGCACACGGAAACGCAGGATGTGCTTCTGGGTCTGCAAGCCCAGCACAACGATTGGTCCGGCGCGCGCAAGACGCTGGGCGCCAAGCTGAAATATGGCGACCTGCCACGTGATGTGCACAAGCGCCGTGACGCCGTTCTGGCGCTGTCCGAAGCCAAGGGCGTTCTGAACGAAGGCAATGACATCAAGGCGCGTGAGGCGGCGATCGAGGCCAATCGCTTGTCTCCTGATTTGGTTCCAGCTGCTGTGATGGCCGCGCGTTCGTACATCGAAAACGGCAAGATACGCTATGCCACCCGCGTTCTGGTCAAGGCGTGGACGGCCCAGCCACACCCCGATATTGCCGCCGCCTTTGCCGAGATTGCGCCGGATGAAACCCCCGCCGACCGGCTGATGCGGTTTCGCGCCCTGACCAAGCATCGTGAAGGCGATCCCGAGACACGGATGCTTGTGACCGAATTGAACATCGCCGCCGAAAACTATGCCGACGCCCGCACGGCGCTGGGCGATCTGCCGGATGTTCTGCCCAGCCAGCGGGCCCTGACGCTTCTGGCCGCGATCGAACGGGGCGAAGGGGCAGACGACCAGACGGTGCGCGCCCTGCTGGCCCGTGCCGTCACGGCCCCGCGCGGTCCGCAATGGGTGTGCGAGAACTGCAATCACGTCCATGCCGCCTGGACCCCGATCTGCGACGGGTGCCAGGGGTTCGACACGCTGGCCTGGAAACCGGCGCCGGAAACCGACCATGCGATGCAAGGCGGTGCCGAGATGCTTCCGCTGATCGTTGGCAGCGCCCGGGAAACCGACGACCTGGCCGAACTGGTCGACCCGGATGCCGATGACGATGAAGCCGAGGTGATGGACGGCGAATTGATCGACGCAACGCCAAATGCGGATGCCGAACAGAGCGATGCGCCGACCGATGGTGCGGAAAAACCATGACCGACAGGCGTCGGGGACCGAATTGTGCTTGCACAGCACCCAACCCGCGTCTAAAACCCCGATCGCTGCTGCGCCGTATCGGCCCGGCAGGCATCTGTGGGCCGCTGTAGCTCAGCTGGTAGAGCACGTCATTCGTAATGATGGGGTCGGGGGTTCGAGTCCCTTCAGCGGCACCACTTTTCAAGCACCGTATCAGCCCGCGCAGGCATCCTTGATGGCTTTTGCCGCGTCCCGCACCTGTTGACGCGAGATATCCATGTGTGTGACCGCCCGGAAGCGCGTGGGGGATTCGGCGTTCAGGCGGACGCCGCTTGCGGACAGGGCCGCGTTGATCGTTTCCGTGGTTCTGCCGGTGCCCGAGATATCAAGGAACAGGATATTCGTTTCGATCCCCTGCGGGAAAACCTCTATTCCCAGTGTATCAGACAGCAATTCTGCCAGCAGGCGCGCGTTTTCGTGGTCGTCTGCCAGCCGGTCAACATTGTGGTCCAGCGCATAAAGCCCGGCCGCTGCCAACACCCCGGATTGGCGCATGGCACCGCCCAGCCGGTGTTTCCAGACCCAGGCTTGCCGGATGAAATCCGAACTGCCCGCGAGCACGGCGCCGACCGGGCAGCCCAGCCCTTTTGACAGGTCAATCCAGGCGCTGTCGAACCCGGCGCAATGGGCGCTGGCCGGTTTGGTGCTGGCGACAACCGCGTTGAGCAGCCGTGCCCCGTCCATATGCGTCACCAGACCTTTGGTGCGCGCCAGTTGGGTCAGCGTGCTTAACGTGCCAATGGGCCAGACAGCACCGCCACCGGAATTGGTGGTTTGCTCGATGCAGATCAGGCGGGTGACGGGCGCGCGGTCCCTTGGTGCACGGATCAGCGATGCAACGTCATCTGCGGTGAAGATGCCGGTTGGGGTGGGAACAGGGTGGATTTGCGTGCCTGCCAGGGCAGCAGCCCCGGCCCCTTCGGATCGCACGATATGGGCATTTCCGGCGGCAATGATCTCGTCCCCCGGACGGCAATGCACCAGAAAGGCGATCTGGTTGCACATGGTGCCCGAGGGCAGAAAAATCGCATCGTCGAAGCCCATCATCTGCGCGACCCGATCGCAGAGGGCGCGCGTTGTGGGGTCTTCGCCGCGTTGTTCGTCGCCTGTTGGCGCGCTGGTCATCGCCTGCAACATCCCCGGCGAGGGGCGTGTCACCGTGTCTGAGACCAGGTCAGTATGGAACTGCGACATTGGACTGAGACCTCGGCTGTTGCCTTTTGCGGGCTGTTAGAAATCCAAATTCTCGACCGATAGCGCATTCTGTTGGATGAATTCGCGGCGTGGCTCGACCACATCACCCATCAGCTTGGTGAACAGATCATCGGCATCGGCCAGATCATCCACTTTCACCTGAAGCAATGTCCGTGCTTCGGGGTCCAGCGTGGTTTCCCAAAGCTGATCGGGGTTCATCTCGCCCAGACCCTTGTAGCGTTGCAAGGTCAGGCCCTTCTCGCCCTCGGCCAGGATGGCCTGCAGAAGGTCGATCGGTCCCTGAACAAGGATTTCACGATCCTTGCGGACAAGCTTTGAGCTGTCACGATAGATGTCGCGCGTGTCCTTTGACACCTCGGACAGGCGCCGCGCCTCGCCCGAACGCAGGACGGCGCCGTCCAGCGTGCGAATCTCTTCGACCCCGCGCAGGATACGGGCCAGTCGGATGCCATGATCTTGGGTGATCCGTCCCTGCCAACCGCGTTCATATTCAACCGCCACCTTGTCCAGACGCGCCGCGACGCTTTCGGCCACGGCTTGCAGGTCGGCATCGGCACGACCGGGATCGAACCCGCCGGCAAGGGCGGCCTGTTCCAGAATGTTGCGTGGATAATGGGTCGGGAAGGCCTCAAGAATGCGGCGGAAGCTGCGCGCGGCTTCGACCACGCGGGTCAGATCGGCCCCGGCGATTTCTTCACCGTTGGCAAGCCGCAGGACCGTCCCGTCGATGCCTTGCGTGATCAGGTAATCTTCCAGTTCGACCTGATCCTTCACATAGACTTCGGACTTGCCGCGGCTGACCTTATAGAGCGGCGGTTGCGCGATATAGAGGTATCCGCCTTCAATCAGTTCCGGCATCTGGCGGAAGAAGAAGGTCAGAAGCAGGGTGCGGATATGCGCGCCGTCCACGTCGGCATCGGTCATGATGATGATCTTGTGATAGCGCAGCTTCGAGATGTCGAACTCATCGCGCCCGATGCCGGTGCCCAAGGCGGTGATGATGGTGCCGATTTCCTGGCTGGACAGCATCCGGTCAAATCGCGCGCGTTCGACGTTCAGGATCTTACCGCGCAAGGGCAAAACAGCCTGATTGTGGCGGGATCGACCCTGTTTTGCCGATCCACCGGCGGAATCCCCCTCGACCATGAACAGTTCGCGTTTCGCCGGATCACGTTCCTGACAATCGGCCAGCTTGCCGGGCAGCGAGGCCACGTCGAGCGAGGATTTCTTGCGCGTCATCTCGCGCGCCTTGCGGGCGGCTTCGCGGGCCAGCGCGGCTTCGATGATCTTGCCGACGATCATCTTGGCGATGTTCGGGTTTTCGTCGAACCATTCCTGCAACTTCTCGTTCATCAACCCTTCGACAGCGGGCCGCACTTCGGAACTGACCAGCTTGTCCTTGGTCTGGGACGAAAACTTGGGATCGGGCACCTTGACCGACAGCACGCAGGTCAGACCTTCGCGCGCGTCATCGCCGGTGAAGTTCACCTTTTCCTTTTTCGCAAGTCCCGTCGAATTGGCATAGAGGTTCAGGGTCCGCGTCAGCGCGCCACGAAAGCCCGCCAGATGGGTGCCGCCATCGCGTTGCGGGATGTTGTTGGTGAAGGGCAGGACGTTTTCGTGATAGCCGTCATTCCACCACATCGCGACCTCGACCCCGATGCCGTCTTTTTCGCCGGTGACGAAGATCGGCTCGTCCATCAGCGGCGTTTTCGACCGGTCGAGGTATTTGACGAACTCCTTTACGCCGCCGTCATAATGCAACTCGGTGCGCAGTTTCTCGGCGGGGCGTTCGTCTTCGATGATGATCTTTACGCCCGAGTTCAGGAAGCTGAGTTCGCGCAGGCGGTTTTCCAGCGTCTTGAACTGGTAATCAAGGTTCGAGAAGGTGTCGGTCGACGCCAGGAACCGAACCTCGGTGCCGGTGCGATCGCCGCAATCGCCGACCACTTTCAGGTGTTCGACGGTTTCGCCGCGTTCAAAGCGGGCCACATGTTCTTTGCCACCGCGCCAGATGCGCAGCTCAAGCCAGTCGGACAGCGCGTTCACCACCGATACGCCAACGCCGTGCAGCCCGCCTGACACCTTGTAGGAGTTCGAGTCGAACTTCCCGCCAGCGTGAAGCTGGGTCATGATAACCTCGGCGGCGGACACGCCTTCTTCCTGGTGGATGTCGGTGGGAATACCCCGTCCGTTATCGGACACCGAGACCGAGTTGTCGGCATGAATTGTGACATTCACGGCGTCCGCGTGACCGGCCAGGGCTTCGTCGATGCCGTTGTCCACGACCTCATACACCATGTGGTGCAGGCCCGACCCGTCATCGGTGTCGCCGATATACATGCCCGGACGCTTTCGAACCGCCTCTAAGCCTTTGAGAACTTTAATGGATTCGGCGCCGTAGTCGGTGCCGCTCTGCGCGTCGTCAGCCATGAGGGCCTTCCTGTTGTTTGTCCCGGAAAATATAGGGTTTCTCAGGGGTGTTGTCACGTAGCCGACACAAGATTTAGTGTCAAACAGGCCGGTTTTCCGCTCAGGTAAACGGAATGATGATTCCGACCAGAACAAGCATACTGCCCGCCGCGACATTCATCCGCCGCAGCCCCTTTGGCGAGGACAGCAGATTGCGGGCGCGGTCGATAAAAAACGCCATGCCGAGGTTCCCCGTCAAGGGCACGATGAAGGATGCGGTGCCGATGGCCACCACATCCGGCGCGGTCAGGCGTGACAGGTCGAAAAACCCCGGCAGCACACCCATATAGAACAGGATCGCCTTAGGGTTGGCGAGGATCACGATCAGCCCGGCGACAAAGCCCGCCCAGATGCCGGGGCGCGTCAGCTTGCGATCCTTGGTGATCTTGTGATCGGCGGACCGGATGATCGTGACGCCAAGCCAGATAAAGAACAGCGCCGCCACGATCTTCAGAACCAGCATCGCGCCACCGAAGCTGGACGCCACCCAGCCCATGCCAAGGGCCGCCAGCACCGACCAGAAGATGTCCCCTATCGCGACGCCCATCGCCAATGGCCAGGCTTGCGCAAACCCGCCAGACATGACGCGCGCGACCAAAGCCACCCAGACTGGGCCGGGGGTCAGGAACAGGATGTAAAGTCCGACGATATAGAAGCCAAGCTCGGCCAGCGTGATGGTCATGTCAGGTGGCCGTCTGCGTCCATCTCCCAAAATGGGTTCATGGCATATTCCCACAGATGTCCATCGGGATCGGCGATGTAACCGGAATAGCCGCCCCAGTCGGTTCTGGTGGGCTGCGTGACAACCGTCGCCCCGGCATCGACCGCTTTGGCAAAGGCGGCATCCACCTCGGCCTCGCTGGTGAAATTCTGCGCCAGTGTCATCGCTCCGGTCTTCAGGTCTTCTTTCGGGCGCCCGGTTTCCTTTGCCAGCCCGTCGAGCGTGAAAAACCCGAATCTCATGCCGTGCATGTCGAAGAACGCCACCTCGGGCAGGACCTCTGATGGCTCCCATCCGATGGCCTGATAGAAGGCGCAGGCCCGCTCGATGCTGTCCACGCCAAGGGTGATCAGGGTCACGCGGTTGGATTTCATATCGTCACCTCATCAATGCGCGAGCTGCCGTCGGCTTCGCTGACTTCAAAATGGCTGGCGCGGTCGCCGAGCTCCGCAAATAATTCGGGGCCTGTGCCCGTCATGAAAGCCTGTGCCCCCAGGGCGCAAACCTCGTCATAAAGCGCGGCGCGGCGGCCTGCGTCAAGATGCGCCGCGACTTCGTCCAAAAGCAGGATGGGCGGCGCGCCGAAATCACGCGCCAGTGCGCGGCTGTTGGCAAGGATCAGGGACACCAGAAGCGCCTTCTGCTCGCCGGTCGAACAATCCCGCGCGGCGATCCCCTTGGCGGCATAGCTGGCGGCAAGATCGGTGCGATGCGGGCCGATCAGGGTGCGTCCGGCCAGAAGATCCCGTGGGCGGCTGTCGGCAAAAGCCTGTGCCAGATCAGCCTCTGTGTTTGGCAATTCGGCCTGATCAGGCTGGGTTAGAGACATATTTGCCGCCGGGAAGGCGGTTTCCGCCTCGGCTTGGGCAGTGATCAGCTGCGTCAGCGCTGCCTGCCGGTTCGCGATGATCTCGGCGCCAGCGCGGGCCATCTGGGCTTCCAGCGCGCCATACCAGTGGCCGTCGCGCTGGCCGTCTTTCAACAGGCGGTTCCGCTCGCGCATGGCCTTTTCATAGGTCAGGACAGCGTCCGCATGGGTGGGCTCAAAGCTCATGGTCATACGATCCAGAAATCGCCGGCGTCCCTCGGCCCCTTCGACCCAAAGCCGGTCCATCACCGGCACCAGCCAGACGATGCGGGCAATGCGCCCCAGGGCGATTTGCGGGGCGGATTTGTCGTCGATCCGAACCTGCCGCGCGCCACCTTGTTCGACCCAGGTTTCGACATCGTGCATCTGGTGCAGGCTTTGCAGCGTGGCGGTGACTTTCCAGCCGAGGCCTTCGGGCTGCCGGATCATCTCGTCCACCGTCGCCCGTCGAAGCCCGCGCCCCGGCGACAGCATGGACACGGCTTCAAGGATGTTGGTCTTGCCTGCGCCGTTGCGCCCATGGATCGCCACCGGCCGCCCGTCCAGCGACAGCCGCGCGATACGGTGGCTTCGAAAATGGCTGAGTGTCAGCGTTCGCAAGGCCAGCATCATGCGCCCCGCCCTAATGTCTTACCGAACAAAGCCCCGGTCAGGGCATGGGATCGTGATCTGATTTCGGTCACACCCGCATCGGCATGACGACATAGACGGCGCTGGTGTCATTGCCTTCGCGCATCAGCGTCGGATCACCGGACGAGTTGAACATGAACACCGCGTTCTCGCGATCCACCTGGCTGGCGATTTCAAGCAGGTATTTGGCGTTGAACCCGATTTCCAGCCGCTCGTCCCCATAGGCAACGGCCAGCTCTTCTTCGGCGGCGCCTGCATCGGGGGCGTTCACCGACAGGATCAGCCGATCCTCGTCCAGTTGCAGCTTCACCGCGCGCGACCGTTCGCTGGACACGGTGGCCACGCGATCCACGGCCTGCGCAAATTCGGTCGCATCGACCTCAAGCTTGCGGGTGTTGCCGGTGGGAATGACGCGGGTGTAATCCGGGAACGTGCCGTCAATCACCTTGGATGTCAGGGTGATCGCGGGGGTCGCAAAGCGGATCTTGGTTTCCGACACCGACACCGCGATTGTCGCATCGTCATCGTCCAGAAGCTTGCGCAGCTCGCCCACGGTTTTGCGGGGCACGATCACGCCGGGCATGTTTTCGGCCCCGGCGGGAAGATCGGCGTCGATCCGGGCCAGCCGGTGCCCGTCGGTGGCCACGCAGCGCAGGACCTTGCCGCCATCGGCGTCCGCGACATGCATATAGACACCGTTCAGGTAATACCGGGTCTCTTCCGTTGAAATGGCGAATTTCGATTTGTCGAACAAGCGACGCAAGACCGGCGCGGGGGCCGAGAAATTGGCGGTGTATTCCGAAGAGGCCATGACCGGGAAATCTTCTTTCGGCAGGGTCGCCAGCGAGAAGTTGGACCGCCCGGCTTCGACCGTCAGACGCCCGGTGGCGCCATCGTCGGTCAGTTGCACCAGCGCGCCGTCGGGCAGCTTGCGCACGATTTCGTGCAGGGTTACGGCGGACACCGTGGTGGCACCGGCGCGTTCGACCATGGCGTCGGTCTTGTCGACGACTTCGATATCCAGATCGGTGGCGCGAAACGACACGCTGTTGCCTTCGGCTTCGATCAAGACGTTTGCAAGGATTGGGATGGTGTTCCGGCGTTCCACAACTGACTGCGCCTGTGCCACGGCCTTAAGCAGCGCGCCGCGTTCGATACTGATCTTCATGTCCCACTCCTGACAGATACCGGGGCGGTGAACATATCACGTTCGCCGCCCGGCTCAATTGGTTATTCGGAATGTCTGATTCTTTCGCGGGCGGGTCAAGGGGATAGGCCCCGAAACCCGCCAATGTTGTGCCAAATCAGGCTTCAAGCGCGCGGCGCAGAAGTTCAAGGTCTTCGGCGATCTGGTCGTCTGCGGCCTTCAACTCGTCGATCCGCTTCACCCCGTGCATGACGGTGGTGTGGTCGCGCCCGCCGAACCGGCGCCCGATTTCCGGCAGCGACCGCGATGTCATGTGCTTGGCCAGATACATCGCCACCTGGCGCGGGCGGGCAATGGTGCGCACGCGCTTGGGGCCGATCAGGTCGGACAGGCGGATGTTGTAATGTTCGCTGACCTTGCGCTGAATTTCCTCGACCGTCACCTTGCGGTCCGAGGCACGAAGGATGTCGCCAAGGCAATCCTGCGCCAGTTCCATCGTCACCTCGCGCCCTACAAGCGAGGCAAAGGCGAACAGACGCATCAGGGCGCCTTCCAACACGCGCACATTGGTCGAAATACGATGCGCGATGAATTCCAGCACACCGTCGGCAATCACCAGCCCGTTATACTGCTCGCGATAGGCGTTGACCTTGTTCTGAAGCACACCAAGGCGCAGTTCGTAATCGGTCGGGTGCAGGTCCACCACAAGACCGCATTGCAGGCGGCTTTTGATGCGGTCTTCCATGTCCTTAATCTCGCCCGGCGCACGGTCGCCCGAGATGATGATCTGCTTGTTCTGATCCACCAATGCGTTGAATGTATGGAAGAATTCTTCCTGCGTGCTGTCCTTGCCCGCGATGAATTGCACATCGTCAACCATCAGCACGTCGACCGAGCGGAACAGCTGTTTGAAATCCATCATCTGCTTTTCGCGGATCGCCTGCACGAAGCGATACATGAACTGCTCTGCCGACAGATAGACCACGCGCAGGTCCGGGTTACGGGCCGTCATCTCGTGGGCGATGGCGTGCATCAGGTGGGTTTTGCCCAGACCGACACCGCCATACAGGAACAGCGGGTTGAAGGTGACGGGGCCGCCTTCGGCGACGCGCCGGGCCGCGGCATGGGCCAGTTCGTTGGGCTTGCCGACCACGAAATTGTCAAAGGTGAACCGGTCGTAAAGCGGGGCGCCGGGCAGGTCGTCCTGATCGGCTTTGCCAAGCGGTGTGGGCGCGGCCCTTTCGGGCGCGGGCGCGTATACCGCCTTTGGCTTCTTCGCAGGAACTTCGAAATCCAGCCGCGAGACCTTCAGGCCTTCGCCAACCATCTGGTGCAGGATCTTGTCGCCAAAGTTCCGGTCAACCCAGTTGCCCATGAAATTGGTCGGAACCAGAAACGTGGCCACGCCGTTCTTCAGATCGGCGAACTCCAGCGGTTCGATCCAGTTGGTATAGTTGTTCTGCCCGACCGCCTTTTGCAGTTTGTTTCGAACTTGTCCCCATTCTTCGTTCGTCATGTCACCTCGACCCGGTTTCTTTAACAGGCTGTTCAACGGCAGCCTTTTTGCCCAAACATATCGATACCAGAAGCGCCCAAGCGCTTGACGATCCACAGAGCCGGCACGCCTGCCTCATCCAAGGCGTGCCATGCCGATGGGCATTCGCTGCACAAGACAAAGTCCTGATACAGAGAGCGCCCATAGGGGCATGGAGACATAACATAAGTTAATCTGCCGGGCCGAAGCGGTCCGACAAACACTGAATGACGCGCGCCTTAAGTCCGACCCCCAAGTCGGAGCAAAAACTTGCGTCGATTGCACCGGACAGGCTCCGATTCAATCTTCAGGTCAAATTTTAACCTAATTTATCAAGGGTTTACCCCTTGATTGTATCATAGTCCCAAGTCGGCGATGTGAATCGCTGTGGGCAAACTAGCAACCTGTCTGCGACGCGTGCAACAGAACTTCGCGCTTGACTCATTCTTTCCCGAAACGAATCCCAAGCCGCTTGCACTAATGCAATTTTTGCCGCTGAAAACGCGAACGGAGCGTGCCTTTGAGGACACGCTCCGTCTGTTTTTCACGACCGGTCTTCCGACCAGAATCGGGCTTAGGCCAGGGCTTTGATCCGTGCGGCCAGGCGCGACACTTTCCTTGCGGCGGTGTTCTTGTGGTAAACGCCTTTGGTCACGCCACGCATCAGTTCGGGCTGTGCCGCTTTCAGGGCAGTTGCCGCAGCGTCCTTGTCGCCCGAGGCGATGGCTTCTTCGACTTTGCGCAGGAAGGTGCGGATGCGCGAACGGCGGGCTTTGTTTACGGCGAAACGACGCTCGTTCTGGCGGGCGCGTTTCTTGGACTGGGGCGAATTTGCCATGTGTCTGATCCCTTCTTCGGGTGTGTTACGTTTCAATAGCTGCGCGTCAGCACCCGACCGGGTTCAGAACCGGTGATTCTGGCCAAAGCGGGCCTCACGCGCATGTATGACGGCACCCTTTACGGAAAAATATCCGCAAAGGGAACCCGGAAAGTGCGTTATTTGTCGCGGAACTGCGGTTCGCGCTTTTCGGAGAAGGCGGCCATGCCTTCTTTCTGGTCCTCGGTGGCGAACAGCGAATGGAACACGCGACGTTCGAACAGGATACCTTCGGTCAGCGGCAACTGCTCGGCCCGGTTCACCGATTCCTTGATCGCCATCACGGTGATCATGGATTTCTCGGCAATCTTGGCGGCGGCGGCCATGGTTTCGTCCATCAGCTTCTTGGCGGGCACCACGCGGCTGACCAGTCCCGAACGCTCGGCTTCTTCGGCGTCCATGAAGCGGCCGGTCAGGTTCATGTCCATCGACTTGGCGCGACCGACCAGCTTGGTCAGGCGCTGCGTGCCGCCCATACCGGCCATGACACCCAGGTTCACCTCGGGCTGGCCGAACTTGGCGGTGTCCGATGCAATGATGAAGTCGCACATCATGGCCAGTTCGCACCCACCGCCCAGCGCATAACCGGATACGGCGGCGATGATCGGCTTACGGATGCGCATGATCGCATCTTCTTCGGGCGTGAACAGGTCACCGGCAAACACGTCAACGAAGCTCTTTTCCGCCATCATCTTGATGTCGGCCCCGGCGGCGAATGCTTTTTCCGAGCCCGTGATGACGATGCAGCGCACCTTGTCGTTCTTCTGCGCCTCGTCAAGCGCCTCGCCCAGTTCGCCCAGCAGGTCGAGGTTCAAGGCGTTCAGCGCATCGGGTCGGTTGAGCTTGATCAGGCAGATGTGATCTTCTGTCTCAACGATAATGTTTTTATAGGCCATGGTTCCCCTTGCCATTGTCCGTGGTGGTCGAAGCGGAGTCGTAAGGCTGCCCGCCCCTGTGATCAAGTTATCTTTGGCATTGCGCACAATAGAATGTTGAGCGCCCCGATTGCGTGATTCGCCTTATTTTTCCAGTGCAACCTTGCGTCACGCAGGCTTCACCTTCGCGCCCGTAGACCCGGAAACTGTGTTGGAAGTAACCCAGTTCGCCATCGGCCTGCCGGTAATCGTTCAGGGACGACCCGCCGCTTTCGATCGCCTCGCCCAGCACATCGCGGATGATGGGCACCAGCCCGGCGGCGCGGACGGATGACAGGCGCGCGGCCTTGCGGGTTGGGTGAATGCCGGCCCGGAACAGCACCTCGCAGACATAAATATTGCCAAGGCCTGCGACCAGCCGTTGATCCAGAAGTGCGGATTTTATCGGCGAGTTGCGGTGCGATAGGGTCGATTGCAGATAGGGTTCGTCGAAGGCATTGCCCAAAGGTTCCGGCCCCAGCACGCGGATCAGCTTGTGCTGGTCAAGCCCGTTCGTGTCGCACAGATCCATCGCGCCAAAGCGCCGCGGGTCGTTGAATGTCACCCGCGCGCCATTGTCCATGTCCAGCACCACGTGATCGTGCTTTTCCGGCGCCGGATGGTCGTGATGGAACTTGCCCATGGTGTGGCCCGAGATCAGCATCCGCCCCGACATGCCCAGATGGGCGACCAGGGTTTCGCCCGTGTCCAGATCGGCCAGCAGGTATTTCGACCGTCGCCCCAACCGCAGCACCCGCGCGCCGGTCAACCGATCGGCCATCCGGTCGGGAAAGGGCCAGCGCAGCCCGTCACGGCGAATATCGGCCCGGATGATCCGTGCCCCTTCCATCACCGGGGACAGGCCGCGACGAACCGTCTCGACTTCGGGTAATTCGGGCATATCGGGCGCCTCTCCATTGTGCGTCTGTATTCGTCGGGATATGAGGGATCAATCGCAAGGAATGGGCAAGCCCGATGAGCACCTCCGATACAAAAACAACCCATTTCGGGTTCAAGACCGTGGCCGAGGACGACAAGGCCGGGATGGTTCACGGCGTTTTCACCAATGTCGCGTCGAAATATGACATCATGAATGACGTGATGTCCGCTGGCATCCACCGCGTCTGGAAAGATGCGATGATGGATTGGCTGGCGCCGCGCAACGGCCAACGGCTTCTGGACGTGGCCGGTGGCACCGGTGATATCTCGTTCCGGTTTCTGGACCGTGCGCCCCAGGCATACGCCGTCGTGTTGGACATGACCGAGTCGATGCTGATCGAAGGCCGCAAACGCGCCGACGCCACGGACAAGGCCGACCATCTGGATTGGGTGGTTGGCGATGCAATGGCGCTGCCCTTCGAAGACAACAGCTTCGACCGTTATACGATCAGCTTCGGCATCCGCAACGTGACCCGTATTCCCGATGCCTTGCGCGAAGCCTATCGCGTGTTGCGCCCCGGCGGCCGGTTGATGGTGCTGGAGTTCAGCCAGCTTCCCAATGACGGGATGCAGAAGCTCTATGACCTTTATTCCTTCAATGTCATTCCCCGGATGGGCAAGCTGATCGCGGGTGACGCGGACAGTTATCAGTATCTGGTCGAGAGCATCCGCAAGTTCCCCGATCAACAGACATTTGCCCAGATGATCCGCGAGGCCGGGTTCGAGAATGTGAAATACCGCAACCTGTCGATGGGTATCGCCGCGCTGCATTCCGGTTGGAAAATCTGACATGCGCGGACCTCACAACATCTGGCGGCTGGTCCGCACCGGTGCGACCTTCCAGCGGACAGGTGCGATGGGGGTTGTGCTGGACGCGATGAACGCGCCGCCGGTCATTCGCATGGCCGCGCGGATTGTCGGGTTTCCCTTTGCCTGGCTGGGCAAGAAAGGCGACACATCCCTGCCGCCCCTGACCCGTGCCATCACGGCGCTTGGCCCGGCCTATATCAAGTTCGGGCAGATCCTGTCGACGCGCCCTGACGTCGTGGGGGCCGAGCTGTCCGACCAATTGCAGTATCTGCAAGACAAGCTGCCCCCCTTCCCGTCCGCCGTGGCCCGCCGGATGATCGAGAAGGAGCTGGGCATCGAGATCGACAAGGTCTTTTCCGAGTTTTCCGAACCCGTGGCTGCCGCGTCGATCGCGCAGGTTCACAGGGCGCGCATTGCGGCCACAGGCGAAGAGGTCGCGGTCAAGGTCCTGCGCCCGCATATCGAACGGGCCTTTCGCACCGATATCGACGCGTTCCATTTCTCGGCCGCGGTGATCGAGTTTCTTTTACCCTCGACCCGCCGACTGCGCCCGGCCGACGTGGTCGAACATTTCGAAGGCGTCGTGATGGGCGAGTTGGATTTGCGGCTCGAAAGTGCCTCGGCCAGCGAGTTTGCAGAAAACACCGCGAATGACGAAGGATTCGTCGTGCCAGCCGTCAACTGGGGGCTGTCCGGCCGCACCGTGATGACATTGGGCTGGGGCGAAGGGATCCCGGCCAACGACCTGCCCACCATCCGTGCTTCGGGTCTGGACATGAATGCGCTTGGCGAACGGGTGCTGCAACTGTTCCTGTCCCATGCGCTGCGCGACGGGCTGTTTCACGGCGACATGCATCAGGGCAACCTGAAATTTGCCTCAAACGGGGACATCATCGCCATCGACTTCGGCATCATGGGGCGGATCGACGAATACACACGCCGCGTTTATGCCGAGATCCTGTATGGTTTCATCAACCGCGACTATCGCCGAGTGGCCGAGGTGCATTTCGAAGCGGGCTATGTGCCCGCCGACCGCAATGTCGAAGAGTTTGCCCGTGCCCTGCGCGCCGTGGGTGAACCGATCTTCGGCATGGATGCGACGCAAATCTCGATGGGGCGGCTTCTGTCTTATCTGTTTGAAGTAACAGAGAAATTCGGAATGGAAACCCGCACCGAGCTGATCCTGCTGCAACGCACCATGGTTGTGGTCGAAGGGGTGGCGCGGTCGCTGAACCCGAATATCAACATCTGGCAGGTCGCGAAGCCGGTTGTGGAAAGCTACATCGCCAATTCCATCGGGCCGAAGGCGCTGTTGACCGATCTGGCCCAGACCGTGCGGGTGCTGGCCCGTTTTGGCCCCCGCCTGCCCGAACTGGCCGAGGCCGCGCTGATCCGGCAGTCCGCGCCTGCGCCGGAAACCGACCGGGCGCGCCCGGTCCGGGCGATGGGGTATGTGACCCTTGGCGGCGGGATTGCCCTTGTTGCAGTCTGGGTTTCAAGCCTGCTCTGACGCGGCCAGCTCCAGCGCGGCAGCGCGGGCGTAATCCTGATCGCCGCGCGCGCTTTTCCAACGGCAATAGGCAGCCATGCGCCAGTGATACAGCGGGGCCAGTGCGCGGTAACGGGCGACGGTGCGTGCATCGTCGCTTTCGTGCAGATAGGCAGACAGGAAGCTCTCGACCTCGGTCGTGGTCAACACGCGATGGCCATAGAGAACCTGCATCGCCGGGGACAGGAATATCGCGATATCGGCGCTGGGGTCGCCAAGGGCAGGGCATTGCCAGTCGATCAGGCGAAGCCCGTCAGGCGTATCCAGAATATTGCCGGGAACGATGTCGCCATGCAGGAAGGCCCGGCGCGCATCGGGCAGATCCTGCGGCTCTGGCGGTGGCGCGATCAGGCCCGTGGGGGCCATGCCCCTCCCGTCAGCGATCAGCGCGGCCGGGGCGATCGTCACCGCGGGCAACCCGGCTGGCGGGGCCTGCGCGTGCAGCCGGGCCATGATGCGTGCGACCGCCGACACGTCACCGGCCCAGGGCGGTCCGTCGACATGGTTGTAGACAAGGGTTTCGCCAAGGGTGCAGTCCTGAAAGGCCACCAGTTCAGGGGCGATGTGCGATCCCGACAGCGCGCGCAGGGCCAGCGCCTCGCGGGTGCCGTCATTGGCGAAAAGCGGAGTGGCGGTGTTCGGGATGAACAGCTTGCACACCACGGGTGGCTGGCCGGGCAGGTCGACCCGCCAGATCAGATTGGTGCGCCCCCCTGTCATCCGGGTCCAGCAGGCGGTGTCGGGTATCACCCCCGCATCCGACCAGATGCGTTGCAGTTGCGCCTGTTCTGCCCGTATCTGTCTTGTCTTGTTCATCCCTGCGGCACCCGTGCAAACCGGCGCCAAGCTAAAGCGTTTCGTCGGAAACTTGAATCACCGATTTTCGCGAAGTGGTCCGGGCGGTCGGGCGGGCAGGGACAGCCATTCGGATCAAGGCTCGCGGATGGCCGATACCGTGTCGGCCTGAACCTTGTGCCCGCTGTCAAGGATCAGCCACAGTGTGCCATCGGTGTTCTGGCTTTCGACGATTGTGCCATAGGCCTGCACGGGATCGGTCGACAGATGCACACCATTGCCCGAACTGGTCAGCTCGAACGAATAGACTCCGCGCGGCAAGGGGGTGCCGGACGCATCCACCCCGGCCCATTCAATCGGGTCGGTCGAGGTCGGGATGATCCTGTTTTCGACGACCTCACCCGCCGCGTTCCTGACGACCAACCGCGTTTCGTCCGCGCCCGGCGCCGGATCAGGCACCAACGTGACCGGCGTTTGGTCGAACAGAACGGGGGCGGCCACGCGCGCTTCCATCCCGACCCAGCCGGCAATGTCGGACAGGCCCATCAACCCCAGTTTCGACCCCAGCCCATCCAGCAGGTCATTCGTCCGCACCTGTTGTTCGACGCCCGAGAACGTGGCCAGTTGCACGGCATAATCGGACGATTCAATCGGGTTCAACGGATCCTGATTTTCCATTTGCGCGGTCAGCATTTTCAGAAAGGTCTCGAAATCGGACGAGATCACGGCATCATCGCTTTTTGTCGCTTCTGAATATCGCGCGGGGCCGGCCGTCAGGGCGGCGGGCATGGTCTGAGATGTTTCCAACATGTGTCCTTTCTAGATTCTGATGTCGATGCCGGGGCTTTGGTCAAGACCGATCCGAACCGCATCCTGCACGGCGGGCCGGTCCGGGGCGTCAGGCCGGTCGGTCGGGTCCGGTTGCGTGGCGGGCGCAGAGCGATTGCCCGCTGCGGTATCCTGCCCCTGTTGCTGAAACGAAAACGAGACCTCGTCATACCCCAGCGCGTGCATATCTTGCGCCAGTTGCGCGATATGACGGCGCATCAGGTCCAGTGTTTCGGGCCGTTCCACCTGCAAGATGACATTCAGCGTCGAAGCCTCGGTCTGGAAGGTCATCCGCAGGCGGCCCAGCTCTTCCGGGTTCAGGGTCAGTTCGATCGGTTTTTCGGGGTTTGACCGAATCACCTCGGCCAGTTGTGCCGCGATCAGCCGGGGCAGCTCAGGGGATGATCGCAGCGGTTGCGTATGCTGGCCCAGCTCGCGCATGGGCGGGGCCGTGAAGTCCGGCAATGGCTCGTCTGATGCGATGAAGGTCTCGTCGGGGGTGTCTGTCGGGGTGTCTGGGGGGGTACCTGGCGCCTCCGACAACTGAACCAGTGTCGATGCGCTGGCCTGTAACGGATGGGCAAGGCGCGGCGACGGGCCCGGATCGCCAGCGATGCCACCGGTGGGCGCGGCGCTGGCTCCCGCTGGTGCAGGCTCGGCCCTCGTGAAAAGCGATGCCGCTTTGGGCCTGATCGCCTCGGTGCCAGGTGGCGGGGGCAAATCGGGCTGATTTGTCCCGGTCGGGCTTTGTGAACTGTTCTGGCGTGTCGTGATCAATGCCGGATCATCCGCCGGCGGCTGTGTGGCAGGCGTTTGACCATCGGAGGAAACCGGGGTGCTTTGATGCGACAGGTGATTTCCCGGACCGCCTTGCCCCTTGGCTGGCCGGGCGTTATCGGGCGCTGGCTGCGGCACCATGATGTCGGCCCGCTGTTCCAAGTCGATTCGGGGGTCGTCGCTGGTGTCCGGTAAGCCTTGCCGGTCGTCGGGTTGTTGGGTTCGCAGCGAGGTTCGACCGGTTGCCTCGTCCTGCATCGGCAAGGCCTGCGCGTCATCACCGGTCAGAGAAAACATCGGGCGATCCCCGGCCGCGCCGGCTGTCGCCGCCGATGGGTCGGTGGATGATGGACCATGTCGCGAGTCGGCGGCACTGGATCCGGCGATGCGGTTGGCGGGGCTAAGCTGCATGTCCTGTTCCGGGTGTTCTTACTCCGATCAGGTGACCATCGCAGATGCAAGTTACCAGTTCTTTACCGCTTGCTGAGATAACCGGGAAAATTGTTGTCAAACCAAGGACAGGAACATGGATCCCATAGGTATCGGCCAACCGGTTGTTCTCGCGCAAAACACCGACCCCAAGGCGCCGAACGATGCCCGCCTGATGGCGGTGGCGCAAAAGCTGGAAGCGAGTTTTCTGTCAGAAATGCTGAAATCCGCGGGGGTCGGCAAGACCCCGGAAAGCTTCGGCGGTGGTGCCGGGGAAGATCAGTTTTCATCCTTTCTGCGCCAGGCGCAGGCTGAAGAGATGGTTAAGGCCGGTGGGATCGGCCTGGCCCAATCCCTGTTCGAGGCGTTGAAAGAGCAAGATCATGGCGGACGCTAGCACTCATCCCGTCGCGACGGCGCTCGCGGCCCTGCTGGAGCGGGAAAGGGCCTGTATTCTGGCGGGCGAAATCGACAAGCTGACGCGGCTTCTGCCCGAGAAAGAGCGATTGCTGAACGGCCTGAAGACCCTGAATGGCAATGCCCCCGCGGTCGAACACTTGCGCCGGCAAGCGGACAGAAACCAGCATCTTCTGGCGGCGTCGGCCCGTGGAATTCGGTCGGCACAGATGCGGCTGAACGCGTTGATGACCGCGCAATCGGAATTGCGCACCTATACACGCGAAGGGCGGGCGCGGGATCTGTCGAAGCGGGAATCGCGCTTTGAACGGAAAGCCTGACCTGACGGCAATTATCTCAAATTGAAGGCAAGCAGGGCAGAGGGATTCAGACTTTCTTTAGCTCATTGGGGTCACGTTCGATCTGCATCCTCAGGGATGGCGCGTGACCAGCGGATGGTGGCGCACCTGTCAGAACGACTCATTGGTCCGCCATGACCGGCGGTTACGAAATCTGGCGCAAAGCGCCAATGATGAAAGGAACAACTCAATGTCCAGTATTCTGACCAATAACAGTGCGATGGTCGCACTTCAGACGCTGAAATCCATCAACTCCAACCTTGCCAGCACACAGGCGGAAATCTCGACCGGTAAAGCCATCGGCTCGGCCAAGGACAACGCGGCGGTCTGGGCAATTTCCAAGGTGATGGAAGCCGATGTAAAGGGCTTCAAGGGCATTTCGGACAGTCTGTCGCTGGGCGAAAGCACCGTGGCGGTTGCGCGTCAGGCATCGGAAACCGTGACCGACCTGCTGACCGAGATCAAATCCAAGATCGTCGCGGCACAGGAAGACAATGTCGACCGTGGTAAAATCCAAACCGACATCGTGGCCCTGCGCAACCAGATCACATCGGTGGTCGGGGCGGCACAATTCAATGGCCTGAACCTTGTCGACGGGTCGCAGAGCGGGACCAATGCCAATGGTAACACCGGCGTCGATGTCCTGTCGTCGCTGGATCGCAAGGCCGACGGATCCATCGTGACCAGCTCGATCGGCGTGGATGCACAGAACCTGTCGCTGACAGCGGGCACCGCGTTGGGGGCCGCCGCGGCGTCGGTGGGCACGGATACCGGCACAGCCGGGGTGATCGACGCCAATGACGGCGGCACGAACGATTCGATCACTCTGGACACGTTCGCGTTTCTTGATGCTTCGGGCGGTGCCACGGCAACCGCGGCGGTGATGCCCGATGCCGCCGGGGTGGATACCGCTGTGACCACCGGTCTGGTTGTCGGCGACCAACTGTCGCTGACCATCGGAACCGTGCAGGGGAACTATGTCGTCAAGGAAGGCGACACAGCCGAATCCGTTGTCGCGGGCATGAAGAACGCGCTGGTCGCGCAGGGGCTTGATGGCAACAGCTTCAGCATGGATATCGACACCAACGCGGCACAATTGGTGATCACCAACGAAACCAATGCGGATGTGGCATTTTCCTTCAGCGCCTCGCGGGGCTCAGGTGGTCTTTCGGGCCTGGCCACGATGGATGTTTCGACCAGCGGCGGGGCAGATGCTGCCCTGGGTGCGATTGAAAACATGATCCAGACGTCGATTGACGCTTCGGCCGCTTTCGGGTCCGTCGAGGGCCGGATCGAAATCCAGTCGAACTTCGTGGGCAAACTGACGGATTCGCTGAAAGCCGGTATCGGCGCCATGGTTGATGCCGATATGGAGGCGGCTTCGGCCCGGTTGCAGGCCCTTCAGGTGCAGCAGCAGCTTGGCACGCAGGCGCTTTCGATTGCGAACCAGGCGCCGCAGAACATCCTGTCGCTGTTCCGCTAACCCGACATGAGGGCGCCAAAACGGCGCCCTCTTCCCAACTATTCATGTTTTCCGTCACTGGAAGGAAACCCCCGTGAACGCTGTAGCCCTGGCCAAAACGGCCTATAATACATCCTCCCGCGCGCCGCTGCGCACCTCTCGTGGAACCGAATACGATGCTTTTGCAAAGGTCACGCATCAGCTTGACCGGGCACAAAGCACCGGTTTTGCCGACCTTGCTGCGGCCCTTCACGAAAACCGTCGCCTGTGGACCTTGCTTGCCGCGGATGTTGCCGATGACGGCAATGGTCTGCCCGATGACTTGCGGGCGCGCATCTTCTTTCTGGCCGAGTTCACGGCCGATCACAGCCGCAAGATCCTGTCCGA
>JAUHWP010000168.1 GCA_030424645.1 Alphaproteobacteria bacterium
TCTGGGCCGAGCAGAACAGGAAGATATCGGCCGCATTGAAGATTGTCACATCCGACCCGACATCGCCCTTGGTGCGTTCCAGCATCGCGCCGGTATGGCTGACATAGTCGATCACCAGCCCCTTGCCGACAATGGCGGTTTCGACCGCGAAGGTCGCGTCGTCAAATGCCCCGTCAAACGCGTATGTAATCGCCTGATCGGTGTCCTGCATCCCGTGATTGTCCGCCATGGCAGGCGCGGCCAAAAGAAGGGCGGACAGGGTGACGGTCATGATACCTTTCATGGGGAATCTCCTTCAAGAATTCGGGCAAGGCCCTGCCCTGTCCTCTGGCTGCGCCGCAGGCAGGATACCCGGGCGTCAGCATTAACATATTCCTTATCTCGAATGTTATCAACAGGGTCATCCGAACATGTCGGCGGTGATCCCCGCATACCATCCGATGCTTTCTTCATAGGTCGCCTTGCGCAAGGTCGCGTCTTCACCGGTCTGGCTGATGAACCCGTCCACCTTGGCGATCTTTTCATCCGTCGCCTCATAGCTTGCGCCCACCTTCACCCCGTCATCGGTGTCGATCAGCGACCAGCAGGTGTTGGTGAACTTGGCCGGAAACTGCTTGGAACCGGTCAATGCGGCGCGCACCGCCATCGCCGCCACCTTGGCCTGGCTGTTGGCGGCAAAGCCGGATTTCGGCATGTCGCCTTGCTGGCTGGCATCGCCCAGAACATGGATGTTTTCATCTGCGCGGGCCTGCATCGTATGCGGATTGACCGGCACCCAGTTGCCATCGGTGATACCCGCCAGCTCACAAATACGCCCCGCCTTCATCGCAGGGATCACGTTGCAGACATCGACCTTGGTTTCCTCGCCATCAATCGTCACCGTCATCGCGTCGGGGTTGACCGAGACATTGCCGCCCCCGAAATCCGATCCGATCCAGTCGATCATGCCGGGATAGTGATCGGCCCAGCCTTCCTGGAACAGCGCCATTTTCGAGAACTTGTCCTTCGGATCGGCGACGATGATCTTCGCGGTCGGGTTCCTTGCCTTCAACACATGCGCCACCATCGAAATCCGCTCATACGGCCCCGGCGGACAGCGGAACGGGTTGGGCGGCGCGATCATGGCGAAGATGCCGCCCTCGGGCATGGCCTCGATCTGCGCCTTCAGAAGCTCGGATTGCGACCCGGCCTTATAGGCATGGGGCATGGCGTTTTGATGGGACACGTCCCAGCCTTCGACCGCGCCGTCGACGAAATCAATGCCCGGCGACAGGATCAGACGGTCATAAGGCATGGTCCCCCCACCCGCCAGACTGACCGTGCGGGCGTCCCGGTCGATCCCGACCGCCCAGTCATGCACCACGTTGACGCCAAAGTCGGCCGCCAGCTTGCCATAGCTGTGCGCGATCGAGGTCAAATCGCGAAACCCGCCAATATAGAGGTTCGAGAAAAAGCAGGTGTAGTAACTGCGCGACGGCTCGATCAGCGTCACGTCGATCTCGCCCTTGCTGTCCTTGGCGATATAGCGCGCGGCGGTGGCCCCGCCCGCACCGCCACCGATCACCACAACCCTGGGCTTGCCGTGGGTCGAAGCCTGTGCCATCGGCGCAGCCAACGTGGCCGCGCCCGCAGCCGCGCCGCCCATGAAAAGACGTCTGTTCAGTTTCATCCGTATTCCTCCCGATTTCTGGTGCAAATCTCGCGCGCACCGTTCGCGCTGGGAAGGCCCGTCCCGGCCCGCCCGCTTATGGCGCCGCAGCCCCGAAATATGCGGCCAGGGCGGCAATCTCTTCATTTGACAAACGTCCCGCCATCATCTGCATCACGGGATGCGGGCGAAACTTGTCCTTATAGGCGTGCATGGCGACCACGAAGTCTTCGGTAGGCCAGCCGACGATGGCCGGAATACCGTCATTGTCGCCATCCAACTGATGACAGGACGTGCATTCCGACGACAGGTATTCGCCGTATTCCGGATCGCCTTGCAGCGCCAGAATAGCGGCATCCACAGCGTGATCGGTTCCCGAGGCCGTCGGCGCCGCTTCGGGGATGTTGCCGGGATCGTCCGAATACCTGCGCAAAAAAGCCAGTAAATCAGCGCGTTGACCGGCGTCCTTCAACCCCTTGTAGGCCATGCGCGTATCAGACGCGAAGGCCTTGGGGTTTTCGACATAGCGGTCCAGCAAGTCGAAATCCCAGACCAGCCCGTCCTTGCCCATGCGTGTCAGACCGTTGGAGTAGTTGAAGCCGTCAACGGCTGCCGCACGACGCCCGAATATGCCGTTCAGATGCGGCCCAACCCGGTTCTTCGCCCCTTCTCCGACCGAATGGCAGCGGGCGCATTCCCGAAACACAGCCTCGCCCTTGTCGGCCTGTCCGATGTCATTGGCCAAGGATGGAAAGGCCGAGGCGACCACGGCGGCGAGGCTGTAAAAACTGCGTCGAATCCAATCCATCCTGCAAGATTAACGTGTTACGCAGTCATACTCAATGATCATGATATGTCGATCCGTGCATGGCGGAAAAAATGCGCCTACCACACGTCCGGGGTTTCGCCCTTCTCTTCCATCTGCTGGAACACGTCCTGAAGATAGCGCTGGAACACCTGATCCCGATAGGCATCCGTCGTCACGAATTCCAGTGATTTCAGGAAATGGAACGGCTTGAAATAGCCCGGCATACGGAATGCCTCGGCGGCGCGGGCCGAGCTGGTATCGGGTGCATCCGACGGGAAGATCACCACGGTGGGCGTGAAATTGACGGCCCATTTGACCGCAAGGTCGCGCTCTTCCAGTGCCTCGCCATCGAAATCGACGACTTCACGCGCGCCGAACATGTTCAACTGCACCACCATGAAGTTTTCCTTCAGGTGGTCGACAATCTGCTGGCGCTCGAAATTGACCTCGTGCAACTCGCGACAATAGGGACAGCCCTGTTGTTCGATCAGGATCAGAAGGTCTTTCCCCTCGGCACCGGCCTCGGCCAGATCGTCGGCCATTTCCAGAAAACTATCAGTGAACCACGGTTGCTTGTGCAGACCGTCATCGCCCATCTCGGCCGCGCCGGCGCTGGTTGCCATGACCAACCCCAACACACCCAGGAAAACAGTTAGTAAACGCATCGGAACCTCCTGCTGTTAATCTGGCGACTGCGCCCCCGTATCGCTTGGAAACGGGGGCAGCAGACCTGTCTTGAACCTAGCACAGCGCACATCCCGCACCAACATTCACAAGAAACGGGCGCCGCCGGTTTCAACGGCACCCGGGCTGGGATGATCACCCTATTGACTGTGCGACTTCAGAAATTCGAGGATCGCCTCGATATCCGCATCCTTTTTCAGACCGGCAAAGGTCATCTTGTTGCCCTTCAGGTATTTGCGCGGGTTGGCCAGATAGCCCGACAGGCTTTCCGCGTCCCAGACCAACCCGCTTTCGCCGGCCGCCATCATCGGTTTGGAGTATTTGAAATCCGCGATGGTTCCGGCGGTTCGGCCCCAGATCCCGTTCAACACGGGTCCGACACCGTTTGTGGCCCCCTCGCCCAGCTTGTGGCAGGCCTTGCATTTCTTGAACACTTTCTCGCCCTCGGCGGCCAGGTCGGTGTCGAAGGCCACGGCCACCGGCGCGGCATCCTGCGCTGCGGGGGCGCTGGCCGCGTCGGTCGGGGTGTCGGCGGCGGGGGCGGTTGTCTGCACCTCATCCGCGCTGGCACCCGCGTTGGGATCGCCCTTGAAGACCACGGTCCTGGTGATCTCGACTGCGCCGGGTTTGCAATCGCTCATGCAGCGATTTGTGAACGCGCCATACTCGGTCTCGGCGCGATCATCGACGATGAACCCGTCGGCGTTGGGCATCTCGACATCCAGGAACGTATCTTTCGACAGGGTGAAATCCTCGTCCACCAGATCGTTGGAATAGAGGATATAGGCCACCATGGCATAGACATCGTCATTCGACAGGCTTTGCGCATTTCCAAAAGGCATCGACCGGCGAACATAGTCGAACGTGGTCGACAGGTAGGGCCAGTATGACCCGACCGTTTTCAGCGGATCTTCATCTGCCAGCGTGTCCGCCCCGCCCGCCAGCTTGGGCCAGTTGTCGACCCCTTCGGCGAAATCGCCGTGGCAGGTGGCGCAGTTTTCGGCAAACACCTCTTCCCCGGTCCAGACATCGCCGGACCCTTCGGGCAGGTTCGATCCATCGGGGAACACGTCCAGATCCCACGCCGCCACCTCGTCCGTCGTCGCGGCCCGGCCAAGGCCAAGCTTTTCAGCCATTGCCGGGGCGGCGGTCAGCGTGGCAAGCGCGGTTGCCATCAGGAATTTAGGAAACTTCGACATTGTTTGCCTCCCCGCTCGCATTGACGTGCCATGTCTGAATGCCGTTGTTGTGATAGATCGAGTTCAGGCCGCGCACCTCGCGCAGTTGCGCCTTGGTGGGCTGGACATAGCCGGTGTCGTCCATCGCGCGTGATTGCAGGAACATTTCCGACCCGTCCCAGTCGATATCCAGATAGAAGCGGCTCAGCGCCATGGGTTTGCCGGGTTCGGCCAGACGCGCCTCTTGCCAGGTCACACCGCCATCCAGCGACACATCGACCGCCGTGATTGCGCCATTGCCCGACCAGGCAAGCCCGGTGATGACAAGCGGCCCCTTGCCATGGATGATCGGCATCTGCGGGCTGGGGCTGGTGATGATCGACTTGGCATCCATCGTCCAGGTCCATTTACGCGATGTCCCATCGGCCAGCGTATCGGTGTATTTCGAGGTCTCTTCCCGGCTTTCCACCGGCTTTTCCATCACCTCGATCCGGCGAAGCCATTTGACCCACATGTTGCCTTCCCAACCGGGCACGACAAGGCGCACCGGATAGCCGTGCTCCATCCGCAGCGCCTCGCCATTGGCCTTGAAGGCGACCAGGCAGTCATCCAGCGCCTTCTCGATCGGGATCGACCGCCCG
>JAUHWP010000169.1 GCA_030424645.1 Alphaproteobacteria bacterium
CCCGGATTTCGATTATGCGCCGCGTTCGCCGCGCGACTATTCCCTGACCGGCCCCGAAGCGGACCGGGCGGTCGAACGCGGCCTGTCGGCGATAAAATGGTATCACAGTGACCTTTCCCGCGACCGCGTGAAGGCGCTTATCCAGAAGAAGGATGGCCCCGCCATGCGGGACACGGCCCTTTGGATCATGCTGCATATCGTCTTTGCGGCGGGCGGTCTTCATTTCTGGGGGTCATGGATCGCCGTGCCGTTCTGGCTTGCCTATGGCGTTCTTTACGGGTCGGCCTGCGATGCGCGCTGGCATGAATGCGGCCACGGCACGGCTTTCAGGACGCGCTGGATGAACAAGGTCGTGTATCATATTGCCTCGTTCCAGATCATGCGAAACCCGGTGTCGTGGAAATGGAGCCATGTGCGCCATCACACCGACACGCTTGTCGTGGGTCGCGACCCCGAGATCGCGTGGATGCAGCCCGTCGGCCTTGTGTTGAAGGCACTGGCGTTCATCGGCATCGTCGAGACCTGGGACAGCCTGAAGGGGCTGGCGCGAAATGCGCGGGGCCGGTTTTCCGGGGATGAACTTGCCTATCTGCCGGAAAGTCGCGTGGCGGATGCGATATTCTGGGCCCGCGTTCACATGGCGATTTACGGCGGTGTCGTGCTGTCCGTGCTGGGGATGCTGGGGGCAGGCTACGGCTGGGCCGCGCTGATCCCCGTGCTGTTGATCGGCGGGCCGCGCATCTATGGCTGCTGGCATTTCGTGATGACGGGGCTTTTGCAGCATGGCGGGCTGGCCGAGGATGTGGTGGATCACCGCCTGAATTCACGCACCGTCTATATGAACCCTGTCAGCCGCTGGATTTACTGGAACATGAACTATCACGTGGAACATCACATGTTTCCCATGGTTCCCTATCACGCGCTGCCGAAGCTGCATCAGGAAATCCGGCACGACCTGCCCGCGCCCAACACCTCGATCCTTGATGCGTATCAAGAGGTGATTGGCGCGGTTCTGCGCCAGCGGCGGGAGCCGGGCTATTACCTGCGCCGCGAACTTCCGCCAACGGCACGGCCTTACAAGGAAGCCCTGCACAAGGATGTGCCCAGCTATCAGGATGCCGGGTGAGGATCGCGGCGTCGGGCATATCGCTGCGTTTCGACCCGTCGCTTGGGATCATCGACGGGTTCGAGACCGGCGGAGCAGCCCCGCTGCACACCGCGCCCTGGGTGGGGCGCGAGGCGATGCCTGATGATGCCGCGCCCCATTTGGCAAGGTTGGGCGGTGATTTTTTCTGCGCGCCCTTCGGCGGGCACGAGGGCACATCCCCCGCCCATGGCTGGCCGCCCAATTCGCCATGGCACGCCGAGGCGACAGCGACCATGATCACCGCAACGCTTGAAAAACGCGTCTTCGGGGCGCGGCTGAGCAAGGAACTGACCCTGCGCGACGGGCATCCGTTCGTCTATCAGCGTCATGTTTTCAGGGGCGGATCGGGATGTGTTCCCGTCGCCAATCACGCCAATGTCTCGCTGCCTGCTGGCGGGTTGATCCGCACGTCGCCCAAACGGTGGTGGGGCACGCCCACGCAGGCGCTGGAACCTGATCCCGCGTGTGGCCGTTCGGCGTTGCAATACCCGGCACGGGGGATGGCAGAGGCGTTTCCGGGTCGCGATGGCCCCTGTGACATCTCGCGCTTTCCATGGGCACCCGCGCACGAGGACTTCGTTGTGGGCATCGAGGCTGCCGGCCATGGCCTTGGTTGGACGGCGGTGACACGGTTGGGGCAGGGGGATGTGTTCCTGTCCTTGCGCAACACCGCTGTCCTGCCGATGACCATGCTTTGGCATTCGCATGGGGGCCGTGACTATGCGCCGTGGTCGGGACGGCACCGTAACTGTCTGGGCGTCGAGGAAGGGGCCGCGGCCGTCATGCTTGACCTTTCAGCGGACGAACCGCTTCCGGCGCCGGGCTGTCTTGCCCTGGGCGGGCAGGTCGAGGTGCGCCACGTGATCGGCACCATGCCATGGCCAGGTGAAGCCGCCGTCGAAACCGTAACGTGCAGCGATGACACGCTTACCGTTCGCGGGGCGGATGGCCATGTTGCGGTCGTCGGTTTCGATGTCGGGTTTCTTGGCCTTTGAACCGCGCCGGTGCTGTTTGGTTCTGGTTCAGCGTGCCGGCGGGAACCCGCACCGGTTTGGCGCGTTGTGACCTTAGCAGAAAAAAGGAGGTCACACATGCCCGCAAAGTCCAAAGCCCAACAGAAAGCCGCCGGGGCCGCCCTGTCCGCGAAACGCGGTGAAACAAAGAAATCCGACCTGGTTGGCGCATCGAAAGAGATGTACGAAACCATGACCGAAGAGGAGCTGGAAGAGCTTGCCTCGACAGAACGGGCGGACCTTCCTGACAAGGTGGATTGAGGCGGTTCACGAAACGATCCCGTGTGATCGCCCCCCCGGACCGGTCGGAACCATATGGCTGCCCGCGCGTTTCACACTTGATGATCACAACAGAAAAGGAGCAATCCGATGTTTGCCCCCCTTCGAACCCTGATGGTCGCCCTGTGGGTGACGAGCATCGCTGGTGGTGCGGTGATCCTGTTTCTCAGCTTTGCCTGGATGAGCTGGGCATCCTTTGCCGTTGCCGGTGTGCTTGGGCTGGGTCTTGGCATCCCTGCCGGGATCTGGAGCGCACGCGCGATCAAGCGGGAAGATCCCAACTGGCCGCCCAAGCGCCGCCGCACGTTACGCAGGCAGCACTCGTAACGACACCCCAGCCCTGCCTGCGCGTGCAATCACGTGACGCTTCGGCTCAGCCGCCGACCGCGATCCACAGGCCGCCGACAACGGTGGCCCAGCCAAGCCCCTTGAGCATCTTTGCCCCGGTCAGGACGCGGTTGGCCCCGACGGCGATGAGGATACCGAAGGCGTGCAGCAGGGCGGTCGAGATCGCGAAACCGGCCCCGAAGGCAATCACGCCCGCCGCTCCCAGCTCGCCGCCATGGGCGTGACCATGGAACAGCCCGAAAAGGCCGACAATGCCTGCCGCCGCGGCGACAGGAAGGTTCAGGGCAAAGGCAACGGCAAGACCGAGCGCCAGCACCGAGACAAGGATCATCGGTTCGACCAGTGGCAGCGGAATGCCGGCAACGGCAGCAAGGAAGCCGACGATCATCAGGCCGACGAAAGCCGTCGGAAGCGCCCAGATCGCGCGCCCGCCGATGGATGCGCCCCAAAGCCCCACCGCAATCATTGCAAGGATGTGATCAAGCCCGAAAACCGGGTGCGAAAGACCGGCTGCGAACGAGCCGTGAGCCTGGGGATCAAGATGGGCCAGGGCAGGGGAAGCGGCGAATATGGCGGTGGTGACGGTCAGAAGAAGGCGTTTCATATGGGTTCCTTTTTTGGGTTAACCGGATACCTCGGAACGAGTCGTATCCCTGCAAAGCGCCGGTGCAGTTTGACCACGGCACAGTCGGGCTGGCAACCGGTTTCCTGACCAACCGTGGCGTCTCTGGCCGCAATCCAAGCACGGCCTGCAACTTTGCGCTGGAACACTGCCGGAGTCGGTCGTAACGTCGGGGATCATGGACACATCTGACTCGATCCTTTCGCTGCTTCCGGCGCGTTTGAAAGAGGCGCGGCGGGCGCAGGGGTTGTCGCTGGATGCGGTGGCCAAGCTGTCGGGCGTGTCGCGCAGCATGGTCAGCCAGATCGAACGGGGCGAATCCTCGCCGACCGTATCGACCTTGTGGAACCTGACCCGCGCCTTGCAGGTGGATTTCGCGGGGTTGCTTGAAGATCAGGCGGGCAACCGGATCGAGGTTTTGCGCGCGCCGGACGTGCCCACCATCGAGAACCATGGCGCGGGTTGCACGATCCGCATCCTGTCCCCGCCGGAAGACGCCGGTCAGCACGAGGTGTATGAACTGCTGTTCGTGGATGGTGGTGTGCTGGATTCGGCCCCCCATGCCCGCGGCACGCAGGAGAACCTGACCGTGATCGAAGGCGTGTTGACCGTGACAAGCGGCGAGGCGTCGGACCGGTTGAGCACGGGCGAGACCGCGCGCTATGCCGCCGATGTGCCGCACCGGGTGCAGGCGCAGGGGCAGGCGCGGGCCTTTCTGGTGGTGAAGGGCGGCTGAAGATCGCCGCCATGATTTCCTTTATTGCGGATACGCATCCGTTATACTAGTTACATTGCAGGCAAATCACAGGAGCGTCCCATGTCCGACCGTTTCATCGCAGACCTGAAAACCACGCTTGACGGGATCGACGCCGATGGCCTGATGAAGCGCGAGCGCATGATCACCTCGCCCCAAGGGGCCGAGATCACGGTGGGGGGGCACGAGGTCATCAACCTGTGCGCCAATAACTACCTGGGGCTGGCCGATCACCCGGATCTGATACGGGCCGCGTGCGAGGTGATGGGTGATAAGGGGTTCGGTATGGCTTCTGTCCGGTTCATCTGCGGCACGCAGGATTTGCATCGGGAACTGGAACAGAAGCTGGCCGCGTTTTTGGGCAAGGACGATTCGATCCTGTTTGCCGCCTGTTTCGACGCCAATGGCGGGCTGTTCGAACCGCTATTGGGGCCGGAGGACGCGATTGTCTCGGACGCGTTGAACCATGCGTCGATCATCGACGGGATACGGCTGTGCAAGGCGCGGCGTTTCCGATACGCGAACAACGACATGGGTGATCTTGAGGCGAAGCTGAAAGAGGCGCGCGCGGGCGGGGCGCGGCATGTGATGATCGCCACCGATGGCGTGTTTTCGATGGATGGGTATCTGGCCAACCTGCCCGAGATCACGCGACTGGCGCAGGCATATGACGCTGTGGTGATGGTGGATGACTGCCACGCCACCGGCTTCATGGGGCCGCGCGGGGCGGGGACGCCGGATCATTATGGCGTCGATGT
>JAUHWP010000170.1 GCA_030424645.1 Alphaproteobacteria bacterium
GCGCGAATGGACGCTGCCGGTGACGGGTGGCAACGTGAAGCTGCAATGGAAGCCCGATTTCGGCGCGCGCTGGGCTGCGCTGGAAGTTGATTTCGAGATGTATGGCAAGGATCACAGCACCAATACGCCGATCTATGACAGGATTTGCCGCATCCTTGGCTGGCCGGCGCCTGAGCATTTCACCTATGAGCTATTTCTGGACGAGAATGGGCAAAAGATTTCCAAGACCAGCGGCAATGGTGTGTCAATCGACGAGTGGCTGACCTATGCTTCGACCGAAAGCCTTGCCTATTTCATGTATCTGAAGCCGAAAACGGCGAAACGGATGCATTTCGACGTGATCCCGAAGGCGATGGATGAATATCATCAGCAGTTGAATGCCTATCACACGCAAGACCTGAAGGCGCAGTTGAACAACCCGGTCTGGCACATCCATGGCGGTGACGTGCCGCAATCGAACATGGTGGTGCCGTTCACGATGCTCTTGAACCTTGCCTCGGTCGCGTCGGCGGATGACAAGGATCAGCTTTGGGGTTTCATCAAACGCTATGCGCCTGAAGCGTCGCCGGAAACCCACCCCGATCTGGACGCCGCTGCGGGCTATGCTGTGAAATACTTCCAGGACTTCGTGGCCCCGGCCCGCACCTTCCGCGCGCCGACCGATCAGGAACGCGCCGCGATGGAAGAACTGGCAGCAGCCTTCCGCGATGGGGATACCGCGTTGGACGTCATCGCCCGCAAGAACGCGCAGATGGGCAATGACGACCCGGCCCCAACGGTTGATTTCACCTCGGACGAGTTCCTCCAATCCATCGTGTTCGCGGTGGGCAAGCTGCACGGGTTCGACAATCTGCGCGACTGGTTCAAGGCGCTTTACGAGGTGCTGCTGGGCGCCAGCCAAGGCCCACGCTTCGGCAGTTTTGCCGCCCTGTACGGGGTTGCGGAAACCGCTGCGCTGATTGATCAGGGGCTTGCGGGCGATCTGATGAAATAGGGGGCTTTCGGTTCCCATTGTCAGAACGGCGCGCCAGACAGGTGCGCCGTTTTGCGTTGCGCCAGCATGGCGGCGTGCGCCCCCGTCAAATCCGGTTAACGGCTTGTTGTTAGCTCTTTCGGTGTTTTGCCCCATTGCCAATGGCCACTGGGGTGCATGTCTGGACCTGAAAGGGAAATCAATGAACAAGGCGCTCACCGATGGGGTGGTTTTCATGCCCCCCGAATTCGAAGATGGATTGACGGTCTGGTCAAGCGAGGATGGGACACCGGGGTCGCTGACCTATGCAGGGGCGGGCAATGCCGCGCTTGTTCCCGCCGATCAGGACTTCGACGGTTGCCTTGAGCTTTACAAGACCGAGACCACGCAGAAGCTGCGCTATATGGGGCAGACGCCCTATGAGCAGGGATGCTATCTGCGGGTTTCGGCGAAGGTGAAAGCGATTTCCGGCCCGCTTCCGTCGGTGCGCGTCGCCGCGTGGCCCGCGCAGTCCGGCGGCACCCATGCTGGCGGCAATCTTGAGACCGGACCGGTGACGGCGCTGACCGCCTATGGCGAGGTTGTCGAGGTGTCCGCGATCATCGGGTCGGGCAGCCGGAACGGTGTGGACATTATCTGGGGGGCCGATGTGGCCTATGCCCATGTCGGGTTGGACCTGATCGGGTCGAACGGCGGTGTCGTGCGCATTGACGATCTTGTGGTCGAGGACGTGACCGGTGCTTACCTCCGCGACATGATGGATTGGGTCGATGTGCGCGACTTCGGGGCCGCTGGCGATGGCGTGACCGATGACAAACCCGCGTTTGAAGCCGCCGACGCGGCGGCCAATGGGCGCACGGTATTGGTGCCGGAAGGCAGCTTCCATATCGGGTCGAACCTGACACTGCACGCGGATATCCGGTTCGAAGGCACGATGTTGATGGCCGATGACGTCTATCTGTCGCTGACCCGCAACTTCGACCTGCCAACCTATATCGACGCCTTCGGGAGCGAGGAATTGGGGTTCCGCAAGGCCTTTCAGGCGCTCTTGCATTACGCGGATCACGAGATTCTGGACATGTGCGGGCGCCGTGTGGATGTCACCGCGCCGATTGACATGCAGGCCGCCTATGACGCCGGTGACACGTTCCTGATCCGGCGCGTGATCAAGAACGGTCAGTTCTATGTGATTGGCGGGTCGGCCTGGGACAGCGAAAGCACCAGCGCGACCGCAACATACAATCCCGCCAATCCATACAAGCTGACCAATGTTGCCAATATCGCCGCTGTGCAGGTCGGGTCGGTCGTCACGGGCGCAGGTGTCGGGCGTGAAGTCTATGTCAAAGAGGTGAACGTGGGTGCGTCCGAGATCGAACTGAGCCAGCCGCTTTGGGGTCCCGCCACCAACCAGACCTATACCTTCACCCGGCACAAATATGTGCTGGATTTCGGCGGGTTTGCACAGGTCAACCGCATGAACCTGACCGAGGTGGAGTTTCAGTGCAACGGGCATGCTTCGGCGGTGCTGCTGCCGCGCGATGGCGAGAACTTCGTCATCCAGGATTGTTTCTTCATCAAGCCGAAGAACCGGGGCATCAGCTCGGTCGGGCGTGGGTGCCAGGACCTGCATCTGGATCGCTGCCAGTTCGTTTCGAATGAACAGAACCAGCCTGCCACCACACGTCAGTCCGTCGCGTTCAACGTGAACGCCAATGATGCCAAGATCCGCGACAACCGGTTTCAACGCATGGGCACGTCAATGGTGTTGCACGGATCGGGGCACATCATTCAGGGCAACCACCTGTTCCAGGGCGATGAAGTCACCGATGGTCCCCGCGTTGCCGGCATGGTGTTCACCTATGAAAACAACAAGACCGTGCTGAACGGCAACTATGTCGACAACTGCTTCATCGAATGGAACAACGAACATGACGCGTTCCCCGATCACGGGTCCGAATATTCGTTCGGGGGCATGACGATCACCGGCAATATCTTCACGGCCAATGATGTGGCGTCGTGGTTCAAGTGGATCCTGATCAAACCGTTCGGCAGCGGGCATTATGTCTCGGGTCTGCATGTGACCAACAACACGTTCCGCACCTTGGCCGGGGCGATTGACCGGGTTGAAGGGGTGTCCACGACCCACGCCGGTCTGGATTACTGGAGCATGAAGGACGTGACCTTTGAGAACAACGCCTTCACGGGCGTGACGCAATCGACGGTGTCTCCGGTGACGTTGGAGTTCAATCAGAACACCGTGGCATCGACATGGACGCTGGACGGGTCTGCCTTTTTCCCATTCGGCGGCAACGCACGCACTGTGTCGAGTGTCACGATCGAAGGCGATTTGCGTGATGGGACCAACACGTTGGTCTGGGACAATCCGCATGTCCTGGTGAACCAGGGGGCCGCTTACAAGCAAGTGCAGTTGAAATGGTCGCGTGCCGTGCGCGGCACCGCACATGTGACCATGCGCGTGGATCGGCCGGTCTAGCGACCGTCGATAGTCGAAAGGTGGAAAGGCTCGCGCTGTCGCGGGCCTTTTTCTTATGGTGAAGTGCGTTTTCCATTGATTCGGATCAAGGCGCCGGGTGGCGCGCGGTGCTAACTAACATTCGGACCCCGAATAGGAGATTAGCGCATGACAGAAAAGCAACCCCGTGCATCGACACCGGTAAAAAAAGAAGCCCCCGGCAACAGCCAGTCGCCCGTAAATTCAGCCGTGGAAGTCGGCAGCGACAAAGGCGGTTTTCCCACCGTGACCGAGGACAAGATTCGCCAGACGTTCGAGAACGGAAAATATCCCTATCGGGTCAAGCTGGGCCGCCGAGAGTATGAGGCGACCAAGGCGAAACTGCAGGCGGAGCTTCTGAAGGTGCAGCGTTGGGTTGGCGAAACGGGCCAGAAGTTCGTGCTGTTGTTTGAAGGGCGCGATGCGGCGGGCAAGGGCGGCACGATCAAGCGGTTCATGGAGCACCTGAACCCCCGCGAAGCGCGCGTGGTGGCCCTGAACAAACCCACGGATGAAGAGCGTGGACAGTGGTTCTATCAGCGCTATATCTCGCATCTGCCCACGGCGGGCGAAATGGTGTTCTATGACCGGTCCTGGTACAATCGTGCCGGCGTCGAACGGGTCATGGGCTTTTGCAACGCCAATGAATACCTGGAGTTCATGCGCCAGACGCCAGAGTTTGAGCGGATGCTGACGCGGTCGGGCGTCCAGCTTTACAAATACTGGTTCTCGGTCACGCGGGACGAACAGAAACGCCGGTTTGACAGCCGCAAGGATGACCCGTTGAAGCGCTGGAAACTTAGCCCGGTTGATGTGGCCTCGTTGTCCAAATGGGACGATTATACCGAGGCGAAAGAGGCGATGTTCTTCTATACGCATACGGCGGATGCGCCCTGGACGATCATCAAGTCCAACGACAAGAAACGTGCGCGGTTGGAATGTATGCGCCATTTCCTGTCGACGCTGGATTATCCTGACAAGGATCACGAACTTGTCGGCGATCCCGACCCGTTGATTGTCGGTCATGCCAGTCAGGTGATCCACAACGCGGATCATATTCTGGGCGCCAGCCTGCACCCCGATCAGCGGCGCGGCAGTTAGATCACGCGAAAGTTCTGACACAGAAAGGGGGCCAGGCAGGCTCCCTTTTTTCGTGCATCTTGCCGCCGGTCTTGTGGCAACATGAAAGCGGTGCTTGCCTTCGCCTGGCAGCCCTATAAGCTCGGCTCAAAACAAGAGCAGGTGCAGCCCCATGACCCTTTCACGACGCTTTGTCGCCTTCGGTATTGCAGGCCTTTATCTGGCAGGGTGCCAGTCGGGGGGCGCCACGCAATCGGCGTCACGCCCCGCGTCGGGATCGGCCATGCGCGCGACCCCGAACGCAGCGTTTGACCGCTGGGTCGCGGGCGCGAAAGA
>JAUHWP010000038.1 GCA_030424645.1 Alphaproteobacteria bacterium
AACCCGGTGACTGATGCCGCCCATTGGCTGCATGACCGCCTTGGCCTGGCCAAGGGGTGGCAACCCAAGCGCAACACGCGTTACTGGGTGCTGGGGATGGTCTTGGCGGTCTCTGCGTTCACAGGCACGATCGCATGGGAATTCGTGAACCCGATCTCGATGCTGCACCGGGGCCTGATCTTCGGGATGGGTTTCGCCTGGACCTTCGTGCTGGCTGTATTTCTGTTCGATCTCGTCGTGTCGCGCCGGGGATGGTGTGGACATCTCTGCCCGGTCGGGGCCTTCTACGGCCTGCTCGGTCATGGCGCGATCCTGCGGGTCAGCGCGGTCAAACGGTCCGAATGCGACGACTGCATGGATTGCTTCGCGGTTTGCCCCGAAATGCACGTGATCACCCCCGCGCTTCGCGGCGCGGAAGAGGACACGCCGATCATCCTGTCGCCCGACTGCACCAATTGCGGGCGTTGCGTGGATGTCTGCGCGCCCGACGTTTTCAAATTCACCACCCGGTTCGACGAAACCCCCGCGCCTGCCCGCGCGGTGCGCCGGTCCAAACAACGTCAACCCGAGGCCAGTCGCGCGGCCTGAGACAATAAAACACGGGAGTTGCCCAAATGAAAAAGAACCTTCTGATCAGTGCCCTCGTCGCTCCGGCGCTTCTGGCCACGGTCGCCTTCGCGCAGAACACAACAGGCGTTAGCACGCTTCGCGGCGCCGATGTGGCGGATCCCGTCGCGGTCGAGGACGTGTTTCACCAGGATGAAACGCGCTTTGCCCGGAACTATCGCCAACAACCGCCCTTGGTGCCGCATTCTATTGATCAATATCAGATCGACCTGAAAGCCAACCGCTGCCTGTCGTGTCATGACTGGACCGTGGCAGGCGAGCGTCGGGCACCGACGCTGTCGATGACCCATTATCTGGATCGCGAAGGCAACCAGCTTGATACCGTCGCCGGAACCCGCTGGTTCTGCAACCAGTGCCACGTGCCGCAGGCAGATGCGCCCGCACTTGTCGATAACACGTTCGAAGCTTCGAACTAAGGCCGGACGGACAAGGGAAAGGATAAGGGACATGTCGAAAGCAAACCCCGGTTTCATCCGCCGAACGTGGCGGAAACTCTGGTCGCCGGCGGGGGCGATCTCGCTTGGTATCATCCTGATTGTCGGCTTCGGTGCCGGGGTCGTTTTCTGGGGTGGTTTCCACTGGGCGCTTGAGATGACCAACACCGAGAAATTCTGCATCTCGTGTCACGAGATGGAGGATAATGTCTATGCCGAGTATCAGGGGTCGGTGCACCAGAACAACAGCTCGGGCGTGCGGGCGACCTGCCCGGACTGTCACGTGCCGAAGGCCTGGGGGCCGAAGATCGTGCGCAAGATACAGGCCTCGAAAGAACTTTACGGCCACTTCATCACGCGCTCGATCTGGACGCGCGAGAAGTTCGAAGATCACCGCATTGACATGGCTGCCCGTGAATGGCGCCGGATGAAGTCGACGGATTCCAAGGAATGCCGCAACTGCCACAGCTTCGATTTCATGGATTTCACGCAGCAGGAAAACCGCGCCGCCGACAACCACCAGATCGCGCTGGACGAAGGCAAGACCTGTATCGACTGCCACCAGGGCATCGCGCATGAACTGCCCGAGAACTGGCAGGCGCGCTATCAGGAGATGTCGGACCAGCTTGCCGCCGAAGGCAACCTGACCCTGCCGAACGGTCGTGTGGTGGCCGACGCCAAGGAAGAGCTGAGCGGGTATCTGTCGGGGTCGTCGAACTGACTTAAGAACACCCGGGAAACAAAACGGCGCGCTGTCCTCAGCGCGCCGTTTCTTCTTTGTGTGTTGGTCTGATCAGTTCAGGGCCGCATCCGTGATGACGCTGGTCCATGCCCCTTCAGGCTCTTTCGTGATCACCGGATCGGATCCGCCGGACAACAGCGTTTCGACCGTCCGCTCATAGGCGGCGGGGTCAAGCGCCCCGTTTGATCCGGCGGTCAGTTTGGCGATCTCGCCCATCATGCGGACCTGATGCTTTTCGGTCTGCGCGCCTGTTTCGTCATATTCAAGCACGATCATCGCGGCGTCTTCCGGGTTTTCCTCGGCCCATTTCCACCCTTTCATCGACGCGCGGACGAAGCGTTCCATCTTGTTGACGAATGCCTCGTCGCTCAGGTTTTCTTCCAGCACGTAAAGACCATCTTCAAGCGTTGCGACGCCCTGATCTTCATACTTGAAGGTGATCAGCTCTTCCGGGGTCACACCGGCGTCGATCACCTGCCAGTATTCGTTATAGGTCATGGTCGAAATGCAATCGGCCTGACGTTGCAACAGCGGATCGACGTTGAACCCCTGTTTCAGAACCTCGACCCCGTTTTCGCTGGCCCCATCGGTTGCGACACCCATTTTGGACATCCAGCTCAGGAACGGGAACTCGTTGCCGAAGAACCAGACGCCAAGCGTGCGGTTGGTCAGGTCATCCGGGCTTTCGATGCCCACGTCGCCCCAGCAGGTCAGCATCATGCCGGACGACGCGAAGGGTTGCGCGATATTGACCAGCGGCAGGCCCTTCTCGCGGGCGGCAAGCGCGGCGGGCATCCATTCAACGATGACATCGGCACCGCCCCCGGCGATCACCTGCGTCGGTGCGATATCCGGCCCGCCGGGCAGGACGGTGACGTTCAGATCTTCTTCGGAATAGAATCCCTGATCCAGCGCAACGTAATACCCGGCAAACTGGGATTGCGTGACCCATTTAAGCTGCAAGGTCACATCGTCCGCCGCCATCGCGGTGCCTGATGTGACAGCCAGGGCCATGGCCCCGATCACTGAATTGAATTTCATTGTCTTCTCCTTGTTGAACATTGTTGTTGTTTTTGCTCAGCCTCGTTGGGATGGGTGCCAGAACGTCACCTTCTTCTCGAACCACGCAACCACACCATAGAACAGCGTGCCTGCCAATGCTGCGACAACGATTTCGGCCCAGACCAGATCAATCGACAAGCTGCCGACACCGGTCGAGATACGGAACCCCATGCCACGGGTGGGTGAGCCGAAATATTCAGCCACGATTGCCCCGATCAGCGCAAGCGTCGCCCCGACCTTCAACCCGTTGAAGATGAAGGGCATGGCGGCAGGAATGCGCAGCTTCCACAGGGTTTTGAAATAGCTGGCGGCATAGGTTCTCATCAGGTCGCGCATCATCGCGTCGGTTTCGCGCAACCCCTGCACAGTGTTGACCAGCACGGGAAAGAACACCATGACGACCACGACCGCGGCTTTCGATTGCCAGTCGAACCCGAACCAGCTGACAAGGATCGGGGCCACACCCACGATCGGCAGGGCCGCAACGAAATTACCGATGGGCAGTAAGCCACGGGTCAGGAACGGCGACCGGTCAATCAGGATCGCCACCACGAACGCGGCAGCCGCACCGATGAAATAGCCCCGCAAGGCGCCTTTCAGGACGGTTTGTGTGAAATCCTCCCACAGCATTCCGGTCGATCTTGCGAATGTATCCGCGACGGCGGACGGCGGCGGCAGAATGGCGGCCGAGACATTGAATGCGTGGACCAGCGCTTCCCATGCGATGACAAGGGTCAGGCCGAAGATGACCGGCACCACAAAGCGCACAAGCGTTGTTTCGGACCATTTCGACCGGACCATCGCGACATTCGCTGCCCATGCAGCCAGCCAGAAGATAAGGGCAACAATCAACCAGCTCATGAGCGCATCCCCATTCGGCGCAACAATGCCTGCTGTGTCCGGTCAAGCAGTGTGACAAGCACCCCGGCCAGGATTGCCGCCGCAAACAGGGCCGCCCAGATCGCCAGCGGCGTGCCAAACTGGTCGCCGATCAGGATGCGCGCGCCAAGGCCGCTGATCGCGCCGGTCGGTAACTCGCCCACGATGGCACCGACAAGCGCTGCCGCAATGCCGATCTTGAGCGACGTGAAAAGATAGGGCAACGACGCTGGCACACGCAGTTTCATAAACCTCTGCACACCCGATGCGCTGTAGGTCTTCAGCAGATCCAACTGCTCGGCCGAGGGCGAGCGCAGCCCCTTGACCATCCCGACCAGCACCGGGAAGAAGCACAGATAGGACGAGATCAGGGCCTTCGGAAACCCGCGCCCCTCGATCCCCACTTGCGAGGACAAGACGATGATCATCGGCGCCAGTGCCACGATGGGAATGGCTTGCGAGATGATGGCCCATGGCATCACCGACATCTCGATCACGCGGGACTGCACGATGGCGATGGCGCCGACGATCCCGATGGTCGTGCCCAGAAGGAAACCCCAGAACGTCGATTGAAGGGTGATCCAGCCATGATAGATCAGCGACCGCTTCGACCATGTGCGCCCGTTCAGGACCATGGCCCCGGTGGTCTTCCAAAGCTCCTGGCCGACCTGAACCGGCGTGGGCAGGCGCGGTCGATCCAGCGCATAGCCTTCCGAGATGTAATCGCGGTTCTTTGCCATCAGCACCCAGCTTGACATCTCGCGCCGCTCGACCGCAGACGGCGGGTCGATTGTCGCGCCCGCGCGTTCCGCCTGATCCAGAGCCACACGAATGTTCATCGGCGCGACCGCCAGATACCAGATGACAACGATGGCTGCCAACACGGTCAGAACGGAAAGCGCGGTCTTAGTCATAGGAATGCCCCGCGCGCAGCCCTTCGCGTACGCGGTGTGCCACGTCCAGAAACGCCTGCGTGTCGCGAATGTCCAGCGGGCGTTCCGCGGGCAGGGGGTTTTCGATCACATCGGAAATCCGACCGGGGCGCGGCGACATGACGACGATCTTGGTCGACAGATACACCGCCTCGGGGATCGAATGGGTCACGAAGGCAATTGTCTTCTGCGTCTTGGCCCACAGGCGCAAGAGCTGTTCGTTCAGGTGGTCGCGCACGATCTCGTCCAATGCGCCGAAGGGTTCGTCCATCAACAGGATATCGGCATCGAAGGCCAGTGCGCGTGCTATCGACGCCCGCTGCTGCATCCCGCCCGACAACTGCCATGGGAATTTCTTCTCGAACCCTGCCAGATCGACCAGTTCCAGCACCCGCTTGATGCGCGCGTCCTGATCGGCCTTGGGATAGCCCATGATCTCCAGCGGCAGGCGCACGTTTCGACCGATGGTGCGCCACGGGTAAAGCCCGGCATGCTGGAACACATAGCCATAGGCGCGTGACTTTCGCGCCTCGCGGGCTGACACGCCATTCACCGTGATCGAGCCGCCCGTGGGTTGCTCAAGATCCGCCATGCACCTCAGGAACGTCGTCTTGCCGCAGCCGGACGGGCCGATGAAACTGACGAAGTCACCCTTGTTGATATCCAGCGACACGTCCTTCAACGCATGCACCGGGCCGTCATTGGTCTGAAAGGTCAGCGAGAGGTTGTCAGCGCTGATCGCTGTATCCGTCATGTATGTTCGCTTTCCTTAGATGCCGGCCGGGATATTCATCGGGTCGCGCTTGACCATCTTGGGGCTGGTCAGCTCTTTCCACTTCGACAGGGCGACATTCGCCGACGGGAAGGCCGGGCGCGGCACGAACCGGCCACGTCCCGGCTGTGGCTGGTTGTTCTGCCCCCAGCCCCAGATGACCTCACCGCGGCTGAGGGTATAGCGCGACTGCGCCTGAACCTCGAACCCTTCAAAGACGTTGTAATCCAGCACCGAATGGTGGTTCGACACGCTGATCGTCTTGGAAATCTTCGGATCCCACACCACGATGTCTGCATCCGCCCCTTCGACAATCGCGCCTTTCTTGGGATAGATGTTCAAGATCTTCGCAACGTTGGTCGAGGTCGCGGCAACAAACTCGTTTGGCGTCAGCCGCCCGGTTTCGACCCCATGGGTCCACAAAACCGCCAGCCGCTCCTCAAGCCCGTTCGAGCCATTGGGGATCAGGCAGAAATTGTCCTTGCCCATCAGCTTCTGTTCGCTGGTAAAGGCCGCGTGATCTGTCGCCACCACCTGCAACGACCCCGCTTGCAATCCGGCCCACAGGCTTTGCTGATGCTCCTTGTTGCGGAACGGAGGCGACATCACGCGCCGCGCCGAATGCATCCAGTCGCCCTTGAAATACTCGCTTTCATCCAACGTCAGAAACTGGATCAGAGGCTCGCCATACACCCGCATCCCCTTCTGGCGGGCACGGCGGATCGCTTCATGCGCCTGCTCGCAACTGACATGCACGATGTAAAGCGGCACGCCCGCCGCATCGGCAATGGTGATTGCGCGATTGGCGGCCTCGCCTTCGAACTCCGGCGGGCGGGAATAGGCATGACCCTCCGGCCCCGTGATGCCCTTCGCCAGCATCTCGGCCTGCATGTCGGCCACCAGATCGCCGTTTTCGGCATGCACCATCGGCAGCGCGCCCAACTCCTTGCAGCGTTTGAACGAGGCGAACATCTCGTCATCCTCGATCATCAACGCGCCCTTGTAGGCCATGAAATGCTTGAACGAGTTCACGCCCATGTCGACCGCGTCTTTCATCTCGTCAAAGACGTTTTCGTTCCAGCCGGTGATCGCCATGTGATAACCGATATCGGCACAGATCTGCGGCGCCGACTTGCGGTGCCATTCATTGATCGCATTCTTGATTGACCCGTCTTCGCCCGGCAGGCAGAAATCGACCAGCATGGTGGTGCCACCGGCGGCCGCGGCCCAGGTGCCGCTTTCAAAGGTCTCGGCGGCGGTCGTGCCCATGAAGGGCATTTCCAGATGGGTGTGCGGGTCGATCCCGCCGGGGATCACATAGGCGCCTTCGGCGTCGACATATGTATCCCCCTTCAGATCCTCACCGATCTGCTTGATCACTTCACCTTCGATCAGAACATCGGCTTTCCAGGTGCGATCCGCGGTGCAGACCGTGCCGCCCTTGATGACTTTCGTGTTCATATCTTGTCTCCCTGATGGCCAGGCGCAGTTTCCCTGCTTCTTCTGGCGATAAATATCCCGGGGTCCGGGGCAGCGCCCCGGTCCGCCCGTCACGTCATTTTACAATCTCCGCGGTGTTCAGAACGGCATGCAACAGCACATCCGCCCCCGCCTGCGCCCATTCCTTCGAGATGTCTTCCGCCTCGTTATGGCTCAGTCCATCCACACAGGGGCACATGATCATCGCGGTCGGGGCCACGTCGTTGATCCAGCAGGCATCGTGACCGGCGCCCGAGACAATGTCCATATGGCTGTAGCCCAGCTCTTTCGCGGCGCCCCGCACCGCATCCACGCATCTTTCGTCAAAGGCGGGCGGGTCGAAGGTCCCGACCATTTCCCAGCTCATCTCGACACCGATATCTGCGCAGAGTTTCGGGGCGCGTTCGTCGAACTCGGCTATCATCGCGTCGATCACCTCTTGCAGATGCGAGCGGAAATCCACCGTGCACACCACCTTGCCCGGTATGATGTTACGCGAATTCGGATAAACGTCGATATGCCCGATGGCGCCGACGGCGTTGGGCTGGTGTTTCATCGCGATTTCGTGCACCAGCTCGGTGATCAGGGCAAGGCCACGGCCCGCGTTGATCCGCATGGGCATCGGCGTGGACCCGGTATGGCTTTCCTTGCCCACGATGGTCACTTCCAGCCAGTTCAGCCCCTGACCGTGTGTGACCACGCCAATGTCCTTGCCTTCGGCTTCCAGAATGGGGCCTTGCTCAATGTGCAACTCGAACATCGCGTGCATCTTGCGCGCACCGACCTCCTCATCGCCCACCCAGCCGATGCGCTTCAACTCGTCACCGAATCTCTTGCCTTCGGCATCTTCGCGCGCGTAAGCCCAGTCCTGCGTGTGCTTTCCCGCAAATACGCCCGAGGCCAGCATCGCCGGGGCAAACCGGGTGCCTTCCTCGTTCGTCCAGTTGGTCAGGACGATGGGGTGCTTGGTCTTGACCCCCATGTCGTTCATCGTGCGGATGGCTTCCAATCCGCCCAACACGCCCAGCACGCCGTCATATTTGCCACCGGTCGGCTGCGTGTCCAGATGCGACCCCATATAGACGGGCAGGGCATCCGGGTCTTCACCGGGGCGGGTGGCAAACATGTTGCCCATCGTGTCCACGCCCATCGTGCAGCCCGCGTCCTCGCACCATTTCTGGAACAGTGCACGCCCCTCGGCGTCGGCGTCGGTCAGGGTCTGTCGGTTGTTGCCACCTGCGACGCCCGGGCCGATCTTGGCCATCTCCATCAGGCTGTCCCACAGGCGGTCGGGATCAATGCGTAGATTGCTTCCGTGGCTCATATCAATCTCCCAATTGGATTTGCTGGCGGAGCGCGGATTCAGATTCCGTCTTGATGACAGGCTGACGGATTTCTGCACGATCGGTCAATCTTTTTCTGACCGATCGTGCAGAAATACCTGTTTTTCGGGCAATACTCGTGGCACAAGATGAAACCCTGTGCGGGATTTGCACATGGATGGTGGATGTGAAAAGCGACGTGAACAAGACGACCCGAGGCATACAAAGCCGCAATCGCGAAGAGGTGACAGCCCGCATACTGGCTGCCGCCGAGAAGGTGTTTGCCGAGTTCGGCTATGCCGGTGCGTCCATCAGTCGGATCGCGGCCTCTGCGGGTATTCCGAAATCCAACGTCGTCTATTATTTCGAAACCAAGGAAGCGCTTTACCGCCGCGTGGTGGGCGAGATTTTCGATATCTGGCGGGCCGCCGCCGACAGCATCAGCGAAGACAACGATCCGATCCATGCGCTGGGCGAATATATCGACACCAAGCTCGATCTGGCCCGCACGCGCCCCTATGGTTCGAAGGTCTGGGCGAACGAGATCATCCAGCGCGCGCCCATCGTTCAGGACTATCTGGAAGACGAACTTCGGTCCTGGACCGAAAACCGCATTGCGGTGATCGAGGCATGGATCAGGAAGGGCCAGATCAGGCCGATCAGCGCGCGCCATCTGCTGTATGCGATCTGGGCCACGACGCAGCATTACGCGGATTTCACCCACCAGATCACGACGCTGAACGATGGGGTCGAGTTGACGGATGCACAATGGGGCGACACCAAGTCAGCGGTGAAAGACCTGTTGCTGTGCGGGGTTGCCCTGCCTGGCCGGAACCGGATCTAGGAGCTTCGATACATGGCGAAAGCAGGGTCCACATCCCGCCCCACCCGTATCCAGCGCGAGAAGCGTCAGGCCATCTTCGAAGCCGCGTTGGACGTGTTCTCGGAAAAGGGTTTGCGCGGGGCGACCCTTGATCAGATCGCAGAGGCCGCCGGACTGTCCAAGCAGAACATCGTCTATTATTTCAACGGCAAGGAAGCCATCTATTCCGAGCTTCTGGAAAGCCTGCTGGAAGAATGGGTCAGACCTTTGCGTGACCTGTCCGCGGACGGCGACCCGCTGGACGAGATCCTGACCTATGTCAGCCGGAAGATGGAGATGTCGCGCGAGATGCCGCGCGAAAGCCGGTTGTTTGCGACCGAGATCCTGCATGGCGCCCCGCGCCTGGGGAACATGCTGACCGAGGATCTGAAGACATTGGTGGACGAGAAAGCCGCCGTCATTGCCAACTGGATGGTCGAGGGGCGATTGGCCACCATCGACCCGCATCACCTGATCTTTTCGATCTGGGCGATGACCCAGCACTATGCCGATTTCGATTTGCAGGTGCAGGCGGTTCTGGGGCCGGTGCGCAGCGAAACCCGGTTCGAAGATGCCGAAGGGTTCATCCGGCACATGTTGGTCAGGGCGCTTCACCCCTGAGCAGCATGGCAAGCGCAAGCAGGGTTGCAGCGACTCCCGCCAGCAGAAGGGCGGGGGGCGTGGTGCCGTAAAACAGAAAATCCCACAGAACCACCCAGCTTGGCACCAGATAGGTATAGGCCATCACCTTGCTGGCAGGCAGTCGCTGGCTGGCGAACTGGATCAGGAAGAAGCTGCCCGCCGTGGCCACGATGGCAAGATAGGCGATAACCATCCAGACTGCCGGTCGCAAGGATGCAAAATCGGTGCTGATAAGGTCGCCAAACCCATAGATGCCGGTCACGAGCAGCGAACCCAGCACCGTCCCAAGCGACGTTTGCAGCGGATTGATGTCACTTGCCAGTTTCCGCGCAAGCGCGGGCACCAGCGCATGACCCAGCGCACCTATTGCAAACAGCGCCTCGCCGCGTCCCAGCTCAAAACGCAACAGTGCATGGAGGTCTGCGCGGAAAATCACCCAGATCGCCCCCAATGCGCCGATGCTCAGGGCGATCAACGTCCAGCGTCCTGACCGCTGACCCGCGATCAGCAAACCGCACCCGGCGGCCATCAACGGCGTCAGGGTAAAGACCGCCGCGGTCGACACCGCGGTGGTCAGGCGCAGCGCTTCGAACATGGTGATGAAATAGACGGCCATCAGCCCGCCCATCAGCCCGAACCGCCAGAAGCCGGTGAAAATGGGTCGCACCGGAATACGCAGGCTGCGCGCCAGCCCAAGCAGGATCAGCGCGGCCAGCGCAAACCGCACCGTATTCAACGCCGTGGGGGCGATCTCCTTGGCGACGATATGGCCAAAGCTGAACGACAGCGACACCGCCGCCGAAAACGCCAGCATCGCCAGATGGCCCTGTCGTGCGGGGGACAGGGCCATGCCGGTGTCACTCGGCGGCGGTGGCGCTTGGGTTGTTGGGGTGGGTTGTCCAGTTGGCATATTCTCTTTCAACAACCTTCCCTGTTCGTTCGTCCATCGCGCCGGGGGCGATGGTTTCCATCGTGATACAGCCTTCGACCGGGCAGACATTGACGCACAGGTTGCAGGCCACGCATTCGTCATCTTTCACGTCGAAGACGCGGTCATCCGACATGCTGATCGCCTGGTGCGAGGTGTCTTCACACGCTGCATAGCAGCGCCCGCATTTGATGCAAGCCTCTTGGTCGATCCGTGCCTTGGTGACATGGTTCAGGTTCAGGTATTGCCAGTCGGTGACATTGGGCACCGCGCGCCCGACAATCTCGTCAATCGACGTGTATCCCTGTTCATCCATCCACTGGCTGAGGCCCGAGATCATCTCCTGCACCACCTTGAACCCATAGGTCATGGCCGCCGTGCAGACCTGCACATTGCCAGCCCCCAGTGCCATGAACTCGGCCGCGTCGCGCCATGTGGTGATGCCGCCAATGCCCGATATGGGCAAGCCATGCGTGCCGGGGTTGCGGGCGATCTCGGCCACCATGTTCAGGGCGATGGGCTTGACGGCGGGGCCGCAATAACCGCCATGGGTGCCCTTGCCGTCGATCATCGGCTCGGGCGACATCAGGTCCAGGTTGACCGAGGTGATCGAGTTGATCGTGTTGATCAGGCTGACCGCATCGGCGCCCCCATCCTTGGCGGCCTGTGCGGGCATCAGGATATTGGTGATATTGGGGGTCAGCTTCACGATGACGGGCAGGTCGGTGGCCTCTTTGCACCAGCGCGTGACCATCTCGATATATTCCGGCACCTGACCAACGGCAGAGCCCATGCCGCGTTCGGCCATGCCGTGCGGGCAGCCGAAGTTCAGCTCGAAACCGTCACAGCCGGTTTCGGCAATGCGTGGGATGATCCGCTTCCATTCATCCTCTTCGCACGGCACCATGACCGAGGCGATCAGTGCATGATCGGGATAGTCCTTCTTCACGCGGGTCATTTCCTCAAGGTTCACCTCAAGCGGGCGATCCGTGATCAGTTCGATGTTGTTCAGCCCCAGCAACCGTCGATCTGCGCCGTGGATTGCACCATAGCGCGGGCCATTGACGTTGACGATGGGTGGCCCCTCGGCCCCCAGGGTCTTCCACACGACACCACCCCAACCCGCTTCGAACGCGCGGCGCACGTTGTATTCCTTGTCGGTGGGTGGGGCCGAGGCCAGCCAGAACGGGTTCGGCGATGAAATTCCAAGAAAGTTCGATGTCAGATCGGCCATTAGCTTGCTCCCATCAAGGTGGCGTGGATGTCCATGGCCGCATCGCGACCTTCGGCAACGGCGGTCACAGTCAGATCGTCACCGCCCGAGGCGCAGTCGCCCCCGGCCCAGACATTTGCCAAGTTGGTTTTCTGTGCATCATTGACGGTGATCTTGCCACCATCCAGCACCAGCGCGTCGGGCGTGTCACCCAGTTTCTGGCCGATGGCCTTGAACAATTGGTCTGCGGGCAGGGTAAAGGTTTCGTCCAGTGTGACCAGCTTGCCGTCCCGTGTTTCAGTGTAAGCAAAGGTCACGGCGGTCAGCGATCCGTTGCCTGCGATCCCGACCGGGGTCGCGTTGCAGATCAGCGTGACGCCTTTCTGCTGTGCCAGGTCCTGTTCGAATTTCGAGGCCGCCATCGCCTCTTGCCCCCGCCGATAGACGATGGTCACGTCCTCGGCCCCCAACAACTTGGCCTGCACGCCCGCATCAATCGCGGTCATGCCGCCGCCGATCACCACAACGCGCCGTCCAACGGGCAGGGTGGTCAGGTCGCTGGCCTGACGCAGGTCGGCAATGAAATCGACCGCGTCCGAGACATTGGTCTTGTCCTCGCCGTCAAGCCGCAGCGCGTTGACCGCCGACAATCCCATGCCAAGGAACACGGCGTCGAAGTCGCCTTGCAGGCTGTCCAGACTGATCGCCTGGCCCAGGGCTTGATCATACCGAACTTCGATCCCGCCAATCGCGAGCAACCAATCCAGCTCTTTCTGGGCGAAATCATTTGTGGATTTATAGGCGGCGATGCCGAATTCGTTCAGCCCGCCGCCTTTGGCGCGGGCCTCGAACACCACGACCGTGTGACCGAGCATCGCCAGCCGGTGGGCGCAGGCCAGCCCGGATGGGCCAGCACCAACCACGGCAATGCGTTTCCCGGTCTCGGGCGCACGCACGAACGGGTGCACACCCTTCGCGATCAACGTGTCGGTGGCATAGCGTTGCAGGCGACCGATTTCGACCGGTTTGCCTTCAGCAACTTCGCGCACGCATACTTCTTCACACAAGGTTTCGGTCGGGCAGACCCGCGCGCACATTCCGCCCAGAATGTTCTGGTTCAGGATGGTTCTGGCCGCGGCTTCCGGCGTGCCGGTGGCGATCTGGCGGATGAAAAGCGGGATGTCGATCGAGGTCGGGCAGGCCGTCATGCAAGGCGCATCATGGCAGAAATAGCACCGATCCGCGGCGACAAGCGCCTCGTGTTCGTCATAGGCTGGGTGAAGGTCCGAAAAATTGGCTTGCACATCTGCTGGCGCTAATCGGGCCGGAGAAACACCGTTCTCCCTGTTGGTTTGGGGCATTTTCTGATTCCCATTCTTGTTTTGATCCTTTCATGAAGGCACAAAATCAAGAATTTTACCAGATGGTAAAAAAATTATCTGATGCCGGTTATGTAGTGGGTCCGAGGTGGCGAGAGATCCAATTGTCCAATACCTCGATTTCGCCCGCCTGCATACGCAGGCCCAGCTTGGAGCGTCGCCAGACCACGTCTTCGGCGCGGCGCACATATTCCTTGTCGATCAGCCAGCGCACCTCGCGTTCGGTCAGGGTCGCACCGAATGCGGTGCCCAGGTCTTCCGCGGTCTGTGCCCCGTCCAGAACATTCCAGCTTTCCGTGCCATAGGCACGGACAAGGCGCTTGGCCCAGAAGGGGGTCAGGAACGGGAAATCGCCCCGCAGCTTGTCGATCAGTGCAGACACGCCATCAACCGCGAAATCGCCGCCCGGCAACGGCACGCCTGCCGTCCAGTCTGGTTTGTGAACGGGCAAGTGCGGACCCAGCTTTGCCATCGCGGCTTCGGCAAGTCGGCGATAGGTCGTGATCTTCCCACCGAAGATGTTCAGGGCCGGTGCACCTTCGGCATCGTTCAGCTTCAGCACATATTCCCGTGTGGTCGCTGTGGCAGAACTGGCCCCGTCATCGTAAAGCGGACGCACACCGGAATAGGTCCAGACCACGTCGGCCTGCGTGACCTCGTCCTTGAAATACTGGTTCGCGAAGGCGATCAGATACGCCTTCTCGTCATCGGTGCAAACCGGGCGCATGTCCGCGTCTTCGTGCGGTGCGTCGGTGGTGCCGATCAGGGTGAAGTCGGTTTCATAGGGAATTGCGAAGATGATCCGCCCGTCTTTCCCCTGAAAGAAATACGCCTTGTCATGATCAAACAGCTTGCGCGTCACGATGTGCGACCCGCGCACCAGTCGGACCTTTTCGGTCGTATGAACATCAAGTGCCCCGTCAATCAGCTTGCCGACCCACGGCCCGGCGGCATTGATCACGATCCTTGCCCTGTGCTGCGCGACCTTTCCGGTCCTGGTATCCTGCGTTTGAATGATCCAGTGGTCCGTATGCCGGGTCGTGGCGACCACCTTGGTGCGGGTCATGATCCGGGCGCCGCGTGCTTCGGCATCGCGGGCGTTCAGGACCACAAGGCGCGCGTCTTCGACCCAGCAATCCGAGTATTCATAGGCCCGAACGAACTTGTCCTTCAGCGGTATGCCTTCCGGCGTGTCCGGCAGGGCAAGCGTTCTGGTGCCCGGAAGGATCTTCCGCCCCCCCAGGTTGTCATACAGAAGCAACCCGAAGCGGATCAGCCATGCGGGGCGGCGGCCTTTCATCCATGGCATCACGAAAGACAGCAGCGTCGATGTCGGCGTGTCGCCTTCGAAGCGCATGTCCTTGTGATAGGGCAGCACGAACCGCATCGGCCAACTGATATGCGGCATGGCGTTCAGCAGGATCTCGCGTTCGATCAGGGCTTCGCGCACAAGGCGAATATCGAAATACTCAAGATAACGCAGGCCGCCATGAAACAGCTTGGTGGATGCGGACGAGGTCGCCGAGGCCAGATCGTCCATCTCGGCCAGCGTGACGGACAGGCCGCGCCCCGCCGCGTCGCGTGCGATGCCACAGCCGTTGATCCCGCCGCCGATGATGAAAATGTCGCTGATGCTGTCTGTCGTCGTCATGGGGCGCCCTTTGCGTATATGGCCGCACTATGCGCCGATTCTGATAAAAGCGAAAGAAAAAGACTTTCGTAAATGTTCGTTTTGGCGCAAATTGGCACAAGGAAAGGGTCACGCATGTCGCAAACACTTCGTATCCCCGAGATTCTCGGGATTGCCCGACGCGACGGCAGGGTGTCGGTTGACGGGTTGGCCGCGCATTTCGGGGTGACGCAGCAGACCATCCGGCGCGATCTGACCGACCTGGCCGAGGCCGGACGGTTGGAGCGTGTGCACGGTGGCGCCATCCTGCCTTCGGGTATCGCGAATATCGCGTATGAAGAACGTCGGGCGCTGAACCAGTCGGCCAAGGCCCGGATCGCGGCGGCGGCGGCGCGCCTGATCCCGAATGATTGCGCGATCTTCCTGAACATCGGCACGACCACCGAAGCCGTGGCCCATGCGCTGTTACATCATCAGAATCTGCTGGTGGTGACGAACAACATCAACGTGGCGCAGATTCTGGGGGCGAACCCGGACAGCCAGGTAATGGTGGCAGGGGGCACGATGCGGCCCGCCGACGGCGGGTTGGTGGGCAGCTTTGCCGCAAATTTCGTGCGGGCGTTCAAGTTCGACCTTGCCATTATCGGATGTTCCGCCCTTGATCCTGATGGTGATTTCCTGGATTTCGATCTGCAGGAGGTCGTGGTCAGCCAGGCGGCGTTACACCAAGCACGCCAGTCGGTGCTGGTCTGCGATCATTCGAAGCTGTCGCGCAAGGCCCCGGCCCGGATTGGTGTGGTCGCGGACCTTGACCGGATCGTGACCGATCACCAGCTGCCCGAAACCCTGACACAAGCCTGCCTGGCCGGGGGCGTACAGATCACGGTTGCTTAACGCGCTATTCTATGGTCACTATTATATGACCAGCGGTCATTTGTGCGCTGGCGGGACAGGATGGCATGAAAATCTGCGGTTAGGGGGCTGATCGTTGCAAATCACGGTAAATGGCGCAGCGCACGATGTGGATGTCGAAGAGGACATGCCGCTTTTGTGGGTGTTGCGGGACGAGATTGGACTGGACGGGCCGAAATATGGCTGTGGCGTCGCGGCTTGCGGGGCCTGCACGGTGCATATCAATGGTGTCGCGGTGCGGTCGTGCCAGACACCTGTATCGGACGTGGACGGCCCCGTGACGACAATCGAAGGGCTGGGCAATCCCGACCAAATGCACGCGGTGCAAGCGGCGTGGCTGGAACATCAGGTCGCCCAGTGCGGCTATTGCCAGGGTGGGCAGATGATGCAGGCCGCCGAGCTGCTGTCACATACCCCCGATCCGTCGGACACGGATATTGACGAGGCCATGTCCGGCAACCTGTGCCGCTGTGGCACATATCCCCGCATCCGCGCAGCCGTGAAAACGGCGGCCAAGACATTGCAGGGATCGTGATCATGGGACGCGCTGGAACCATTGCCCGCCGGACCTTTCTTGTCGGGTCTGTCGCGATCCTGGGGGGCGTCGCCTTTGGCTATTACCAATACAAGCGGCCCGCGAAGAACCCCTTGCTGGACGATCTGTCCGAGGGTGAGGCGGCGCTGACACCCTATGTGCTGATCAATGCGGATGGCATCACGCTGATCACCCCGCGCGCGGATATGGGGCAGGGGGTCTATTCGGTGCAGGCGGCGCTGATTGCCGAGGAGCTGGATGTCGCGCTTGATCAGATCAGGGTTGACCCCGGCCCGCCCTCGAAAGCCTATTACAACACCGCCCTGGCCAATGATGCGGTTCCCTTCCCGAGCACCGATCAGAGCGCGGCGGCCAATGCCATGCGTGGAACCGTTGATGCGGTGATGAAGTTCATGGGAATGCAACTGACTGGCGGGTCGACCACGGTGCCCGATGGGTATGAGAAACTTCGCGTTGCCGGGGCGGTCGCGCGGGAAACGCTGAAAGCCGCCGCTGCCGCGCAAACCGGCATGACGGTCTCTCAGTTGACGACCGAAGGCGGGGCGGTGGTGTTGCCGGACGGCAAACGCCTTCCCTATGAAGCGCTTGCCGCGACGGCGGCCCAGATCGACCCTGTCACCGATGTCACCCTGCGGCCATCCACACAGTGGCGATTGATCGGCAAACCCATGCGGCGGGTCGATATGGTGGCGAAGTCCACCGGCACGCAAAGCTATGGCATCGACATGCGCATGGATGGGATGGTCCACGCAGCGATCCGCCTGAACCCGCGCAAGGGGGGCGACGTGGTCAGCCATGACGCCGCGACCGCCGAATCCATGCGCGGGGTGCAGAAGATCATCCCGGTCACAGGCGGCGTTGGTGTCATCGCCGACAACACGTGGCGGGCCTTTCAGGCGGCGGATGCCATCGAGATTGACTGGGGACCTGCCCCCTATCCCGCCGAGCAGGCCGAGCACTGGCAGGCGCTGTCGGATACGCTTGATGCCGGCGAGCAGGATGCCCAGCCGCGTGACGACGGCGATGTGGACAGCGTCACCATGACGGTCGAGGCGGAATACCGTGCCCCCTATCTGGCACACGCGCCCTTGGAGCCACTGAACGCCACGGTTCTGGTCGGCGACAACCGCATCGATGTCTGGACCGGCAACCAGATCCCCCGCATGACGCAGGCCAGCGTGGCCGACATGACCGGTGTGCCGGTCGAGAATGTGCATGTGCATATCCTGATGATGGGCGGCAGTTTCGGGCACCGGTTGGAAGACGAGGTCGTCAAACGCTGCACCGAACTGGCAATGGCGCTGCCGGGCACACCGGTCAAGCTGACCTATAAGCGCGAAGAAGACACCGCGCAGGATTACACCCGCCCGATTGCGATGATGCGTGGGCGCGGGGCGGTTGCGGATGGCAAGGTCCTGGCGATGGATATCCGGGTGGCGTGCCCGTCGATCCTGGACAGTCAGATGGGCGAACGGCAGGGGATGAGCCTGCCCGGCCCGGACAGCACGATTACCCAGGCCTTGTGGGACCAACCCTATGCGATCCCGCATTATCGCGTGACCGGCTATCGCGCGCCCAAGCTGGGGCCGGTCAGTTCATGGCGGTCGGTGGGGGCGTCACAAAATGGATTCTTCCATGAGAATTTCCTGAATGCGCTGATCCATGAAGCCGGTGCTGATCCGGTCGAGGAAAGGCTGCGCCTGATGACAGACGCGCCGTCGCGCAAGCTGCTGGAAGCGGTGGCCGAGATGTCGAACTGGGGCGGAACGCTGGGGGCCGACGCGGCCCGTGGCGTCGCCTTCAGCCTGTCCTTCGGCACCCCCGTCGCCGAGGTGATCGAGATCACCAACACCGAGGCTGGCATCAAACTGGACAAGGTCTGGGTTGCCGCCGAAGTGGGGCGCGTCGTCGATCCGGTGAATTTCGAAAACCTTGTGCAAGGCGGGGTGATCTGGGCGTTGGGCCACGCGATCAACAGCCAGATCACCTATGCCGACGGCCGGGCCGAGCAGGAAAACTTTTTCGATTTCGAGGGGCTGCGGAATTATCAAACGCCCGAAATCGTCGTGCGCGGGCTGGAAAACCGCGACCGGGTGACAGGCATCGGCGAACCCCCGGTGCCGCCCGCCGCCCCCGCCTTGGCCGAAGCGATATTTCAGGCAACCGGAGAGCGCCCGACCGAGATGCCCTTTGCCAACAGCTTCACCTTCGTCTGACCGATCTTCCACCACTCACGGGGTCAGGCAAAAACGCGCTCGTCAGAAATGGCGGGCGCGTTTGATATAGGGGGCAGGGGCGTTGCCCCTCTGCGCTGCGCGCATTCACCCCAGGATATTTTGGGGCCAGAAGAAGGGGGGAACCGGTTGTGCTCAATCGCGCTGCCATCACCTTGATTGCTCTCGCCATTTAAACCGGATTGGAACCATTGTGACTAGGACTATCACTACTAGACTGAAAGCGGTCCAACCAAGACCGACGATGGTGATGCCAGTGCCTAGATCCCACTCGAAATTGACGAAAAATCCTTGGGCCGCAATCAATTGTGCTACGATGAGAACAGAGAGAACTGCTACAGGAAGCATTATTGACCAAATAAGTCCTATCATTTGAACTGTTTTGTGAGCGGCCCCACTTGAGTAGCCCTTATGCTTGGGAAGGAAGATATCGAATACCGCAGTGCTCCTCTTTAGATGAAGCATTCTCATATTCGGAACTTCGGATCCTGTTACTGAAAAAATCTCAAACCTCATACGAGAGATAGTGAAGAGATCTAAGAAGACGATGATCAGGGAAGTGAAAAGAACTCCAAGTATCAATACGCAAAATTCCGTCAGATATGGAGTGCTCGCAATTCGAAAGCCTTGGAAAGATGCCTCACCAAGAGTGCTCGTAGCTGAAGCAATCGAGAAAACACTGAAAAGAAAGCTACCGGCAATCATGCGTGTCAGGCGTTTGGTCAGTTCAATCTCAACCCCTGCTAAAGCTGCAAGATAATCGTCATTGTAAAACGCGGGGTTTTGGTGAGTTTCCGCCCAAAAACCCAGATGAGCACGACCCCAAGCGGTCCTCCAAATTACCTTTGGAGGATCAGCTCTCTCGTCGTCTTTTACCGTGACTTGATCGATCTGTGGTTCTTGCATGTCGCTACCGCCCCCGCTTCCCCCGCCCAGCCCTCTGCCCCGGTTTCCCAGCCGTCGACCGCCCCTTCACCTTCTGCGCCGCGTCCCCAGCCGCCTCGATTGCAGACTGCCTTGCCAGCGGGTCGTCGGCGATGGCGAGTTCGACAGCTTCCAGCCGGTGCACCTCGTCGCGCAGGCGGGCGGCTTCTTCGAATTCAAGGTTTTCGGCGGCTTTGCGCATCTGGGCTTTCAGCCCGTCCAGATGGGCGATCAGGTTGTCGCCCATCATGGGTTTGTCGATGGTGGCGGTGACGCGGGACATGTCGGTGTCGCCCTCGTAAAGCCCGGACAGCACGTCTTCGACGTTTTTCTTTACGGTTTCGGGCGTGATGCCGTGCAGTTCGTTATAGGCTTGCTGCTTCTCGCGCCGCCGGTTGGTTTCGTTCAGCGCGCGTTCCATCGACCCGGTGATCCGGTCGGCATACATGATGACGCGGCCCTCGGCGTTGCGCGCGGCGCGGCCGATGGTTTGCACCAGCGAGGTTTCCGAGCGCAGGAAGCCTTCCTTATCCGCGTCCAGAATGGCGACGAGACCACATTCGGGGATGTCCAGCCCCTCGCGCAGCAGGTTGATGCCGACCAGGACGTCGAAGGCACCAAGACGCAGGTCGCGCAGGATCTCGATCCGTTCGATCGTGTCGATGTCCGAGTGCATATAGCGCACGCGGATGCCCTGTTCGTGCAGGTATTCGGTCAGGTCTTCGGCCATGCGTTTGGTCAGGGTCGTGACCAAGGTGCGCATGCCGCGGTCGGCCACTTTGCGCACCTCGTCCAGCAGGTCGTCGACCTGCATGTCGACCGGGCGAATTTCGACTTCGGGGTCCAGCAGGCCGGTGGGGCGGATCACCTGTTCAGCAAAGACGCCGCCTGTCTGCTCCAGCTCCCAGCTTGAGGGGGTGGCGGATACGAAGATGGATTGCGGGCGCATGGCGTCCCACTCCTCAAACTTCAGGGGGCGGTTGTCCATGCAGGAGGGCAGGCGGAACCCGTGTTCGGCCAAGGTATATTTGCGCCGGTAGTCGCCGCGATACATGCCGCCGATCTGCGGCACCGAGACATGGCTTTCATCGGCAAAGACGATGGCGTTGTCGGGGATGTATTCGAACAGGGTGGGGGGCGGTTCCCCAGGCGCGCGGCCGGTCAGGTAACGCGAGTAATTCTCGATCCCGTTGCAGAACCCGGCGGCTTCCAGCATTTCCAGATCGAACCTTGTGCGTTGTTCAAGGCGCTGTGCTTCCAGAAGCTTGCCTTCGTCTTCGAACTGTTTCAGGCGGACGGCAAGCTCTTGCTTGATGTTCTGGATCGCCTGTTTCAACGTGGGTGTCGGCGTTACGTAATGCGAGTTTGCGTAGACGCGCACCTTTTCCAGCGTGTCGGTCTTGGCCCCGGTCAGGGTGTCGAACTCGGTGATGCCTTCCAGCTCTTCCCCGAAGAAGGACAGGCGCCAGCCGCGATCTTCCAGGTGGCTGGGCCAGATTTCAAGACTGTCGCCGCGCACCCGGAACGACCCGCGCTGGAACGCGTTGTCGTTGCGCTTGTATTGCTGTGCCACGAGATCGCGCATGACAGACCGCTGATCATAGTCTTTGCCAACCTCAATGTCCTGCGTCATGGCGGTGTAGGTCTCGGGCGATCCGATGCCATAGATGCAGCTGACCGAGGCGACGATGATCACATCGTCCCGTTCCAGAAGCGCGCGGGTGGCCGAATGGCGCATCCGGTCGATCTGTTCATTGATCTGGCTTTCCTTCTCGATGAACGTGTCCGAACGGGGCACATAGGCTTCGGGCTGATAGTAGTCATAGTAACTGACGAAATATTCGACGGCATTGTCGGGGAAATAGCCCTTCATCTCGCCGTAAAGCTGAGCGGCCAGCGTCTTGTTCGGGGCCAGAATGATCGCGGGGCGTTGGGTTTCTTCGATGATCTTTGCCATCGTGAAGGTCTTGCCGGTGCCGGTCGCGCCCAGAAGCACCTGATCGCGTTCCCCGCCTTCGACCCCGCCAACCAATTCCGCGATGGCGGTGGGTTGGTCGCCAGCCGGTTTGAACGGCGTGCTCATCACGAACCGCTTGCCACCTTCAAGTTTGGGGCGGGCTGTCGGGGCAAGGATTGGGTTGGTCAGCGGGCTGTGGGTCATGCGAATCCTTCCGCAGCCTAGAATGATCACTTTTTGTTCTTCTTCAAGGGGTAAGGAAAACTTTACGCTTACCTCCCCATAATTGGTGAATTGAGCGACCTTCGCGTTTTTCGGATTATGGGGTCAAGATAACCGCTTTCGGATTTGTGAAGGCATTTACCAGTTGGCAACCATCGGTTGCGTTAGTGCAAAAAGGAGCATAAGCCACCTTTTTGCTTTCGGCTATCTAAACACCTGATAAAAAAGAAGAAAAATGTTCAAATAGGACAAAATTTTCTTCAAAAAATGCAACCGAAAGTGTTTTTTGCGCTTGCCCAAGACGAAGCGCCGCGCTAGGTTTGTGTAGCAAGCAGCAGAACGGACTGCCGGTGGCGACGATACACCCACCCCACCCCTCGCTCCCTCGGAGCTACCGGCAGCCACTCTGATTCTCCAAACCACCACTCACTATGTGCTTCCGGTCCGCAGCTGGACCGGAAGCGCATGTGAGCGTGTCCCGCCCCCCTGCCAATTTCGCTTGAATTACACCCGCGCATACCGGATAAACCGCTGAGGCTTTCAAGGAGATCCCGGATGCGTGCACGTATCTATCAACCCGCTCGAAACGCCATGTCGTCCGGCATGGGCAAGACCAAGGTTTGGCTGCTGGAATATGCAGCGGACGAGGCGCGGGATGTGGATCCGCTGATGGGCTGGACCAGTTCGTCGGACACGCAAAGCCAGGTGCGCCTGAAATTCGACACGAAAGAGGCAGCGTTGAGCTATGCCCGCGAACGCGGGATCGAGGCGACCGTGCAGGAACCGCACAAGCGCCGTCCGAACATCCGCCCCGGTGGCTATGGCGACAATTTCGCCACCAACCGCCGCGGTCCCTGGACCCACTGAAAAATCATCGCAACCCGTGGCCCAAACGCTCAGGCGCTTAGAAACGCCTGTGCCGAGGCTTCGAATTCGCGCGGTCTCTCGGCATGCAGCCAATGCCCGGCCTGCGGGATCTTGGCGTGTCGTGCCTTGGGAAACTGGTTCTTGATGATGGGCCGGTGCTCGGGCAGGACATAGTCTGACAGCGCCCCGGACAGAAACAAGGTGGGGCCGGTGAACTGGCCGTGCATGTCGGGGAAGCCGACGATCAGGTGCATATCGCGTTCAAGCACGTCAAGATTCAGACGCCATTTGCGCGCTTTGACATCCAGGGATTGCAACAGGAAGGCGCGCACCGATGGCTCGTCAACGGCCTGTGCCAGTTGCCGGTCGGCATCCCCGCGCGTTTCGACGCGTGACAGGTCGATACTGCGCATGGCGGTGATCATGGATTGTTGGCTGTGTGCATAGGCGACCGGTGCGATATCGGCCACCAGTAGGCGGCGCACCATGTCGGGCCGGGTCAGGGCAAAGACCATCGCGGCTTTCCCGCCCATGGAATGCCCGATGACATCGGCGGTGCCACCCAAAGCCGTTACGACGTTGGCCAGATCGTCGGCAAGATCGGGATAGCTGTGGCTGTTCGCCCACGCGCTTTCGCCGTGGTTGCGCATATCCACACACACCACGCGGCGGGTGGTCGACATGCGTTTTGCGATGACACCCCAATTGCGCGCCGATCCGAAAAGGCCGTGGGCGATCAGGACGGGCGGCTGCACCGTATCGGTGCCGTATGTCTGCATCTCAAGCATGGGGTTTGATAACGTGATGGTGGTCGTGCTTGAACCCTTTTTTATTCATCTGGCCCCTTTCGCCGATCAGCGCGATGCCGGTAAGATGAAGGGGAAGAGGGATATCGGAAGGCGGGAACCGACGTGGACATTCACGCACGGACAGATCGGCTGGCCCAGTTGCTGGAACAGCGGCTGGATATTCGCGGCACGGGCTTTGAAACCAAGCTGCGCCGCGCCGGGCGGCTGTTGCCGCGTCATCTGCGGCGCGACGGTGCTGCGCTGGTCGATGCCCTGAAATTATCGGATCACCCGCGACTCGGGCGCCAGCTCGATCCCAAGCGGCTTGAAAAAGCGGCAAACGCCATCGAGCATTATCTGCTGAACCTGGATGCCTGGGACCGGCGGCGTGGCATCGCGGTCAGCGTTTCAACCAGCGTCTTGTTGAACCTGTTGATTGTCGTGGCCCTGGTCACAGGGGTTGTCATTTGGCGCGGCCTGGTGTGACCCGGGTCGGGCGATATACCGTAGTAGGTTGAAAAAGTGAAAGCCTCTGCACCATGCAGGGGCTTTCTGTGTTCTCAAGATTGAAAAATTGCAAGCACTCAAAGTGCCTTGCGCCCATTACAGGTTCGGATACAGCGGGAAACGGGCGCACAGATCGGCAACTTTCGCCTTCACCGCGGCTTCAACCTCGCCATTGCCGTCTTCGCCGTTTGCGGCCAGCCCGTCGATCACCTCGACGATCAGGTCGGCAATCTCGCGGAACTCGGCCTCACCAAAGCCGCGGGTGGTGCCAGCGGGTGTGCCAAGGCGGATGCCGGACGTTACGGTGGGCTTCTCAGGGTCAAACGGGATGCCGTTCTTGTTGCAGGTGATGTGGGCGCGACCCAGCGCCTTGTCGACGATGTTGCCGGTGACGCCCTTGGGCCGCAGGTCGACCAACATCACGTGGGTGTCGGTGCCGCCGGTGACGATGTCCAGCCCACCTTTCATCAACTGATCGGCCAGGGCCACGGCGTTTGCGCGCACCTGCTTTTGGTATTCCTTGAACTCGGGGCGCAGGGCTTCGCCAAACGCCACGGCCTTGGCGGCGATCACGTGCATCAGGGGACCACCCTGAATGCCGGGGAAGATGGCCGAATTGATCTTCTTGGCCAGATCTTCGCGGTTGGTCAGGATCATCCCGCCACGCGGACCGCGCAGGGTCTTGTGGGTCGTGGTCGTTGCCACATCCGCATAGGGGAAGGGCGAGGGGTGTTCGCCGGCCGCGACCAGACCTGCAAAGTGGGCCATGTCCACCATCAGGAAGGCACCGACGCTGTCCGCGATTTCACGGAACTTGGCAAAGTCGATCTGGCGCGGGATGGCCGAGCCGCCGGCAATGATCAGCTTGGGTTTGTGTTCATTGGCCAGGGCCTGAATTTCGTCATAGTCGATCAGGTTGTCCTGTTTGCGCACGCCGTACTGCACGGCGTTGAACCATTTGCCCGACTGGTTCGGGGCCGCCCCGTGGGTCAGGTGCCCGCCCGAGGCCAGGTTCATCCCAAGGATCGTGTCGCCCGGCTGGATCATCGCCATGAAGGCGCCCTGGTTGGCCTGGCTGCCAGAGTTCGGCTGCACGTTCACGTATTCGCACCCAAACAGTTGTTTCGCCCTGTCGATGGCCAGATTTTCGGCGACGTCAACGAATTGGCACCCGCCATAATACCGGCGCCCCGGATATCCCTCGGCGTATTTGTTGGTCAGAACCGAGCCCTGAGCCTCCATCACGGCGGCGGACACGATGTTTTCCGAGGCGATCAGCTCGATCTCGTCGCGCTGGCGGCCCAGCTCATCGGTGATCGAGCCATAAAGCTCGGGGTCGCGAGAGGCGAGGGATTCGGTGAAGAAACCTTGGTCACGGGTGACA
>JAUHWP010000171.1 GCA_030424645.1 Alphaproteobacteria bacterium
CGGGCAGTTTGACCGGCAGATTCTCTTTCTTCTCGGGCACCACGCCGCAATCGGGGCAATGCACGACAGGGATAGGACAACCCCAGTAGCGTTGGCGACTCAGCCCCCAGTCGCGCAGGCGGTAATTGGTCACGCCCTTGCCCCAGCCGGCCTGTTCCGCGAAGGCGACCGTGGCCGCGATGGCCTCGTCGCCCGTCGCCTCGTCCAATCCGGCGAAGTGATTGACCCATTTCACCTTTTCGGTCTTGGGCGGCACAAAGGCTTCGGTTTCAACGGGCTGCGGGTTGTCGAGCGACAGGAAGGTATCCACCACCGGCAAGTCATACTTGCGGCAGAAATCCAGGTCGCGCTGGTCATGCGCCGGGCAGGCGAAGATCGCGCCGGTGCCGTAATCCATCAGGATGAAGTTGGCGATCCAGACCGGAAGTTCCCAATTCGGGTCCAGCGGGTGCTTCACACGGATGCCGGTGTCGTATCCCAGCTTCTCGGCGGTCTCGATGGCCTCTTCCGTGGTGCCGCCCTTGCGCATCTCGGCAAGTTTGGCGGCAATTTCGGGGTTCTCGGCCTCCAACGCCTTGGAGATCGGGTGGTCGGGCGAGATGCCGACAAAGGACGCGCCCATCAGCGTGTCGGGGCGGGTGGTATAGACGTCAATCCCGCCGCCATCCACGCGCTCAAAGCTGAACTGCAAACCCTGCGAGCGACCGATCCAGTTGGCCTGCATGGTGCGGACCTTCTCGGGCCAGTTGTCCAGCCCATCCAGCGCGTCCAGCAATTCGCCGGAATAATCCGAGATCTTGAAGAACCACTGCGTCAACTCGCGCCGTTCGACCGGGGCGCCCGAGCGCCAGCCACAGCCGTCAATCACCTGCTCGTTGGCCAGAACCGTCATGTCGACCGGATCCCAGTTCACCGTGGCGTTCTTGCGATAGACCAACCCCTTTTCCATGAAATCAATGAACATGGATTGTTGCTGACCGTAATATTCCGGGTCACAGGTGGCAAATTCGCGGCTCCAGTCAATCGACAGGCCCAAGGGGCGCATCTGTCCTTTCATGGTCTTGATGTTGTCATAGGTCCAGGTGCCGGGGTGCCCACCCTGCGCCATCGCCGCGTTTTCCGCGGGCATCCCGAACGCGTCCCAGCCCATCGGGTGCAACACACTGAAACCACACGAGGACTTATAGCGCGAGATCACATCGCCCATCGTATAGTTGCGCACATGTCCCATGTGGATGCGGCCCGACGGATAGGGGAACATCTCAAGCACGTAATACTTGGGCCTGGTTTCATCGCGCGTGGCGGTGAAAATTCCGGCCTTGTCCCAGGCTTCTTGCCATTTCGGTTCGATATCGGCGGCTGTGTATCGCGACATGTGGTCGTGGTCCTTGATGTAGAAACGCCGGGCGTTGGGCCCGGCGCTTTTATTATTCCTATGGTCGATCCGGGTCTAGAGCTTGCCGTCACGAATACGTAGCTGACGCGCGCGGGTCAGGATCGCATCCTCGACCTTGCGCACCGCTTCGGCGCTGGCAGGACCGGACCGTGTATAAAGCGCGACCGACAGCGACCGGGCATCCAGCGCGGGGTCGCGCACGTAAACGGTGGCTTTATACGCGGTGCCGCCGCCGGGCGGGCGCCCGAATCCAAAGACGATGATGCCCGAGAACGGGTCGGCCGCCTGAACCGGCATGAAGCTGAGCACATCCAGCGAGGCGTTCCAGAGATAGCGGTTTACCTCGACCGTGGTGTTGGGATCGTCGACATTGGTGAACAGATCCCAGATGGTTTCACGCCGCTCTTCCGCCTGGGGCGTGTGCTGGACGGTATTTGCCTGTTGCTGACCGCCGCTGACCCCCAACGACCCCCTGCCGCCGCCACAGGCAGACAGCCCGAGAACACCAATCACTGAAATCCCGAATGCGACAGACCTGAAGATGCGCATAAAATAGCCCCGTTTCCTCAATTTCCTCTTGTTAGTATATAAGGGCAAACAGGCGGGCAAGCGTTTTCCCAAAAGCCGCATTTGCGGGCCAAAACGCTGGAAAACCGCGGCAATCGCGGGATCGGCCAGAAGCGGTTCGGGAAACTGTGGCATAGAAGCACCAATTCCGGCCACAATCCGAATTCTGGTTTCGCATTTCTTGCAAACCCCGGCGGAAAGGTAGATTGAACCACCATACTCAATTCGGATTTCCCTGAATTGAGGTGCACTATTGAAACACATGAGGGAAAACGAAATGAAAAAGATTCTCTTCGCTTCGACCGCGCTGGTTGCATCGGCTGGTATCGCATCCGCCGACTTTATGCCCACCTTCGCCGGTGAAGTTGGCATGGGCTTTAAATACGTAGACGTTGCTGTTGGTGACGACTGGACGCTGGACCACTACCTGACCCTGACCATCGGCCTGGCCGGTGAAACCGACGGTGGCCTGGGCTTCGGCGCAACCTTCGACATCACCAACTCCGCTTCGGGTGGTGCTGTTGACGGTTCTTCGGCTTACATCGAAGGCGGCTTCGGCAAGTTCTCGGTCGGTAACGTTGGTTCGGCTGTTGACGCAAAACTGGGTCTGTCGGACATCGGTTACGGCGGCATCGGCACCGATAACGTTGCTGAATCGCTGGTCGACGCAGGCGACGTTGGTAACCTGATGTACGAAGGCACCTTCGGTGACTTCGGCGTTGCAATGTCGTATGACATGAACGGCGTTGAAAACTTCTCGATCGCTGCAACCTACACCATGGGCGACTTCAACGTTGGCCTGGGTTACGACGACTGGGGCAACGCAAGCCCGTCGAACGTCTTCCACGTGAAAGCTGGCGCTGATATCGCTGACTTCTCGGTCAACGCTCTGTATTCGCGCAACGACGATCTGGACATCACCGCATACGGTATCCACGGTGCTTACACCATGGGCGCAGTTACCGTGTCGGCTGCATACTCGGAAACCGACACTGCCGGTCTTTCGGTTGACGCATACGGTCTGGGCGTTGCCTATGACCTGGGCGGTGGCGCATCGTTCAACGCTGGTGTTGGTGAAGTTGGCGGCGTGACCGTTGCTGACCTCGGCATCATCATGCTGTTCTAATCCTGACGGATTATTCGGTAAGGGAAGAGCGGGCCTTGTGCCCGCTCTTTTCTTTTGGGACACCTATATTTGTAAGTTCCAGCTACAGGGTGCCCCATGCCGCTTTCCGATATCATTGACCGCATCACCCAAGAAGAAACCCGCATGGGCCGCGCGCCGGGGTCGACGACCCTGATCGCCGTGTCAAAGGTGCAGCCTTTGGACCGCGTCGTTGCGGTTCTGGAACAAGGCCACCGCGTCTTTGGCGAAAACAAGGTGCAAGAGGCCGCGGGGAAGTGGCCAGACCTGAAACAGCGCTTTGATGGCGTTGAGCTGCACCTGATCGGCCCGCTGCAATCCAACAAGACCCGGCAGGCCATGGGCCTGTTCGACGTGATCCATTCGGTCGACCGCCCCAAACTGGCCCGCGCCATCGCCCGCATTGCGGGGGAAGAGGGACATTGCCCCAAGCTGTTCATTCAGGTGAACACCGGTGAAGAACCGCAGAAGGCGGGAATCATGCCCGACGATCTGGATGATTTTGTCGCCGAATGTCGTGACCTGAACCTGCCGATTGTCGGCCTGATGTGCATTCCGCCGGTCGACGAGGAACCCAGCCTGCATTTCGCCCTGCTGGCCAAGATGGCCAAGCGCAACGGGCTGGATCAGTTGTCGATGGGGATGAGCAGCGATTTCGAACGCGCGATTGCCCAAGGGGCCACGCATGTGCGCGTCGGATCCGCGATTTTTGGCGAACGGGATTACGGATAGGGGCTTTGCCCCTCGCGGCATAGCCGCTCACCCCAGGATATTTCGGACAAGAAAAAGGTCTAGCGGACGATGATGCGGCTGTGGGATGTCCAATGGGACAGGATCCAGAGCAGGTCTTTGGGGGCGAAGGCCAGGCACCCGGCCGTTGGGTGGCGGGGTTTGCGCCAGTGGTGGATGAAGATCGCCGAACCCTTGCCCGGTTGGGCGTCGGGCCAGTTCCAGTCGCTGACCAGCACCACGTCGTAAAGCCGGGGCGCCATGCGCAGGCGTTCGTGGCTGAACGGGTGGTTGGTGGCGCGCAGGGGGTGGTTGTAGGCCGGGTCGTTGGGATCGTCGGACCAGATGTCCCGCAGGCCAATCGGGTGCAGGCGCAGTGCTGTGTCGGGATGTGTCCTGCGGTCGGCGCGGTAATAGCCGCCCATGATCCGCCAGACCCCGCGCGGTGTGGCCATGTCGCCTTCGCGCTTGTCATCGGTCATGCCGCCACGCCCGATGGACACCGGAAAGCGCCGCCCCATGAAGCGGGCGCCCCAGCGTGTGACAACCATGTTGTCGCGGCGCGGGATCACAGAAGGTGCCCGGATTTCCTGGCCTTGGTGGCCAGATAGGCTGTGTTATGCGCGCCTTTGCCCACCTTCAGCGGCACCCGTTCCGCGACCCGGATGCCGGTATCTTCCATCATCGCGACTTTGCGGGGGTTGTTGGTCATCAGGCGCACCGTGGAAAATCCGAGCGATTTCAGGATCTCGGACCCGATGCGAAAGTCGCGCTCGTCGTCTTCGAAGCCAAGGCGGTGATTGGCCTCGACCGTGTCAAACCCCTGATCCTGAAGAGAATAGGCGCGCATCTTGTTGGCCAGCCCGATGCCGCGCCCTTCCTGGTTCAGGTAAAGCAGCACCCCGTGCCCTTCCTCGCCCATGCGTGCCAGGGCGGTCTGCAGTTGTGGGCCGCAATCGCATTTCAGGCTGCCCAGCACGTCGCCGG
>JAUHWP010000172.1 GCA_030424645.1 Alphaproteobacteria bacterium
GGACATGATCGCCGCGCGGCGCAGTCCGGCCCGGTTGCGCGCACCCAGCGCCTGCCCGACGAAGGTTTCCGCGCCGAAGGCAAACCCGTCCATCGCATAGGCCGCGACGTTCAGGAATTGCAGCAGAATCTGGTTGGCGGCCAGTTCCACGTCGGAAAACCGGGCGCCGAAGAACATGAAACTGGTAAAGATCGCGGTCAGTAGCAGCGACCGGATCAGGATATCGCTGTTGACCACTGCCATCCGCTTCAGCGTTTCAGGGTCCAGCACCCGCGCCCGATCACGCCAGGCCCTGTTGGCAAAAACATCCCGGCACAGCCACAGGGCCAGAACCGCGCCACCGAATTCGGCAATCAGGGTGGCAATGGCAACGCCTTCGACCCCCCATCCAAGCCCCATGACGAACCACAGGTCCAGAACGATATTGACGCTGTTCATGGCGACCTGAAGGACAAGAATGGATCGCGCGCGTTCCAGCGCGATCAACCAGCCGGTGAAGGCATTGAGGGCTATGGCAAAGGGCGCGCCCCAGATGCGGATGGCAAGATAGTCGCGCGCCATGCCTTCGACCTCGGCCGACGCGGGGGCCAACTGGAACGCCGCCCAGAACAGCGGGACTTGCAGCGCGATCAGCGCCAGCCCGGCGATGCTGGCGATCAGCAAAGCCCGGGTCAGCATCGCCGACACCTCGCCCGCGCGTCCTGCCCCATATGCCTGCGCGGTCAGGCCGGTCGTGCCCATCCTCAGAAACCCGAACAGCCAATAGAAGGTGGACAGGATCACCGCGCCGATCCCCACCGCACCGATCGGGGCGGCTTCGCCCAACTGGCCGATGACACCGGTGTCCACGATACCCAGGATCGGCACCGTGACATTGGACAGCACAATCGGCCCGGCAACCGCCAGGATACGGCGGTGCGTGATGTTAACGGCGCGCGCCGTCATTTTTGGGGCATCAGGAAATGGCCGGTCGCCTGCGCATAAAGCTTGTTGCGGTTGTCCTGCCACGCTTCGACATGCACCGAGGCATAGCGCCGCCCCTGCCGCACGATCCGCGCCCGTGCATAGGCATCGCGTGGCAGGCCAGAGCGCAGGTAATCAATCGAGAAGTCGATCGTCTTGGGTAGGTATGGCAGGTTGTCCGGGCCAAGCGAGCCGGGATCCAGCCTGCCGCTTTCCATATCCTCCCACAGTGACACCCAGCTCAGCTCGATCACCGCGGTGGTTTCCAGAAACGCCGCCGTAACCCCGCCATGGATCGCTGGTAGCATCGGATTGCCGATCAGCTTGTCGGAAAACGGCAGTACCACGGTCAACTCATCGCCGTGGCGTTCGACGGTGATGCCCAGAAATGTCAGATAGGGCACGCTGTCGACCAATGCCGACAAGGTGGCATCGCGGCGTTTCTTCACCACTTCGACCGGTTCGGGGCGGGGACGTTTCGGTGCACCGCTCATGACGCATTACCTCCGCTGATCTCGGCCGAGATTTCGGTGGATCGGCGTTTCGGGTCCCCATCTGCGGAAAACGCGCCCGTGGCCGTCGCGACCGGGCGGTTTTCATCCTCGTCCAGCGCGACCGCGCGCACGAACGCAACCGAACGTGTCACGTGATAGCAGGTCGCCCGCGCCGTAATTCTCTGACCGGGCGTGGCCGGTCGCATATAGTCGATGCGCAGATCAATCGTCGCCGTGATCGCCGGAGCGTCAGGGTGGCTCATCACAGCCGAGCCGCAGCAGGTATCCATCAGCGCCGACACCGCACCGCCGTGGATCACCCCCGAGCGCGGATCGCCGATAAAGCGCGCATCATATGGCATGGACATCACGGCCTCGCCTTCCCCCAACGCGTCAAGGGTCATGCCCAGGGCACCGCAATGCGGAATAGCCTCGGTAAATTTGCGTGCTATTTCAGCTTTCTTCTCGGGCGTCAGACCTTTGATCATCACCGGTTCCCTTTTGTCTTGTCCCGCCTTTTATTGGGCCTTGCAAAACGCGCGTCCAGTCCTTAGTTTCGCAATTAAGAATTATTCTCAATTGTAAACGGCATCATGACAGACACAGCCGTCCTTACAGCCCCGATGGGCAAACTGCGCCCGAAACGCCTTTTGGTGTTGGCGATCATGCTTGCCCTTGCGCTGGCGCCCGGACAGCTTGGCGAACTGACGCGCGGGTTGATGACCGACGCCTATGTTCAGGTCTCGGTCTTCGTTGCCGCAACCTTGCTGATTTTCTATGGCGCCGAACGGGTGTTCAAATTCGACATCGGCGAAAGCCTGTCGAACGCGCGCGGCGCACAGGTGCCCCTTGCCGCCCTGTTGGGAACCACGCCCGGTTGCGGCGGCGCCGTTGTGGTGGTGGCGGCCTATAGCTCGGGCCATGTCGGTTTCGGGGCGGTGGTCGCCACGCTGACCGCCACCATGGGCGACGCGGCTTTCCTGCTGATCGCCACGCGACCCGATGCGGCCATTGTGGTGCTGCCCCTGTCGCAGCTCGTGGGCATCCTGTCCGGGTGGCTGGTCGACCGGTTTCATAACGTGGAATACCGCGCGTCGACAAAAGCCTGCGGTGAACTGGCGCCACTGATCGGGCGCACCCGTCCGCAGGACATCGCCTATCTTGTCTTGGCGATCCCCGGCTTTATCGTCGGGGCCGCACAGCTTGGACAGGTGCAGATCGACACCCTGCTCGGCCTTCCCGTGCAATGGCTGGCGCTTGTCGGCACGTTTCTGGGACTGACCATCTGGGCAACCTCGAAACTGGCCGCGATGACAAACACCCATGACAGCCCCCTGACCCGGATGGCCGAGGAAACGAGCTTCATCTCGGTCTGGGTCATTGGCGCGTATCTGGCCTACGATTATGTGGCCGAGTTTGCCGGGCTGGACATCGAGCTTCTGTTCCAGTCCATCGCACCTTTGCTGCCGCTGATGGCCATCCTTGTGGGCCTGATCCCCGGCTGTGGGCCGCAGGTCCTTGTCACCACCCTGTTTCTGAACGGGGTCATTCCGTTTGCCGCCCTGATGGGCAATGCGATTTCGAACGACGGCGACGCCCTGTTCCCGGCGATTGCCCTGAACCCCAAGGCCGCCGTGATGGCCACGCTGTATTCCACCATCCCGGCCCTGATCGTGGCGTATGCCTTCTATTTCCTCGCGCCGGGTTTCATGAACTAGGGTGGCGCGGCGCAGGCGCGTGCTTCTACGCAATTGCACCTGCAGCAGCGGTCCTTTACGCTGTGTCCCATCAAGTTTGGAAATGGGACGCAGATGACCGAAGACCGCCTGACTTTCAAGGAAATGTGCGCGAAGTTCGACGTAACCCCGCGCACGCTCAGATACTATGAATACATCGAGCTTCTGAGCCCCGAAAAGGAAGGCCGCGCCCGCTTCTATACCCCACGAGAGATCGCACGCATGACATTAATTCTGCGCGGGCGGCGGTTCGGCTTCTCGCTGGAGGAACTGCGCCAGTGGCTGTTGATCTATGACGAAAAAGGCACCGAGGCACAGAACCGCGCCTGGGTCGAACTTGCCGACCGGCAGTTGGTCGATCTGCGCAAACAACATGAAGAACTGGCGGAAAGCATCTGTGACCTTCAGAAACTGCGCGATGATGTCGCCAATGCGCTGACCTGAAGCACGCGGATAAGACCGCACCGATTCCCCTTTGTTTCATGCGGTATCGCCACATTTGGCACGCAGAACAGAAAATCCTGCTGACCCTGCGGAAATCTGATTTTCCTTGAAAACCATACCCTTGCGTCAACCAGGGTGTTTTCCGACGTTACGTAACGACAAGAAATGCTCTGACGCCACGTTACATTTACGTCAACGTAAACTTATATTGTATGATGTGCTGGTCAGAACACACGACCGGCGTCGGGTAAAGATTGGAGCAAGTATGACCGACGAAATTATGACCATTCGACAGATGTGCGATGCGTTCGACGTGACCGCACGCACGCTGCGCTTTTACGAAGCGAAAGAGCTGATCGCACCCATTCGCGAAGGCCAGAAGCGGCTGTTTACCAAGCGTGACCGCGCACGTCTGAAACTGATCCTGCGTGGCAAGCGGTTCGGCTTCTCTTTGGAAGAGATCCGGCAGTTGCTGGACCTTTACGATCGCGGCGATCAACAGAAGACGCAGTTGAAGCGCACCTACGACGTGGCACAGGGCCATCTTGAGGACCTGAAACGTCAGCGGGCCGAACTGGACGACGCCATCGACGATCTGACGAACCAGTTGCAATGGGTGGACGACAAGATCGCTTCACTCGACGATGATCAATAAGACCCAGGACAAGGACGACCCCTATGCCCAGCTATACCGCGCCGACCAAGGACATGGCCTTCCTTCTGCATGAAGTGCTCAAGGCGGAAACACTGAACATTCCCGGCTACGATGAACTGGAACCCGATTTTACAGGGGCTGTTCTTGAGGAAGCCGGAAAAGTGGCCAGCGAGGTGTTGGCCCCGCTGAACGCGGTGGGCGATCATGAAGGTTGCCGGTTGGAAAACGGTGTCGTCTACACCCCCACCGGCTTCAAGGACGCGTTTGAGCACATGAAAGAAGGCGGCTGGACCGGGCTGGACATGCCCGAGGAATTCGGCGGCCAGAACATGCCGGTCCTGTTGGGCACCGCCGTGGGCGAGATGTTTTCCGCTGCGAACCAGGCCTTCACCATGTATCAGGGCCTGACCCACGGGGCAGCCTCGGCCATTCTGGCCCATGGCACCGACGATCAGAAAGCGACCTATCTGCCGAAGATGGTCAGCTGTGAATGGACCGGCACCATGAACCTGACCGAACCGCAT
>JAUHWP010000039.1 GCA_030424645.1 Alphaproteobacteria bacterium
GGAAGATTGGGTTGCGGAAACGCGCAGAAAACGCGGTGCCGCGCTTGATTTGCCAACGGTGATGCAGGCTTGTCCAGAATTCGCGTCCTGGGCGCGCAATATGGGTGGATATCTGAAGGATTGGGGCGATCTGCACCGGGTTGCCGGGCAGTTGAGGCCGATGATCGGCGTTTCCGAACACGCCTGGAACCTCGCGCAGGACCGACTTGGGCCTCAAATCGCCACGGCGGCGCTGGTTCTGACCTTCGACAAGCATTGCGCCGGTGAAGTGGCGTCCCCAGGCGGATATCTGCGTGGCATTGTCCAGAAAGCCAGGGCAGGGGAGTTGCATCTCGAGCGCAGCTTCTACGGCCGGCTGAGCGGACAGGCGGCGTGAGGATGTTGATAGATGAACGGCGTTGGCATATATTGCCAATAAGGAGATTGATCGCATGGTTACACGCAACGTCGTACTCACCGAAACTCAGGATCAGCTGGTTCAGGCATTGGTCGCATCTGGGCGTTATCAGAACGTCAGCGAGGCGATGCGGGCTGGATTGCGGCTCCTCGAGCAGGAAGAGGCCGGGCTTGCCGGGATTCGGGGTGGCCTGCTCGAAGGTCTTCAGCAGGCAGAACGCGGCGAGTTGGCCGAAGGAAGCGGCGTGGATGCGGTTCGACGGGCCTTTGCGAGGGCGCGGACAGCCTCATGAGCCGATCTTTTCGGCTGACGCGCCACGCGGAAGACAGCCTGGTCGAGATTGCTCGCTGGACCATCGAGAGATTTGGGCTTCGCCAGGCAGACATCTACGAATCCGAACTTCTCTCTCGTTGCGAAGCTATCGTGAATGGTGAGGCACTTAGCCGAAGCTGTTCAATCTTGGTCGATGACGCTACAGACCTGAGATATCTCAGGGCAGGGGAGCATTTCCTGGTGTTTCTGGATCGGCCAGACGAGGTCATTATCGTCGATATCTTGCATTCCCGCAGCGATCTGCCGGGCCACATTGCTGCGCTCACAGCGCTCAGAAGCAGCGAAGGATGATCGTATTCAAAGACCCGCGGCCGATTTCGACCTCGCGCCAGCCGGTTTTGGCGTCAAGGGTGAGCAGCGCACCTTGCTCCATGATCTCGACCCAGCCGCCACTGTCGGGCGTGTCATCCTTGTGAAGGTCAAGACTTACGATTTCCGAACGCCGCAGACCGCCCGCGTAACCAAGAAGAAGGATTGCACGATCCCGCAGCCCGCGCAGATCATAGGGCAGGGTGGCGACCATCGCCAGAATATCCTCGGCCAGAATGGCTTCCTTCTGCACCGGCGGGCGGGCGTGCTTGCGTCTGATCCCGGCCAGCACCGTGGCGATGTGACGGTTCTTGCGATCAAGGGCGAAGCCGCGCTGCGCATAGTTCCAGGTGAGGCCCGAGAGGCGGCGGTCGATGGTGCTGACCGAAAGGGGTCGGGACGCCGATTGCGACGGGGAGGGATCCGAGCCGGAGGCCAGATCGGTGATATACAGCCCGATCATCTCGGGCGACGGGGGCAGGGGATCGGTGCCCTTCATCCGGCACCAGCGGGTGAAATGCGCCCAGTCCTTCGCATAGGCCCTGAGCGTGTTGTCCGCCACCGCCGCCTGCGCATAATCCCGGGCCGTATCGACAAGCCGATCCAGCGCCCCGGACCCCGCGACATGAGAGGGCAGGGCGATTGCATCGCGGTCGGTGTCACGGGGGTCATCCACGGGCTTTTGCAGCTGGTTTTCGGGTGTTTTGCGCATGGTTTGGAGTGTATGCCAATTATGACCGATAAGGCAACCTTATTGGACATGAAAGCAAACGGAACGGCGGGGCGGGTTGATGGTAGAAAATCGTATGAAAGCGCCGCGGGAGACTGGTCTTGTGGCATGACCTACGCCCGCCAGAGCTTCAGCGACGACACGGAAACCTTACCTCGAATGCCGTCCTGGGTCACTTCCGCGCGGGTCGAAACCTCTGAAGATGTTGCGTTTTTGTCGGGCCCACGCTGAACCACCTGCATCTTGTGTTGGGGCGCGAAGGGATCCCCCAGAGCTTGTTGCGGGACCGGCTCGCGCTGCGTGCGGCCGAGGCCTGTATGGTGTTTTTGGTGCGCCCGGAGCGGGCAGGGGAGTTGCGCGACGCGGTGCACCTGCTGCGAGCGGGTGATCTGCCGGGACCGGCCGGTGAAACCTGTCTGGCCTGGTGTCGCGCTGGGGAGCGGTCGGTTTCGGTCACGGCTCTCGGGCGAGCCTTGCCGACCATCGAGCCGGGCCAGATCGCGACGTGGCTCGATGCGGGGAAAGGTTCGCCGGTGACCCGGGCCGCGATGGTGCTCGAAGCGGTGCTGATTGATGCGCCCCGTATGGAGACCAAGGCGTTGATCCTCGCGGATGCCGCCCTCGCTCAGGCACTCGGTTGGGGTCATCTCGTGCTGCTGCTGGCCCCAGCCATGAAACGCGCGGACCTGCGCGAGCAGGGCGAGGACTTGAGACTCGCCTGCCATCGCGCGCTCGTCTCATCGGCAGTCGAGGCCGTGCGGCAGGCCGCCGACCTCACGCGCCGAGCTGCGTACCTGAAGGCGGTCGCACCCAATCTGTGGGCCAAGGGGGCGGGCGACGCGGGCGCGACACCTTCCGGCTTTACGGGGTGTAGCGATGGCAAAGGATCGCCCTGACCCCGAGCTTGACCGCGAGTTGACTGACCTGCCGCCGGAGCTGCGCTGGCGGGAATGGATGCGCCGGATCGAGGCGGTGCTCTTTGCCTCGGCCGCGCCGGTGCCGCGCGACGACCTGGCGCGCGTGGTGGGGCAGGGGGTGTCGATTGACCTGCTTATCGAGGACTTGTCGGCCGATCTGGAGGGGCGGGCCGTCGAGATTGCCCAGGTCGCCGGCGGCTGGATGTTCCGCACGCGCGCCACCTACGCCCCCGCGATCCGCGCCGCCGTGGATGTCGGGGTCCAGCACCTCGATCTGAGCGAGTTCGATGTCGCGATGCTGGCCGCCATCGCCCACCACCAGCCGATCACGCGCGACAGGCTCAAGGACATCTTCGGAAAGCCGTCCGCCGTTGTGTGCTGGAGTTCAAGGGGTTTGATTATGACGAGGTACTTGCGCTGGCCACGGAAGCAGGTGTTCCCGACGTGGACCGCGACGGCGTAGTCGCCTATGTCAGGGATCAGCTTGCGGGCCTCCATGAAGGCAACGTCATTCGTTACCGCCTAAAGCCGGATGATCTGGCGGGTGTTGATCTGGGTTGAGGTTTTCTTAGTTGCATTGCCAGATCGCCTTCGCTGCCACCAATGGCGACATCCGTCATGGCGGCAATCAGGCTTACTATGCGGCCGATGCTGACTATGTGCAGATGCCGCCCTTCGAGACCTTTGAATTTCCTGAGGCGTATTGTTCAGCTCTTGGCCACGAGGTTTGTCATTGGACGCGCCAAGCGGCTGTGCCAAAGGAATAGGAGGCTGGGTTCGACCGGCAGGACGATTTCTTCGCGGAATTGCTGGGTGGGTAAGGCATCTGATGTCAGCGCGCCGAGGCTGGATTCAGGATCGGACAGATCTGTTGTTCTCCAACATTGCCGCTTGGCAAATAGATCAGTTAATTTGTCCAATGGCGCTTGTTTGCAACTACATTTCGATTGGGCAGTTCTCGCGCAGAAAGATTTCGAACGGTGTGAAGGGATCGGGCATTTGGGCTTGTTCGAGTCTACCAAAACTATACGCGATGATATCTATGGCCTTCCGAGCTTCCAAGCGCGGGTTCTGATCGATAACTGCATCAAGCAATCCATCGCGTAGCATCTCACGTCGTTTGGGGGTCAACTCATGCGTGATGAACACTACCTCTGATCCCAGGTCCAGGCTCCTCAGGGTTTGCGCAATTTGATAGTTGCCCGCGGAAACATTGTAAATTCCGCGAATATTGGGTTCGGTGCGCAATGCGGCTTGAGCAATACTTGCAGCCCGCGAGCTGTCCTCCTCACTCTCTGCAATATCCAGTATCTCGATTTTCGGGAACCGCTCGCGAGTAACGGCGCGAAACCCCATTTCGCGCTCCTGGTGGCCGATGATGCTGCTGTGACCGAGCATCACCAGGACCTTGCCCCCATCCTGCCCGATGAACCGTCCCATGAGTTCCCCGGCGACGCGGCCAATCCTGCGATTGTCCGGGCCGACATAGGCCAGACGGCCGGAATTTGGGATGTCTGAGACCAGCGTGACGACCGGGACATGTTGCGCGGCACGTTGTAAAGCATCAAAAATGTCAGGCTGATCCGGGCAGCAAACTATAAGCCCGTCATAAGCCGTCGCCAATTCGCCGATTTTGCGCGCTGTCGTGGAGTGATCTGTCGGCTTTGTTGTGTGAATGAAGATCTGGATTTGACCCTCAGCGGCATGTCCGGAGATTGCCTGAAATGCATCTTTCATCGACAGGAAGAACGGGTTCGTTGTCGACGGTATCAGGACGGCAATTCGAAGTGCCTTGAGATTGGTGCGAAATATTCGGCGGTCGAGTTGGAGACGGTTGGCCCATTCCAGTACTTTGGCTTCGGACTTGGGCGACACGCCACCGCGCCTGTTAATGACGCGGTCTACGGTTGCGATGCTGAGCCCAGAGGCCTTCGCGATCGATTCTAGGGTTGTTTTCTTGGACATAGGGTCATGATGATAGGTTGCCATCATTTTTCAAGTGTAAAGATTGCAAACCATCACATATGACAATGACAAGCGACGGTTCCGAGGAGAAAGGCCGTCGATTTGGGAGGAAACCATGTCCGACTATATCGCGTCAGCGCGCAACTCTGAGCGTGTCCGTCTAGGGGTCAGCCCGCTGTCCTGGGTCAACGAGGTTCTTGACGATCTCGGACAGGGCACCAAGGCCGAAACAATTCTCTCGCAGGCCCGCGCGGCTGGCTTCGGGGGTGTCGAAATGAGCCGGGCGTTTCCGTCCGATCCGTCCGCGCTCAAGGCGCTGCTGGCTGCGCAGGGTGTGGCCTTTGTCTCCGGCTGGTACAGCGGCTTTCTGGCCGAGCGCAGCGTGGCCGAAGACTTGGAGGAGGTTCGCGCACATGCGGAATTGCTCCGGACAAACGGCGCGCGCGTCATGGTTTACGGCGAGTGCGGCCATATGGCCGAGGACGCTCTCGATGTTCCGCTTTCGTGCCGCCTGACGCTGAACGGCGACGATATGATCGCGTATTGTCAGCGTCTGAACGAGTTCGCCGAGGCGCTTAAGTCCGAATTCGATCTGGACCTAGCTTTTCATCACCACCTCATGATGGTGGCCGAGAGCTTTGATGAAGTCTGCGCGGTCATGGACAATACCGGGCCTGCGGTCGGTCTTCTTCTCGATACCGGCCACGCACAGGCAGGTGGTTTCGACTACGCTCGCCTGATCGACAAATACGCGGACCGCATCAACCATATCCATCTCAAGGATGTGCGCGGCGAGGTCATGGCGCGGGTGCGTGCCGAGGGCACCAGTTTCAACGATGGGGTGCGACTTGGTATGTTTACCGTGCCGGGCGATGGGGACGTGGATTTCGGACCTTTGTCCCGATTTCTCGCAAATGGTTCCTATGAGGGTTGGTTGGTCGTCGAGGCCGAACAGGACCCTGCCATCGCGCCGCCTGCGGAAACCGTGGCTCGCGCCTATCGCTTTGTCACCGAAACAATCCTCAACCCTGCGATGGCCTGAGCCGCGCAATATTTGGAATCTGCTATGACCAAGAAACACCTCAATATCGGGTTAATCGGTTCCGGGTTTATGGGGCAGGCGCATGCCGACGCCTTTCGCCGCGCGGGCATGCTCTATCGCAACCTGCCCATGATGCCCGTACTCCACACTCTTGCGGATGCAAGTGACGATCTGGCAGCCGCTGCCGCGGCGCGGTTTGGGTTCGAGCGATCGTCGGGCGACTGGCGCACGCTTCTGAGCGACCCGGAGATCGACGTCATCGACATCACGACGCCGAATGCCATGCATTTCGACATGGCAATGGCCGCTATCGAAGCGGGCAAACATGTCTATTGTGAAAAACCATTGACGGTTACGCTTGATCACGCGCGCCAGCTTCAAGAGGCAGCCAAGCGTAAAGGCGTCAAGTCGATGGTCGCGTTCAACAACGTGAAGACGCCGGCCGCACTGTTGGCCAAGAGGCTGATCGACAATGGCGAGATCGGAACCCCGACGCGTTTTCGTGGATGGTTCGATCAGGGGTTCTTCAACGACCCAGAGATGCCCTGGTCGTGGCGTTGTTCGCTCACCGAGGCTGGTTCAGGATCGCTCGGTGATTTGGGTAGCCATGTGGTTTCCGTCGCCCAGTTTTTGATGGGCGATGTGGAAAGTGTCTGTGGCCAGGAACAGACCATCTTCAAGACTCGCCCCGCCCCCGGCGGCGGATCTGGCTACGGCGCTTCGGTGGATGCATCCGGCAGGCGCATCGACGTCGAAAATGAAGATCAATTCCAGGCGCTGGTAACATTTGCCAACGGTGCGGGCGGCACGATCGAATCTTCGCGCATTGCGGCGGGCAAGGTGTTCGGTGTCTACTGGGAGGTCTCCGGGACCGAAGGCACCATCATCATGGATGGCGAGCGCTTCAACGAGCTGAAGATCGCGCGTTATAGCGATCACAAGCATGACCGGGGTTTCAAGACCCTTTTGGCGGGCAGCCAGGTCGAACAGTTCAACGCGTTTTTCGGTTTTGATTTCGCGGGCGGCGGTCTGGGATATTTCGATGTCAAAGTCATCGAGGTGCATGACCTGATCCAGGGCATCGCTGGCCAGGAGCCGTGTTTCCCGGCGTTTGATTTTGGCTACGAGAACCAGCGGATCATCGCCGCGATGGAAGCGTCCGTCGCGGAGAAGCGGCACATTTCTTTGGGAGAGATCAAATGACCGGGATCGCCATTCTTGGTGCGGGCCGCATGGCCAAGGTACACGTCGAATCCATCGTCGCCGCAGGTGCCCATGTGGCAACGGTCTATGATCCGTTTGCTGACGCTGCTCAGGCCTTGGCTGAGCGGACCGGAGCAAAGGTTGCGGCGTCGCCGGCTGAGGCAATGAACGACCCTGATGTGGGGGCAATCATGATCGCCACATCGTCCGACACCCATGTCGAGTTGCTTTACGAGGCAGTAAAGGCGGGCAAGCCGGTGCTGTGCGAAAAACCCCTGGCATCGAGCTATGACGCCTCGAAGGAGTTTGTTGAGACTGTCGGTGAAACCGCTGCGAAAAAGGTGTTTCTTGGCTTCAACAGGCGGTTCGATCGTGGCCATGCGTCGGTCCGCGAAGCCGTCATTTCCGGGCAAATCGGGCGTTTGGAACAACTCACGATCACAAGCCGCGATCCCTCGCCGCCACCCCTGGAATATATACCGCGTTCGGGTGGGTTGTTCCGGGACATGATGATCCACGACTTTGACATGGCGCGATCCATTGTCGCCTCGCCGATCGTCAGTGTGACCGCGCATGGCTCTTCCATTGTCGATCCCGAGATCGGCAAGCTGGGTGATGTGGATACGGCGTCGGTGACCATGCTCGCCGAAGACGGCACGATCATTACCATTCTGAACTCACGCCGTTGCGCCTTTGGGTTTGATCAGCGGATCGAGGCCTTTGGTGCCAAGGGCATGGTGGTGTCCGACAACCCGCGTCAGTCCGGTTTCCGGACATTTTCGGCGGAAGCTCCGGGCACAGATGCGCCGATCCTCGAGTTTTTTATGGAGCGTTACGGTCCGTCTTACACTGCAGAGATCAAGCTGTTCCTTGACTGCGCACAAGAAGGCCGCGACATGCCCGTGAACGCGATTGACGGTCACATGGCGGCCTATCTCGCCGAGGCGGCGACGTCATCGCTGAAGCGGGGCAAGACCATTCGCCTTACAGGACTGGATCAGGAGTTCTAGGATGATGGATTGCACGAAACGCCACCAAGACACCGTGGCCATTGTCACCGGCGGGGCACAGGGTGTCGGCCATGCCATCGCTTCGCGCCTCGCGGATGAGGGGTGCACCAAGCTGATGCTGACGGGCCGATCCGTCGAAAAAGGCAAGAGCGCCGTCGCTGCGTTCAAAGACCGTGGCGTAGATGCGAAATTTGTATCGCTGGATTTGCAGGATCCTGCCGGTTGCCTCGCGCTTGTCGAAGAGACCGTTTCACAACTCGGCGATGCCACTGCGCTTGTGAATGCTGCGGCACTTGGTGCGCGGGGGGCGATCACCGTGCCGGTCACGAACCTTGTGCTGGATCCAAGCGAACGCACATCGCCTTACCGCCCCCATCCGGGCCGTCAGAACCTTGCGCCGGGGCTGGTTCTTTTGGCCATGGCGGGCGATGTGGCGGGGCTGAGCCCGGCGGTCTCGGCCTATCTTCTGCTGGCGGCGGGGGCGGCGTTCATGGACCGCGTGGCCGAAGCCTTTATCGGACGGGCTGCGCTGCGCGCCGAAATCCTGATGCTGGCCGGGTCCAGCCTGCTGGCGGGGGTCGGGTTGATGATGGTGGGGGCAGCCCGGCTTGATGCCCCCTGGTCCGAGGTGTCGGGGCTGCATGTCGCGCTGATGGGTGGGCTGGGGCTGGGAGTCATGGCCGTGTTCTGCATCGCGGGGCTTCTGCACAGCGGTCGCAGCCTGAGTGTGCCAGGTCTGGCGCGACTGGGGGCGGTGATCATGGTGCTTTCGGTTGCGCTGCGGGTGCTGCCGGATCTGGGCGTCGACCTGCCCGGTCCGCTGCATTCGGTTGCGGCGCTGACCTGGGGCGCGGGGTTGCTGCTGTGGCTTTGGGCCTACTGGCCCTTCCTGTCGGTGGTGGAAGCGGGCACGGGTTCGGTTTCAGACGCGAGTTTCCGGCCGACTGAGCAGGGCACCTTGCCCGGGGTTTCAGACAAGGCGGCTGAATGATCTGGCGTCAATCGCATCCGACAGGACATCACCTTGTCTATTTGGTCAGGATAAGCTTGCCTGACTTCGTGATCCGCAGAACGTATTCCTGCCCATGTAGCGTGATGCGCGCGGTATTGCCCCCGGCCAGCAAGTCATGGACATTGTGAACCGGAACCTGATTGAACGCTCTGGTTTCCAGCCCATCTTCACGCCGGTCAAGAAAGGCCTCAAGCATCGCTTCGTCGGCGCAAGAGGTGTCGATCTGGCAGGACAGAAGCTCCATGCGATCCGTGCGTGACTCAGAGCCGGTTTCGGTCGTTCCTGTGCGGTCGGCGGCCTTGTCCGGCTTGTTCAAGGATGGCTTTCTGGTCAACGTGCTTTCCTTTTCGGCTTCGAACCGGGTTTTCCGGCTGTTCAGATCAGGCAACGACCCTCAGCATGGGCGCGCGGCCAGAGGCGCGAACCCCACCGGCTCCACACGCGAAGCGCTTGGCGAAGGACAGCCCGGCCCGGATGACATCGGGGTCCATGCGCCCATGTGTCATGACCGCAATCGCGTCGCGGGCCGCCGGGGTATTGTCCCGCCGCATGTGATGCAGAGTTTCCAGAAGCAAACGCTCGTCGGGGGTGACCAATTCGCGGGTGTCCAGACAGAACGGATCACCGGCCTTGAACGGGTCGTTCTGGCGACAGGCCAGCACGGCGCGCACCAGTTTTTCCAACGCGTATGCGGCAGGCAGGCCGATCGAGTCCCCCCACCGTTCGGCAGCGACGGTGAAAGCAATACGCCACGAATGTTGATGCGGAGAGTGTTCACAGGCGATGAAATGACGGGCCACGGCCAGCAAACCGCGTTCGAACTCGTCCAGGTTCAACAGGGCAAGCGGGATCAGGGCGTCAATCTCGGATCGTGAGCATTCAGTCATCAGTCGTGCAGCCTTCATGACAGGGTGGCGGGTGCTTGCCTGTATCTGACAAAAATACTCGGATTCGGCAAGGCTGCGAGAGCTGAGATTTGGTGTTTTCGACTTGTTCTTTTGGTTGAGTGGGGGCAATTAGCTCCTAAACCACTGAATTATATAGTTTATCGGAGATTGCGATATCCTGATTAATTTTGTAGGGATTCGCTGGAAATCCGACGCTCTTTCCTGTTATCAAACAGCGAACAACCCTAATTGCTCTTGGCCGATGACGTGAGTCGGCCCGATGGAAGGTGATGAACAATGCTGATGCGATCCCTGGGCGCGATCTGGCTGGCCAGCATGTCGGGTGGCCCTGCGCTGGCGCAAGATGCCGCCCCGGTGGCAAACCTGAATATCGAGCTGAACAAGGTGGACCAAGTGGAAAGCGGCTGTCAGCTGACCTTTCTGGCGTCCAGCACATATCCGCAAGGGGTCGATCAGGTGGTGTTTGAAACCGTGCTGTTCGACAGCACGGGCGCGGTCAATCGAATGACCCTGTTCGATTTCGGCACCATCCCGGCGAATTTGCCGCGGGTGCGCCAGTTCGTCATCCCCACAACCAGTTGCAAGGATATCAGCCGTATCCTGATCAATGGTGTCCATCATTGTGCGGCCGCTGGGCTTGACAAGACCGCCTGCGCAGCGGGCTTGACCGTCAGCAACCGAACCGATCTGGAGATGCTCGGATGACCCCTGTCTTTGAGATGATTGCCAAGGCCTATGATCTGGGCGGTCCCGTTATCCTTATTCTGGCGATTGCGTCCGTCTATGTTCTGGCCCTGACGCTTTACAAGCTGTGGCAGTTTCATGCCGCGGCGGTTGGGCGGCACAAGGCGTTGCAGGATGCGGTGCACCATTGGGATGCAGGGGATCGTGGCAGGGCTGTGCAGGCGTTGGGACGGTCGAAAAGCTATCTGGTGCCGGTGGTTGAAATGGCGTTCGGCGCCGACAAACAAGACAATGACCGGTTGGTCAGTGAAGCCGAGGCAAGGTTTTCCAAACTGGAACACGGGTTCAGATCGCTTGAGAACATTGCGCAACTCGCCCCGTTGCTGGGCCTGTTCGGCACCGTTCTGGGGATGATCGAGGCGTTTCAGGGGCTTCAGGCTGCCGGAAGCCAGGTTGATCCGTCGATCCTTGCCGGTGGGATCTGGGTGGCGCTGATGACCACGGCGGCGGGGCTTGCCGTCGCGATGCCGACCTCGCTTGTGCACAGTTGGTTCGAGGCGCGCATGGATGGTGAACGCAACATTGCGGATCGCGCCATCCAGACCATCCTGCGGCCACAGGGCGTTCAGGCAAGCGCCCCTGTTCCCGATGCCGTGCCCAGCCATGCTTAGGAAGTCGAGGAGAAAGCGCAAACTGTCGATGACGTCGCTGGTCGATGTCATCTTCCTTTTGTTGCTGTTCTTCATGCTCAGTTCAACCTTTTCGAAGTTTTCCGAGGTCGAGATTTCGGCCGCGTCGGCTGGCGGCACCGATACGGGCGTTGCGCCGATCTTCCTGCAACTTTATCCCGCGCGGATCACCGTCAACGGAGAGCCGCGCGCGCTGGACGATCTGATGCTTGAACCGCAGCAGGGGCAGGCCTTGCTTGTGGCATTGCAGCCCGATGTGACCGCGCAGCGTTTGACCGATTTGCTGGTCGTGCTGCGCGGCTATCCCGATCTGGCGATCTCGGTTCTGGGGGCGGGCTGATGCGCAGGGTCAAACGCCGTGAAAAACCCGAGCCGACCATCGCACTGATCAACATCGTGTTCCTGATGCTGATCTTCTTCTTGATCGCGGGCACGTTGTCCCAGCCGGTTGACGGCACCTTGAGCCTTGTCAAAACCGCCGAGTTGGACGGTCGTGATCCTTCCGATGCGCTGGTGATCCATGACGATGGCCGGCTCAGCCATCGTGGGCAGGATCTGGCGGACGTGTCCGCGTTCACTTCGGGACTGTCCGATGAGGCGCTGGCGGCGGTCCGCATAATGCCGGATCGCGATCTGGATGCCAGCCGTCTGGTCGACCTGTCCCGTGCCTTGCGTGCATCCGGCGCGCAGTCGGTGGTGATCGTAACCGAGCGGGCGCTGCAATGATCAGGTCGTCCTCATCCGTGATGACGGCCACCGTCACCGTTTCGGTGGCCCTGCATGTTGCGGCGCTTTACGCCTTCTATTCCGACACGCCGGTCCAGATCGAAGGCGGAGCGGGCGCTGTGGTCGAGGCGCGACTGGGCAACAGTTTTGCCGATCTGGCGGCCGGTGTCATGACGCCAGCCGAGCCGGATGTGACGCAGTCAGAAAGCGTAGAACAGGTCGTGCCTGCACCTGTTCAGGATACCGCTCAGCATCAGCCCGTTCAGACACCGGCCGAGCTTGCCCCCGTGGTTCCGCCCGCTGCCCCACAGATGCAGCCAACCGTTCCGGTGCTGCGCGAAGCCTTGGCGCCGACGCAAGCCCCGGCGCCCGAGCTTGAGACCATTGCCGCGACCGAGCCTGAGCCGGTCGAAGTGTCGCCCCGTCCGCCCGAGCGGCCCAAACCCGCCGCGGCCAGACGGGAACCTGTGAAACAGACGCCAGCGCCCAAGTCGCAGCCCAAGGGTAACAGCAAACAGAATGCCAGCGCCGGAAGCGCGACGGGAAGCGCAAAGCAATCGGCAAGCGCGAAACAGTCCAGCGGTCAGGCGCGCGCGACCGCCAGCGGGAATGCCGCGGCCAGCAATTATCCGGGCAAGGTCATGCGCAAGATTTCGCGGGTCCGGCGCCCGCGGGTCGGGGTGCGGGGGGCGACGCTGGTTCGATTTTCGATCAATGGAAACGGAGGTTTGGGGGCCGTATCCGTGGCCAAAAGCTCGGGGTCGAGCAAGCTGGATCAGGCCGCCGTGCAGGTCATTCGCCGAGCGGCCCCGTTTCCGCCACCGCCACCCGGTGCGCAGAAAAGCTTCAGCATCAAGATCGAAGGGCGGGGATAACAAGGGTCCGGCAGGTGTGATCCGTCGGATCGGTGCAGGTGGAACGGCCCGTGACAGCGATGCCACGGGCCGTTGTTTTGTGTTGTTGGCTCAGAACACCAGCTCGGCGCTCAGCCGGATCGAACGACCCGGTTCGTAAAGCGGCACGACCTCGGTCGGGAAGTCCTGACCATAGGTGGCACGGGCCGCGTATTTCTCGTCAAACAGGTTGTTGACCTCGGCGCGCAGGGTCAGGTTTTCCATCGACTTGGGCGAATATTCGACAAAGGCGTTCACGACCGAATAGCCGGCGATGGTCGGCGAGCCGCCATAGAAATCGTCGGTCTTGTCATAGTCCAGAGCAATCTGTGCATCGCCACCAAATAGCAGGCCATTGTCGAACCGATGCGCGGCCTGGAAGGTGATGAAATCGCCCATCGGCACGGTCAGATAGTTGCCGGTATAGGAATCCGCGACATTGTCATTCACACGGGTATCAATGCTCGCAAAGCCCGCGCGGAAGAAGCCGCGATCCCAGGTGGTCGAGAAGCCAAGTTCGAAGCCGCGCGATTCCACGTCTGCCGTCAGGTCCGGCCCACCGCTCCACGACGCCGCGCGGGCATTGGCGATGTTGGTCGAGAAGATCTTGCCGTCAACGGCCCAGCTTCCAGCATCATAGCTGGCCGCGACATAGGCGTTGTCGGCGATCACAGCCTCGATCCCGGCGGCGGGATAGATCCATGCCCCGTTCATGATGTAGTTTTCAGCCAGTTCAACACCGCCCCAGACATGCGAATAGCCTGCGCCGATGGTGAACCGATCGGTCAGGTCAATCTCACCGGCGATGTTGCCGGAGATGCCGCTGTCGGATTGCTTCGATCCATCGGTGCCGGTTAAGTCCTGGAAGTCGGCGCGCAGACCGAAGGACAGGCGCGTGTTTGTCGTGGGCTCCGCGCGCACCTGTGCAAACACTCCGACATTGTTCAGCTTTTCTTCGGTGAAGGACGCGGTGGCCGTGGGCAAGTATTCATAGTCAATGCTGGCCGTATCCGAGAAGAAATCGACACCGGCATTGATTTCGCCCCAACCCAGGGTGAACTTGTTCGACACCTCGCCGTTGAAGCTTTTGGTTTCCCCGGACGTAAGCTGTGTGGTGCTTAACGTGCTTTCGTCGTTCACCAACTCGGTCCCGCTGAGCGACAGGCGAAGGGTGGGGTTCCACATCGCCGTGGCTTGGGTGTTGGTATAGTTGAAGCTCAGATTGGTCCGCTCAAGATCATAGGGGCGGGTCAGGGGGACGGGGCGCCCGCCGATCAGGGACCCCATATTGGCGCGATAGGGTCGGGCTTCGTCATCGACGACCTTTTCATAGGACAGTTCGAACCGGTGGCCGTTGTCGGCCTCATAGGCCACTTTTGCCAGCCCGCTGGCCATGTCTGTGCCCGAGCCGACAATATCGACGCCATCGCCATCGATCCGGTTTTCGCCAGTGCCGGCCTTGCCGAACAACAGGTATTCGAACCCGCCCTCGCGCCCATAGACAGACAGGCTGTTGGTGAAGATGTCACCGTTTGAATCATATTCCAGCTTGTAACGGCCGCCAAAGTTTTCACCGGCAAACAACAGGTCATCTACATCTTTGGTTTCATAGGCCAGTGCCCCTGCCAGAGCGCCCGGGCCGGCATCTGCCGGAGCGACACCCGGATCAATACGCGTCGCCTTCAGCAGGGCGGGGTCGATCAGGGTCGTGGTGTTGTGGTGGAATATCTTGTTGTTCTGACGCGCCCCGTCGATCGAGATGGCAAGGTTGTTTTCCTCGATCCCGTTCACATAGACTTTCTGTGACATCGGAATGGCGCTGCCCACCGCGATGGTGGGTTCGGCGACGAACAGTTCTGACAGGTCGGCAGGATTGCTGAGCGCGATCCCTTCGCTGGTGACGGAAATGCCGTCTTCGCCAACGGGCACGTTCGGCACGTTCAGAATGATGGTGCCCAGAAAATCGCCGTCAGTTGCGGCCTGATCGGGGTCTTGTGTGGTTATGTCCTGCGCCAGCAGCGTTGTCGGCATCATGCCGACAGCAAGGCACAGACGAAGTGTTGATGACTTCATCGGTTGCTCCCAAATTTTCGTGAATAGGTGGCGGGAGCTGGTCCTTGGCTGCCTGATGCGCTCTGCATACAGGTTTTCAGGACTGGCACAAGCGCGGGGTGGCTGAAATCACTTGCAAATCTGCGGATGGATGCAGGTTCGTCGCGGTCGAAGCGCGTGGTTCGGGCCATAGACCGCCGGCAATTGACAATTCTTCATCATTCCGTCTTGATGCCGGCGATGGTTCCCGGAAGCCGAACAGGTGGACGGGATGAAAAGGGAACACGGTGCGGTGTAGCCATCAGGCGCCAAATCCGTGACTGCCCCCGCAACTGTATGCGGCGAGCGATCCGTCAGACCACTGGCTGAACTGGCTGGGAAGGGACGGAAAGCTGTGACCCGCGAGTCAGGAGACCTGCCATCTTGTATTCACCAAAACCCGGGCGGGGTGTCCCGGAGGAGGCCGAGATGGACCACTGGCACGCGCCTGATCTACATTTCTGGTATACCCTTGATCCCCGCCTAGCGCGGAGGGTCAGATGGACCACAGAGATCGTAACACAGATCAACCTCATGTAATTTCCGTCTGCACCCGATGCGTCGATACCACGGCGCGTCGCAGGCCCGGCGAAAGGGTGATCGCGCAGCTTTCGGACCATCTGTCCGGGGGTTTTCGCGTGGTCGGTGTCGATTGCCTTGCCGGTTGTGGCAACACCTGCGTTGTGTCCTATGCCGCGCCCGGCAAAGCGACCTGGGTTTTCGGCAACATCACGTCCAGCGACCTGCCCGATCTTGTGAGCTTCGCGCAGCAATATGCCGCTTCCCATGACGCCTGGTTTCGGGGTCGTGACTGCCCGGCAAAGCTCTGCGACAACACCTTGGCACGTGTGCCGGGGCGGGCGCATGACTGACAGCATCGCCGTTTCCGCGCAAAACCTTGGATGGCGTTCGCCACAAGGGCAGGTGATCCTGCAGGATGTATCCTTTGACCTCGCGCCGGGACGCACGCTGGGCGTGATCGGCGCGAATGGGGCGGGAAAATCGACGCTCTTGCGGTTGCTTTATCGTTTTCACCGACCGTTTGAAGGGCAGGTGCGCCTTGGGGGCCGCGATCTTTGGGACATGGGCGCGCGTGATGCCGCCCGCGTCGTCGCTGCCGTGTTGCAGGAACAGCCCACGGATTTCGCCCTGACGGTTCGCGAGATCGTCGAACTGGGTCGAACACCGCACCGGCGCGGGTTCGCCAGTGGCGGCGCCCATGACGCGGCGATGATCGACCGGGTGCTGGACCAGCTTGATTTGCACGGTATGGCCGGGCGGCGCTTTGGCACCCTGTCCGGGGGCGAAAAACAGCGGGTGATGGTTGCACGGGCGCTGGCCCAGGAACCCCGTGTTCTGATCCTGGATGAACCGACCAACCATCTTGATATTCGTCACCAGTTGGATGTCCTCGCTCTGGTCCGACGCATCGGCGTCACCATTGTGACCAGCCTGCACGATCTGAACCTAGCGGCGGGTCTGTGCGATGACGTGCTGGTTCTGGAGCGCGGGCGGATGCAGGCCTTTGGCCCGCCGGACAAGGCCATGACACCCGAGATTGTTTCGCAAGCCTTCAATGTCGCCGCGCGGCAAGAGGTGCTTCAGCCGTCGAACACGCCGCATTTCACATTTCACCTGCCAACCTAGAAAGGGATTGACCCAATGAAACCTATTCTGCTGACCACCGGCCTTCTGGCCTTGCTGCCCGCTGTTGCCATGGCCGATCCGGTCACCGTGAAAAGTTGCGACCGCGAGGTGGTGTTTGAAGATGTGCCGACGGCGGCCATTTCAAACGATGTGAACCTGACCGAGATGATGCTTGTTCTGGGGCTGCGCGACCGGATGGTCGGGTATACCGGCATTTCGGGCTGGAAAACGCTGGACGAAGCGATGCGTGACGGTGTCGAGGAGCTGCCGGAACTGTCTGCAAAATATCCCACGCGCGAGGTTCTGGTCGGGGCCGGGGCGGATTTCTTCTTTGCAGGCTGGAACTATGGCATGAAGGTCGGCGGCGAAGTGACGCCTGAAACGCTCGACCCGTTTGGCATCCAGGTTTATGAGCTGACCGAAAGCTGCACCCATATCATGGACAAGCCCAAGGCGTCGCTGGATGACATGTATAATGACATTGCCAAACTGGGTGCGATCTTCCGTGCCGACGACCGCGCCTCGGCTTTGATTGACGGGTGGAAATCCGAAGTGGCCGAAATGACGGCCGGGATCGACAAGGAAAACCCGATCCGTGCCTTTGTTTATGACAGTGGCGAGGATACGCCGTTTACCGCCGGACGCTATGCCATGCCCACCGCCTTGATCGAGGCCGCTGGCGGCGTCAACGTCATGGACGGGTTTGAAAAAAGCTGGGCCACAGTCGGCTGGGAAGAGGTGATCGCCGCGGCTCCCGAGGTGATCGTCATCGTGAATTACGGCGAGGTGACGGCCGAACAGAAGCGCGAGTTCATGATGTCGAACCCCGCCTTTGCCGATATTCCCGCAGTCGCAAACGACAACTTCGTGACCCTTGAATATGTCGAGGCCACACCGGGGCCGCGCAATATCGGTGCGATCGGCAAACTGGCCGGGGCATTTGCGGCGGCTGACCGTTGAGCGCGTCTTCGAATGTCAACACCAAAGGCGCGAAAGGTGCCTTTGGTATCTTTCTGCTGCTTGGCGGGGTCGCCCTGATCCTGACGGTGTCCATGGCGGTCAGTCTGGGGGCGGTCCGGGTGCCATTTGTCACGGTGTGGGCGGTGATCGGGCATCATCTGGCCCCCGGTCTGATCGCGTCGGGGGACTGGCCCGCCGCGCATGACGCCATCGTGTGGCAGTTGCGGCTGCCGCGCACCTTGCTTGCCGCGCTTGTCGGGGCCGGTCTGGCGGTTGTCGGGGCGACGCTTCAGTCGGTGACGCGCAACCCGTTGGCCGACCCGCATCTTTTGGGCATATCTTCGGGCGGGGCCTTCGGGGCGATCACCGCGCTGCTGCACACCGGGTTGATCTTTGGCCTGGCGACGGTGCCGTTGTTTGCCTTTGCCGGTGCGCTTCTTGCAACGGCTCTGGTGTTGACAGTCAGCCGGATTGCCAATGCCATGTCATCCGACCGACTGGTTCTGGCCGGTGTTGCGGTATCTTTCATCGTGATGGCTCTGGCGAATGTGATGATCTTTCTGGGCGATCCAAGGGCCACCCATACGGTCGTGTTCTGGATGCTCGGCGGGCTTGGCCTTGCCCAGTGGCCACACCTGATCTTTCCGCTTGCGGTGCTTCTGGTGTGCTCGCTTTGGTTTCTGCATCGCGCCCGCGATTTCGACGCCATGACCATCGGGGACGAGACCGCATCGACGCTTGGGATCAGCGTGACGCGTTTTCGCCTTGCGGCGTTTGTGGTTGGGGCTTTGATCACCGGGGTCATGGTGGCGTTTTCGGGCATTATCGGCTTTGTCGGCCTGATGGTGCCGCATATCGTGCGGATGATCGTGGGCGGTGCGAACCTGCGCGTGTTGCCGGCCAGCCTGTTGCTTGGCGCGTTGTTCCTGATCTGGTGCGACATTCTTGCCCGCACGGTCATGATGCCGGACGAGATCCCGATCGGGGTCGTCACCGGGTTGCTGGGCGGCGTGTTCTTTATCTGGCTGTTGAGGCGGGAAAGGTGATCGGACCGGCCCCGTCTAACCTCCGTTTTCGAGAATGGCGCGATAACCATCGCGCCAGTCGGGATAGCGCAGCCGGAAGCCGGGCAGGGCAAGCATGCTGTCATTTCGCAAGCGCCGGTTCTCGGCATAGAAACCGGCTGCGGCAGGGGGCAGTTCGGCCTGATCGAAGGCGACTTCTGCGGGGCGCGGCAGGCCCATCATGTCGGCAACGCCGATCAGGATGTCCGAGGCTGGGCAGGGCGATCCATCGGCAAGATTGGTCAGCCGTGCGCCATCGGGCGTGGCCAGTGCCGCCAATGTCGCAGCGGCAATATCTTCGCGGTGAATCCGGTTGAAATACTGTCCGGGCTTGACGATCGCCCGCGCCACGCCGCTTGCCAGCCGCTGGGTCACGTTGCGCCCTTCGGGGCCGTATATGCCGGCAATCCGCAGGATATCCAGCGCCGCACCGATGCGGCGCGCGGTTTCGGCCCATTGGGCTTCGGCTTGCAATCGGCCCTTTGCATCAGGGCTGCGCGGGGCAGGGGCGCGTGTTTCGTCGATCCACGCCCCGCCGCAATCGCCATAAACGGCGGTCGAGGAGTAATATCCGATCCAGCGCAAACCCGTTGACCCAAGCGCCGGTTGCAACATGGCATGGGCCGGACACCCGCCTGACCCCGGAGGGGCCGAAACCAGCAGGTCGGTGATACCGTCAAGCGCATCGGAGGGCAGCAGTCCATCCGCGCCAATGGCGCAGGGACGCACCCCAAGCGCATCCAGGTCACGTGACCGGGACAGATCGCGCAAGGTGGCGCTGACGCGCGCACCCCGTGCGATGGCCTGCCGCGCCACCTCGCGCGCGACATATCCCGGTCCGACCAGCAACAGGTGGCGCCCGGCCAGATCGCCACTCATGCGGTGGGCGCCGTCAGACGCTGTTCCAGCGCGTCGAAACGGGCGATCTGTTCCGGGATCAGCTGGCGGTTTTCGTCGCGTCCCAGATAGATCTTGAACAGGCATTGCCCGTCATGGCCATAGAACTGGACCGAACGTGTCTCCATCGAAAAGAGCGTGCGCCGCACGAAGGCCAAGCGGGCGCAGGCGTCGATGTTCAGGTGTCCGCTGATCGGTTTGCCTTTCAGGTTATACATGCCCCGCGCCACGGTGCCGCCTTGCATCGGTGCCTTGGCTTCAAGGATCACCGGGCCGGTGTTGACGATGAATGTGATCTCGCCCCAGCTTGCGATGTCATCAAGGGCCGCGACCATGTGATCCCCTGTCACCGAGGTGACTTCGCCATCGGGCAGGGCGTCAAGAACCGCAAGCGGCGTGGTGCCAGCCGCACGCGCAATGTCTTCCAGTGCGGCGGTGGGGTTGTCGGCCAGCGCCTTGGCAAGAGCCTGCGGCGTTGCAACGGGGGCGAGTGTTTCGGTGGTCATGTCATGTCCTTCAGGTTGGGATGCTGGTTCAGCCAGCCAATCAGCCGTGCCGTCATGGCGACCTGCCAGAAACGGCCAGCACGGGTGAGACGGTGAAACCGATGCACGGGTTGCATCAGCCCCGCGTCGGTCCATTGTTGCAACAGCGGATCAAGATGACCTGCGATCGACATCTGGGGCGCTGTCGGGCACAGGGCGGCAAGTGCTGTCTCGGCCGGGCGAAGATCAAGCCGCCCGCGTTCCATCCCCAGTTTGATCGCCTGGGTAATGGGGGACGTGGTCGGTTGACGCATCATCCCTGCCGTCAGGCATTCTTCAGGATCGGCGGCACGGGCCGAGAAATCGGTCAGATCGCTGGTGTTGCGATAGTTGAAACCTTGCAGGAACCCCCCGGCACCGGCGCCAAACGCCAGGCAATCCGCGCCGGTTTTGACCGCGATGTTATAGACGTTGCGCTCGCGCAGTGAGCCTTGCCAATGGGTTGTCGAAATCGACGTCCAGCCTTCGGCCAGCGCCGCCTCTTCGCCTGTGGCAAAGAAGGTGCCAAGGGCGGTGCCGCCTGCGGGGACCATCTTGCCCTTCTCGATGGCGGTCAGCAGCGGCGTGCCGGGGATCAGGTTCAGCGAATAAAGGTCCAGCCCGTCCAGCCCAAGCGCTGCGCACAGCCGCACGTCATCGGCCACATCCGCGGGGGTCTGCCCCGGCAGCCCATACATGAGGTCCACCACAACCGCGCCGCAATCCAGCGCGACCAGCCGTTCCAGCGTGCGGATCACATCCGTGCGGCAGGCCTTGCGCCCAAGTGGCTTGCGGATGCTGTCGGAAAAGCTCTGCACGCCCAGCGAAATACGTGTGACACCGGCGTCGAATGCGGCGCGGGCCTTGTCGATCCCGAACGAGTGGATGCGCCCCTCCAGCGTGATCTCGCAATCGGGCGCCAATGGCAGGTGGTGACGAATTGCGGTGATCAGGCGGGCGACGTCGCGCCCGGCCAGTGCTGTGGGTGTGCCGCCGCCCAGATAGACCGCCTGAAGCGGTGGCCCGGCATGTGCCGGGGTGCGGGCAAACCCTTCCAGTTGCGCGATCACCGCGTCGACATAGGGCGCGCCATCCCCCGCCCGCCAGGCGTTCTGGTAGAAGCCGCAAAACAGGCAGTGGTTTTCGCAAAAGGGAACGTGCAGGTAAGCCACGGCCCGTGCCGTTCGCGGCGTGTTGAACATCCGCGCCCACAGACCGGGCAGATCGGCCTTGTCCACCGGGGACATGCCGACGAAAGGATGGGTCGCGCGCTTGCCGGGGAAAGCATTGGCCAAGGGGTCCGGGCTGGGCGTCGCATAGAAGCTCTCAAGCGGTGGCGGACCATCGCCCGATGGTCCGGGGATGGGTGGATGCAGGGCAGCCGCACCGCGCGGACGGGCCGGGGCCGATGCGTCAGCCATCGGTGACCACCTGTTGTGCCGAACGGGTGCAATAGATGGCCGGATTTGCATCGGGTGCCGCGGTGCAGGGCTGGTCAGCCGACAGAGGGGCAATGGTGAACCCGCCCGCTTCAGGCAGGTCCACGCGGTAGCGGTGGATCTGTGCCTTGGGTCCGGCGCCATGGTCGAACGGTGTCAATGTCAGCTCGGTTTGCCCGCATTCGTTCACCAGGGGCGTGATCCCGGCGCTTTCCAGCACCTGTCTGATGACCTCTTGTTTGGCGCTGCAATCCTCGGCGTCATCTGCCGAGGTCAGCGTTGCCAGAACGGCACCGTCGGCGGTCAATGTCAAAACCAGAAGGGCGGCTTTCAGCATGGGGCGTACTCCTTGGATCGGCGGGTCAGATCAGATCGGGCGTTGCAGCAAGACGCCCTGGATGGCCGCAACGAGTGTCGAAACCATCGCATATGAGGAGAGGCGGAGAGATCGCTTGCAGTATCGGACATCTAAGCACCCTTGGGCAGAAACACTTGGTTCCGTTCCCTTGCGCAAGCGGGGTACTTGGTTTGGCGAAAGCTAGCACCGTATGCCGTGCGGTCCTTGACCTATGTCAATTGTTGACAAAAACAGTCAGTTAAAGAGCGCGGGTTAGTGTCTTTTCCTTCGGGTCTTTGGGGACCGGAAGGAGCGTTTTAAGATTGCGAATGATTTGCAGTTGCAAAAAGGGCTGGATGCGATATTCATAATACGAGTCGCTCGCATCTAGATGTGTGCTCGAGCGTTGAACCTGGAAAATTCAGAGGTAGATCCATGACCACATTGACAAAACGCCTGCTGGGGGCCGCGGCGGCAGTCGCATTGACCGTCGGGGGCGCGGCGGCACAAGAGAAGATGAAGGTCGTCACCACCTTCACCGTGCTGGCGGATATGGCGAGCCATGTGGCGGGTGATGCGGCCGAGGTTGTCTCGGTCACCAAACCGGGTGCTGAAATTCACGGCTATGAGCCGACGCCGCGCGACATCGTGCGTGCGCAGGACGCGGACCTGATCTTGTGGAACGGTATGAATCTGGAGTTGTGGTTTGAGCAGTTCCTGGCCAATCTCGGCGATGTGCCCTCGGCCACGTTGACGGAAGGCATCGACCCGATCCCGATTGCCTCGGGCGCCTATGAGGGTCTGCCAAACCCCCATGCCTGGATGGGGCTGGACAACGCGTTGATCTATATCGACAATATCGCCAAGGCTTTTGCTGAGCAGGACCCCGACAATGCGCAAACCTATGAGGCGAATGCAGCCAGCTATAAGGATGAACTGCGCGCGACGCTTGAACCCCTGCGCCAGCAGATTGCGACCATCCCCGAGGCGCAACGCTGGCTTGTCACCTGCGAAGGGGCGTTCAGCTATCTTGCCCGTGATTTCGGCATGAAGGAACTGTATCTCTGGCCGATGAACGCGGATCAGATGGGCACGCCGCAACAGGTGCGCGCGGTGATCGACGGGGTGCGCGACAACGACATCCCGGTGGTGTTCTGTGAAAGCACCGTGAACACCGCCCCTGCCGAGCAGGTCGCGCGCGAGACCGGATCGCATTACGGCGGCGTGCTTTATGTGGACAGCCTGTCCGAACCGGATGGCCCGGTGCCCAGCTATCTGGACTTGCTGACCGTAACTTCGAAAACCGTTGCGGACGGTCTGACAAAGGGCATGAATTGATCATTGGGTCTTTTCAAGACCGCACACCGGGCGCATCTTTGGTGCGAGGGCCACGCGTCTTGTGGTCTTCGCAATCAACCGAGAACGAATATGAAAGATAACAGCCAGATGATTGCAACCGACGTCGTCGACGACGGGATTGCCGCCAGCCAGGTGACCGTCACCTATCGCAACGGTCACACCGCCTTGCGCAATGCCAGTTTTGAAATTCCTCGTGGCACGGTGACCGCGCTTGTGGGGGTCAACGGGTCGGGCAAATCGACGCTGTTCAAGGCGATCATGGGATTTGTGCCGGTGGCGAAGGGTGAAATCCGACTGCTTGGCCTTGGCGTGAAAGAAGCGTTGAAACGCAATCTGGTTTCATATGTGCCGCAATCGGAGGAAGTGGACTGGTCGTTCCCCGTTCTGGTGCAAGACGTGGTGATGATGGGGCGCTATGGGCATATGGGGTTTCTGCGCCGCCCGTCGAAGGCCGATCACGAAGCGGTCAAGGCGGCACTGGACCGCGTCAACATGCTTGATTTCCGGCACCGTCAGATTGGCGAATTGTCGGGCGGGCAGAAAAAGCGGGTTTTCCTGGCCCGCGCGCTGGCGCAGGACGGGCAGGTGATCCTTTTGGACGAACCGTTTACCGGCGTCGATGTAAAGACCGAAGAGCAGATCATAACATTGTTGCGTGCGTTGCGCGACGAGGGCCGCGTGATGCTGGTTTCGACCCACAATCTTGGGTCGGTGCCCGAGTTCTGCGACCGGACGGTGCTGGTCAAAGGCACCGTGCTGGCCCATGGCCCGACCGAGACGACATTTACCCGCGAAAACCTCGAGGCCGCGTTCGGCGGTGTGTTGCGGCACTTCACCCTTGGCGGTGCCGATCTTCACGATGATGATGACGAACGTCAGGTGTCGATCTTCACCGACGACGAACGACCCTTGGTTCAGTATGGCGACAAGACCCACAAGACCGAGCGTCAGGAATGACAGTTCTGCTTGAACCCTTTTCCTATGGATACATGACCAACGCGATGTGGGTATCCGCACTGGTGGGCGGGGTCTGCGCCTTTCTGTCCTCTTACCTGATGCTGAAGGGCTGGTCGCTGATCGGTGATGCGCTGGCGCATTCCGTGGTGCCGGGGGTGGCGGGGGCCTATATGCTTGGGCTGCCCTTTGCGATCGGGGCGTTCTTTTCCGGCGCTCTGGCCGCCGGGGCGATGCTGTTTCTGTCGGACCGGTCGGGGCTGAAGGTCGATGTCATCATCGGGATCATCTTTACCTCGTTCTTCGGGCTTGGTCTGTTCATGGTGTCGGTCAACCCGATTTCGGTGTCGATCCAGACCATTACCATGGGCAACATTCTTGCCATCACGCCCGAAGACACGCTGCAACTGGCGATCATCGGCTTCGTGTCGCTGGCGATACTGACGGCGAAGTGGAAGGACCTGATGGTCACCTTCTTCGACGAAAGCCATGCGCGGTCGATCGGCCTGAAGCCGGGTCTGCTGAAAGCCGTCTTTTTCATCCTGCTTTCGGCCAGCGTCGTGGCCGCGATGCAAACAGTGGGCGCCTTTCTTGTCATCGCCATGGTGGTGACGCCGGGGGCCACAGCCTATCTGCTCTGCGACCGGTTCCCAAGGTTGATCCTGA
>JAUHWP010000040.1 GCA_030424645.1 Alphaproteobacteria bacterium
GTGGATCGGTCCGTATCCCGGTCGACCGATGTCTGGATGCGAACATGGTTTTGGGGCGGTTCCGGCGGTTGGGCCGATGGTTCGGGCGAAGGAGAAGGTGGCGTGGCGGGCGTGGGGTCTTCCTCGGTTTCCAGGATTGATGGCGCATTGACCAGCCCCTGCGATGCCGCCCGTGCAAGTTGTTCCAGAAGGGTTTTCTCGGTCAAAGGCTGTGCTGTCATCGGGGATGGGGTATTCTCGGCGTCTTTCTCCTCTGGCGGATCGACGGCCCCAATCCCATCATCTGCATCGGCAAATCCGGCAATCGGAAGCCCGCGTCGGGCAAGCCGTGCCGTGTCCTGGGGCTTGTCCGGCTGTTCGCGTCGCGCGGGTGCAGGGGGCGCTTCGGGCGGCGGTGTGTCAACGATATCAATCACAAATCGCCCGTTTGACAGGGTCTGGGTGACGGCATCGCACGGGCAGTTCAAGGTAATGTCCAACGTGCCCCCCTTTGGCGCGGTCACGTCGGCGATCCGGTCGCGCGGGATCAGGTCGAAGATTCCGGCGATGTCGAACCGGTCCGTGGCGTTGCCAGAGGTTATCCGAAGGCCAGTCGGTGTGCGTATCAAGGCGGGTGTGTCGGACGGGTCCAGATAGATGACCAGCCGCGAGAAGGTTGCGTGTTCCCCCGACCGGACCTTGATGGTTTCAGCCGACAGGATCGTTGGCCACCAGATTACCACGCAAAGCATCAACAGCTGCCGAAACATCAGGCCACCTGCTTGACCTCTTTCAAGGCCTCCTCGAGATCAGAGAAGCTGGGGCGGTGATGGCCGGGCGTGTTCTGCCGTCCGACTTCGATACAGATGTTGACGGAATGGTTATAGAGGTTGGCAACCAGCACTTCGCGGATCAACTGATAGAAATGCGCATCCTCTTCGACCACGGTTTTGACCTTGGTTGAAAACGGCCCGACCAACCCATAGGCCAGGAAAACGCCAAGAAAGGTTCCGACCAGCGCGCCACCGATCATTTTTCCAAGGATTTCCGGCGGCTGGTCAATTGATCCCATGGTCTTGATCACGCCCAGAACGGCGGCGACAATACCCAGTGCGGGCAACCCGTCGGCCACTGTTTGCAGCGCGTGGCTGGAATGGAGCGCATGGTGCAGGTTGGCCTCCATCCGCTTTTCAAGGACTTCTTCGACCTGGTGCGGGTCGTCGTAGTTCATGGTCGCCGAGCGGAGCGTGTCGCAGATCAGCTCCACCGCCTCGCGATCCGCAAGGATCCTGGGATAGCGGCCGAAAATCGGGCTGTCTTGCGGTGTTTCGATATGCTCTTCAAGTGCGACGGCGTTCTGCCGGGCCTGGCGGATCAGTTCGAACAGAAGACAGAGCAGGTCACGGTAGTCGTCGGGCTGCCATTTCGGTCCCTTGAACACCTTTCCGATGTCCTTCAGCGTGTGCTTGATGGCGGTCATATCGTTCGAGATCACGAAGGCCCCGGCCGCCGCGCCGCCGATCATGGTGAATTCGAAGGGCAGGGATTTGAGGATGATCCCCATCTTGCCGCCCGCGGCCAGATAGCCGCCGAACACCATCACGAAGATCAACGCGATCCCAACAAATCCGATCATCCTGCACCTCTTGCACTGGTCACATTGCGGTCGTGCCTTCTTGGCACAAAGGGGTTAACAAACCCCCGCCTTTCCCTAGTTTGTCGGCGTGTCCGAATTGCGGCCGGCCAACACCACGCTGATGGCATAGGCGGCCTGGGGATCAAGCCCGGCCATGATCTGCGCTGCGACAGGTGGTTTCATACGCGACAGGAAACCGGCGGCAAATTCGGGATCCATCGCTTCGAACAAGGGGATGGCCTGTTTGGGTTTCATGTTTTCATAAAGCGTGGTCAACCGGACCAGGTCGTCAGAAGCGGCGGTCCTTGCCGCAGCCATCGTCGCCGCCAGCGCATCTTCGGCCGCCACCAGCGCCTGAAGCTTCTCGTCAAGGGCGGTATCTGCCTCGGCCAGGGTTTTCAGCCGACGTTCAAGGGCGGTTTCGTTCTCGATCAGCTTCTGTTCGCGGGCCTGAAGCGCGGTCAACACCACTTCGATATCCGCTTCGGTGGTGCAGGCCGCGCGGTCATCCCGACTGGCCGAGGTGCCGCGCAACAGCTCGTTCACCTCTTGCGCAATCGCGATCCCGTATCCACTCAGCCGCATCACCCCGGACAGGCCAAGCAGCAGGGCAAGCGTCAGAAGAACATGCCGCCCCGCCTTGCGACGTCGCCGGGTCTTACGTCCGGTTTCTTCCCGCATCATTCTGCCGCCCTCAGGATACGATGGCTGACGAAGACCGGGGCCGGGGTGTCATCCGCCGCCACGCCGGGTGGCGCCGCCGTGCCGGTATCAACCGTGGCAAAGCCGGGTGCGTCTGCGATCTGCGCGGGATCGGCATCCGGCAGGTCGTGCAGGCTTGCCATCATCAGTTCCAGTTTTTGTGCGGAAAGCTCGGCCCGGTCGGTCAGGTCGGTCAGGATATCGGCGCTTTCCCCCGCGGCATCGCGCGCGCTGTTCAGCATCGTTGTCATGTCGTCAACCTGTGCCGACAGCACGGCCACCGCCCCGCCCATTCCGTTTTGCAGGTTGTTGAACCGGCGCAGCCGTCGCGACAGGACCATGCAATAGACGGCGGCACCGATCGCGCCAATGCCCAGCATGATGTCAGCCAGAATGTCCATGCTCACGCCTCCTTGTCAGTTGAGGACGAATTCGAGAATCAAAAGGTCGCGCACCCGCCCTTCGCCGGTGACGAGTTGAATGCGTCGCAACATCTGGGCACGCAGTTCGATCAGTGCGGCCGGATCTTCGAGCATCGCGGTGTCGACCGCCCGAAGATAACCGTTCAACACGTCGATGACGCGTGGCAGAAGGTGGCCGACATCTGTTTCATGGCCCGGCACAACCTCGAGCGAGCCACGGAACCGCAGATGGCGGCTTTTGCCTGAATTCCCCAGTGAAATGACCAGCGGTTCCAGCTCGACAAAGGACACGGCAGGCAGATCGGCGGGTGAGACCGCGTGATCCTGATCGCTGTTTTCTGCTGCTGTGCCACCGATCAGCCCAGAATAGGTCGCGAAGAACCCGCCACCGCCAAGGGCAAGGGCCAGGATCAGGCCGACCAGAAACCCCTTGCGGGAGGTCTTCTTCGTTGGGGCGTCTGCGATATCGGGGGGCATGTCCGTGTCTGTCATGTGGGCTTCCAGAGAATTTTGTTCGATTCGTTATAAGCCGGTGCCCACTAACCAATTGTTAAGGGCGATCTGGGAAGACTGCGGAATGTGACGGGGCAGAAGCCCACCCGATGAAAGGAGTCGCCTCTTGCAGCAGATCGCCTCGATATGGGCCAGTTTGGATATGCGGAAACGTGTGATCGTGGCGGCGGCGACACTTGCCATGTTCGCGGCGGTGATCGGCTTGTCGCGCATGGCGACATCGACCCAGATGACACTGCTTTACGCCGGGCTGGAAAGCGGTTCGGCCGGCGATGTCGTCAAGGCGCTTGAGGCGCGTGGCGTCGCCTATGACATTCGTGGCGGGTCCATTTTCGTCGACACGGCGCAGCGCGACAGCCTGCGGATGACCCTGGCCAGCGAAGGCCTGCCTGCAAACGGCGGGAAAGGTTACGAGTTGCTGGACGGTCTCAGCGGGTTCGGCACCACGTCGCAGATGTTCGATGCGGCCTATTGGCGTGCGAAAGAAGGCGAACTGGCGCGCACCATCGTCGCCAGCCCGCTGATTCAGAATGCGCGCGTGCATATTGCCAACACGTCGACCCAGATGTTTCGCCAGCACAACGAGCCGTCGGCGTCGGTGACGGTGACAACGGCCAGCGGTGCCTTGCCGGGGGCACAGGCCAAAGCCCTGAAATTCCTCGTGGCATCTGCGGTGCCGGGCCTGTTGCCGGAACGGGTGTCGATCATTGACAGCCGGGGCGGATTGATCGCCAGCGGCGATGAACTGTCGGATATTCCCAGCCTTGCCGCGGATCGGGCGCTGACCCTGAAACAGAACGTGGAGCGGTTGCTGGAAGCGCGCGTGGGCTTTGGCAATGCGGTGGTCGAGTTGAGCCTTGAGACCGCGACCGAGCAGGAATCGCTGCTGGAACGTCGCTTCGACCCCGAGGCACGCGTCGCCGTGTCGACCGACACGCTTGAGACATCGAATTCGGCCAAGGACAGCGAGGGCGCAGGCGTGACCGTGGCCTCGAACCTGCCTGACGGCGACGCGGCAGGCGGCGGAAATTCATCGTCAAACACATCCGAAACGCGCGAGCGGATCAACTACGAGGTGTCGGAAACCACCCGCGAGGTGGTGACGGCGCCCGGCGCAATCAAGCGGCTGTCCGTCGCGGTGCTGATCGACGGTATCAGAACCGTGGACGATGCCGGGGCGGAAATCTGGACCCCGCGAAGCGCGGACGAGCTTGCCAGCTTGCGTGAACTGGTTGCGGGCGCGGTCGGATTTGATGAAACACGGGGCGACCTGATCACCATCAAGTCCCTGGAATTCAAGCCCGTTCCCGCCATTGGCAGCACGCCGGCCAACGGGTTTCTGGCGGGATTGGCAATTGATGCGATGTCGCTGATCAAGATCGTTGTCCTGGCGGTGGTTGCGCTGGTTCTGGGCCTGTTCGTGCTGCGCCCGATCTTTGCCGCGCGGTCTGTTGGAGCCGCCGCCTTGCCCGAGCCGGCAACCATGGCTGTGCCGGCTGCGCCTGAACCGATGCCGACCGGGGCGCCGAGCCTTCCGGCGGTGGTCGACACACCTGCCGAGGCCGAGATCTTTGCCAACGACCTGTCGGGCGCGACGGATTCCGATCCGGTCGAGCGTCTGCGTAACCTGATTGCAGAACGGCAGTCCGATACCGTTGAAATCCTGCGTGGCTGGATGGAAGACGACGAGGAGCTAGCGCGATGAACAAGCCGCTCACCCTGGAAGATTTCGCGCAGTCCGGCTTGTCCGGGCCGCCTCACGATGCCCGCCCTTTGTCCGAAACCGAGCTGGAGAGCCTGCGGTTGACCTCTTACGAAGCAGGCTACAGCGCGGGGTGGGACGATGCGGTAAAAGAAGCGGCGGGCGAAAAGGACCGGATCGAAGCCGAGTTTGCCCGCAACCTGGAAGATCTGGGGTTCACCTTCCACGAGGCCCGAAGCCACGTTCTGCGATCGCTGGAACCGGTGCTGCGCGCCATGGTCGACACCTTGATGCCTGCGCTGATGCGCGATGCGCTGGGTCAGACCATCTGTGACGAGATCATGCTGCTGGCCGAACAGGCGGCGGATGCTCCGATCGAACTGCGCGTGTCCCCGGCCAGTCGCGAGGTTCTGGAGCGCCTGATGGAACGCGTGACCACACCACCGTTGGAGGTGTTCGAGGATGACACGCTGCCGGAAGGCCAGGTTTTCCTTCGCTCGTCATCCTCGGAGCGTTGCATCGACCTGACAAACGCGCTGGCCCGGATCAAGGATGCGGTCGCGGCGCTTTACGATATCAACGAGAAGGTTTTTGACCATGGCTGATTCCCAATCCTCATCCGATGCGACAACGCCCGCAAACCCTTTCGTGCAGGTCCCGATCGAGATCACGATTTCGGTCGGGCGCGCGCGTCCCACGGTGAAAGAGCTGTTGCAACTGACGCAGGATACCGTCCTGCCCTTGGACAAGCGGATCGAAGACCCGGTCGAGCTTTACGTGGGGGACAAGCTGATTGCACGGGGTGAACTGGAAGAGATGGAGGGCGATCCGCAAGGTCGCCTGTCCGTCCGGCTGACCGAGGTTGCAGATCTGAAATCGGGCCTGTGATGTTTCGCAAACCCGGTGACACCAGACGGACCCTTGCTTTCGTCGCCATGATCGCGGCCTTGCTGGTCGGCATGGCCGGGGCGGCGGGCGCGCAGGATATTACCCTGTCCTTGGGGGACGAGGGGTCGCTGGCCACGCGGACCATACAGGTTTTCGTTCTGGTGACCGTGCTCAGCCTTGTGCCGGGGCTGGCCATCATGGTGACCTGCTTTCCGTTCATCGTGACGGTGTTGTCCATCCTGCGGCAGGCCATCGGCTTGCAGCAATCGCCGCCGAACATGCTGATCGTCAGCCTGGCCTTGTTCCTGACCTATTTCATCATGGAGCCGGTGTTTGTCGAGGCGTGGACCCAGGGCGGCAAACCCTTCTCGGACGGGGTGCTTGAGATCGAGCCTGCGTTCATGGCCGCCATCGACCCGTTTCGCGTCTTCATGGCCGCCCGCATAGACCCCGAAACCTTCACACATCTGGCCACGCTGCGCGAGCAAACTGCGGATATGGCGGTGGGAAACGAGGCACCTTTGTCGCTTTTGGTGCCCTCGTTCCTGCTGTCCGAGGTCGAACGCGCCTTCCAGATCGGGTTTCTGGTGTTTCTGCCGTTTCTGGTGATCGACCTTGTAGTCGCCGCGATCCTGATGTCGATGGGCATGATGATGGTGCCGCCGGCCATCGTGTCATTGCCGTTCAAACTGGCGTTCTTCGTCGTGGCGGACGGCTGGACGCTGATCTCGGGTGCGCTGGTACGCAGCTATTTCTGACGCAGCGCCTCGCGATCAGCTTTCCCAGTCGCCCGAAAAGCCCTTGGGCACATGCAGGATCGACCGGTCGACCGTGTTGATGTCGGTGTGCCCGCAGAACGCCATCGAGATGTCCATTTCCTTGTGGATCACCTCAAGCGCCTTGGTCACGCCCTGTTCGCCCATCGCGCCCAAACCATAGGTGAACGCCCTGCCGATATAGGTGCCTTTCGCCCCCATCGCGATGGCCTTCAGCGCGTCCTGACCCGACCGGATGCCGCTGTCCAGATGCACTTCGACCTTGTCCCCGACCGCATCCAGCACCGAGGGCAGGGCGCGAATAGAACTCAGCGCACCGTCAAGCTGTCGCCCCCCATGGTTCGACACGATGATGGCGTCGGCGCCGACGTTCACGGCCTGAACCGCGTCTTCCGGTTCCATGATGCCCTTGATGATGACCGGCCCGCCCCACATTTTCTTGAACTGACGGATACGCTCCCAGTTCAGTGACGGGTCGAATGCCTCGGCGGTCCAGGTGCTGAGCGATGACGGATCGGTCACGCCCTTCGCGTGGCCCACGATATTGCCAAAGAACCGCCGTTTGGTGCCCAGCATCCCAAGGCCCCATTGCACCTTGGTCATCATGTTGGCGATCGAGGCCGGGGTCAGCTTGGGCGGGGCAGAGAGACCGTTCTTCAGATCCTTGTGGCGCTGCCCCAGCACCTGCAAATCCACCGTGATCACGATGGCCGGGCATTTGGCGGCGCGGGCACGGTCAAACAGCCGCTGCATGTAGTCGTCATCTTTCAGCGTGTAGACCTGAAACCAGAAGGGGGCGTTGGTGTGTTCGGCCACATCCTCGATCGAGCAGATCGACATGGTCGACAAGGTATAGGGCACGCCGAACCTTTCGGCGGCGCGGGCGGCCTTGATCTCGCCATCCGCGCATTGCATGCCGGTCAGCCCGACCGGGGCCAGCGCCACGGGCATCGCCACGTCCTGCCCGATCATGCTTGTCCGGGTGGATCGGTTGTCCATGTCCACCGCGACCCGCTGGCGAAAATAAAGCTTGTCGAAATCCGAGCTGTTCTCGCGAAAGGTCTGTTCCGACCAACTGCCGCTTTCGGCATAGTCATAGAACATCTTTGGAACCCGTCGGGCATAGATGCGGCGAAGGTCTTCAATCTCGGTGATGACTGGCATGATCGGCTCCGAAGAAAATTGGTAAAATTTTATTACCAGTTGATGTGAGCCTTTGCAATCTTGTCATGAAACCGGGGTCGGGCAGGGGGGCGACAAGAAAAACAGGCGATCCATGCGACTGTTGCGATTTGATCGCGCCAATGTCGGGCCGGCGGTCAGGTGGACAATTCGCTTAACAAAGCGAATCACCCATGCTAGCTTTGGAACAATAAAAAATAAAATTGGCAGGTTATCGGGCATGGAAACGGGCTTTAATGGCACGTTTGTCATCTCATGGTCGCAGACAGAAGTGGACGGAACGCCGGCGGCACCGGTGTCGTCGCTTGGCGTGGGATCGAATTGGCGCTGGACGGGAACACCGTTGCGCGTCGACGGACCACGTGAGCTTCGCGATCTTGAGAGCGCAAGCGGAGAACAGGACCAGCGCAGGCGCACCGCGCATAGTGTTTACAAACTGGTCGGGGCAGCGATCGACCCCTCACGACCGCTTGGGTCGCATTCGGTCAGCAGTCACCAGCTTAACATGGGGTTCGAGGTCACGGACGGACATGCAAGTTATGTCATCACCCTGATCGACGGCGCCGATGATCAGGTTCTTTTGATGTTCACCGGCGAAATGCCCCCGGCGAACACGGATTTCTGGGTGGTGCGGGCCAGTACAAGGCCAACGCCACGGGACCGGCTGGTCGATCAGCCGACGGGCGTGATCTGTTTCGCCCCGGAGACCCGCCTGCGCACCCATGGCGGTGAGATCTGCATTGAGGACCTGCGCGAAGGCGATGAATTGCAAACCCGTGAAAACGGCACCCAGAAGGTGCTGTGGATCGGCACCAAGCGCATCACGGGCACACGCATGTTCGCGATGCCCGAACTGCGACCGATCCGGTTGCGGGCGGGGGCCATTCGGCCGGGGCAGCCGGACGCGGACCTGATCGTTTCGGGGCAGCAACAGATCCTGCTGAACGGCAAGCGGGCGCAAGAGCTGTTCAACGAGGACGAAGTGCTGATTTCGGCCCGTGATCTGGTGGATGAACGGCGGGTGGTGGTCGATTACACGATCCGCGACATCACATATTACTATGTGCTTCTGGAAAATCACGAGGTGGTCTGGGCCAATGGCGTCCCGTCCGAAAGCTTCCACCCGGCCAACGCGGATCTGAATACGCTGGACACGGTGCAGCGCCGCCGCCTGTTCCAGATGTTCCCGCAGCTGAATTTCAATCCCATGGCCTATGGCGGCACCGCCCGGCGCAGCCAGGAGCGGGGCGAGGTCGTGAAACTGCGCGGAGAAATTGCCTGACAGGCGTATCGGGGCGTTGACACCACCACTCACGGCGCTATAAGCCCCAAATCCGGTCCCGCAAGGGGCCGGTTTTCATTGGTGTTGGCGGCCCCCGCAAGGGGATGCCTGTCGGGCTTCGGCCAAAGGACAACGCCCTTCATTGTTGGCGCCTACTCCCTTAGCAGGGGAGCGCCTTCGACCAAGACGAAGGAGATCAGCCGTGACCAAACGCACGTCTGCCAAGTACAAAATTGATCGCCGCATGGGCGAAAACATCTGGGGTCGCCCCAAATCGCCGGTGAACCGCCGCGAATACGGCCCCGGCCAGCACGGCCAGCGCCGCAAGGGCAAGCTGTCGGACTTCGGTCTGCAACTGCGTGCCAAGCAGAAGCTGAAGGGCTATTACGGCGACCTGACCGAAAAGCAGTTCCGCCGCATCTATGGTGAAGCCGAGCGTGTCAAAGGCGACACCGGTGAAAACCTGATCGGCCTGCTGGAACGCCGTCTGGACGCCGTCGTTTACCGCGCCAAGTTCGTGCCGACCGTGTTTGCCGCCCGCCAGTTCGTGAACCACGGCCACGTGCGCGTGAACGGCAAGAAGGTCAACATCCCGTCCTATCGCGTGCAGGAAGGCGACGTGATCGAGGTTCGTGACCGTTCGAAGCAAATGGCCGCCGTTCTGGAAGCCATCCAACTGCCCGAGCGTGACGTGCCGGACTATCTGGACGTTGACCATTCGAAACTGACCGCAACCTTCACCCGGACGCCCGGCCTGTCGGACGTGCCGTATCCGGTCGTGATGGAACCGAACCTGGTCGTCGAATTCTACGCGAAGAACTAAGCACAGCTTACAAATCGCAGAGTTTTGGAACCCGCCCAGGTCATTGGGCGGGTTTTTTCGTGCCTGTTGCAGATGCAGCGAAGCCTCAGGCCCGGCGCACATTGTCCATAAGGGCGCATTCGCTCTTTCTTGGGTGCGCCGACCCCTGTAAATCACCTCCTAGGGGGGAGTACCAAGATGACCAAGATCGAACCTCAGCCGGGGATCATGCAGATCAAGCCCTATGTTGGCGGCGCGTCCAGCGTCGATGGCGTGGCGAACGTGATCAAGCTCAGCTCGAACGAAAACCCGTTCGGGCCAAGCCCGGATGCCATCGAAGCCTTCCAGCGGGCCGGGCACGAACTGCATCGCTATCCCAACACCGACCATGCGTCCCTGCGCGCGGCCATCGGTGCGCTTCACAAGCTGGACCCGGACCGTATCATCTGTGGCGTCGGATCGGACGAGGTGATCACATTCCTGTGCCAATGCTATTCCGGTCCGGGGACCGAGGTGATCTATACCGAGCACGGGTTTTCGATGTACAAGATCTCGGCGCTGGCGGCGGGGGCGACCCCGGTGATGGTGCCCGAACGCGAGCGGATGGTCGATATCGACGAAATCCTGAACGCCGTCACCGACCGAACCAGCCTGGTCTTTGTCACCAATCCGGGCAATCCCACCGCCACCATGGTCAGCCAGGCCGAACTGGCGCGTCTGGCCCGCGAACTGCCGGACCACGTGCTTCTGGTGCTGGATGGCGCCTATGCCGAATATGTCGACGGGTTCGACGGTGGTGCGCGGCTGGTCGACAAATACGCCAACGTGTTCATGACCCGGACGTTTTCGAAGATGTATGGGCTGGGCGGTTTGCGGATCGGCTGGGGCTATGGCGCGGCCGAGGTGATCGACGTGCTGAACCGGGTGCGGGGGCCGTTCAACCTGTCGATGGCGCAGCAGGCTGCCGCAGAAGCCGCGTTGCACGACCGCGAGCACGTCGCCCGATGCCTGGCGGAAAACACCCGGCTGCGATCATGGCTGGCCGAAGCCCTGGCCGAACTTGGCGTGCCCTCGGATACGTCGTGCACCAACTTCATCCTGGCCCGCTTTGCCAGCGCGGACGAGGCCGCGGATTGCAACACGTTCCTGCAGGAACAGGGGATCATCGTGCGCATGGTGGCTGGCTATGGGCTGCCATATTGCTTGCGCATCACCATCGGCGACGAGGCATCTTGCCGCCGGGTGGCGCATATGATCGGGAAGTTCAAGGGCGGCGCACCGGGGTCGAAACTGATGCTGCTTGAAGAAGATCGGCTGGACGGCGAGGCGGGGAAATGAGCGTGATTTACGACCGCGTCGCCCTGATCGGGCTTGGGCTGATTGCGTCGTCCATGGCCCACGCCATGCGCCGCGCGGGACTGGCTGGCGAGATTGTCGGCACGGCCCGCTCTGCCGCGACCCGCGACATTGCGCGCGAGATCGGGTTCTGTGACCGGATCGTCGATACCGCCGCCAAGGCGGTCGAAGGTGCCGACCTTGTCGTTTTGGCGGTTCCGGTCGGCGCGATGGGGGCGGTCGCCGCCGAGATCGGCGCGCATCTGCAACCCGGTGCGACGGTTACCGATGTCGGGTCGGTCAAACGGGCGGTGATCGAAACGGTCGCGCCGCACCTGCCCGAAACTGTGCATTTCATCCCCGGACACCCGCTTGCCGGGACCGAGCATAGCGGCCCGCGGTCGGGCTTTGCCGAGCTGTTCGACAATCGGTGGTGCATTCTTGTTCCGAATGGCTCGGACGATGCGGCAACCGAAAAACTGGTCGCACTGTGGCGGGGGATGGGGTCCAACGTGGAAGTGATGGATGCCGACCACCACGATCTGGTGCTGTCGGTGACCAGCCATACCCCGCACCTGATTGCCTATACGATGGTCGGGGTCGCCGATGACCTGTCGCGCGTCACCGACAGCGAGGTCATCAAGTATTCAGCGGCGGGTTTTCGCGACTTTACCCGGATCGCGGCGTCGGACCCCACCATGTGGCGTGACGTGTTTTTGGCCAATAAAGACGCGACGTTAGAGATCCTTGGCCGGTTCACCGAAGAGCTGTTCGCCTTGCAACGCGCGATCCGCACCGGCGATGGCGAGGCGTTGTTCGACTATTTCACTCGAACCCGGGCGATCCGGCGTGGTATCATCGAAGCCGGGCAGGACACGGATGCACCGGATTTCGGCCGGAGCGGAAAGCACGACTGAGCCTGTTCGTGGTGCGGTGCAGTGTGTGAAGGAGCAGCATGATGACGGGACATCCTGGCAAAGGTCTTATGTGGAAATTTGTCTGTGGGGTAATGCTGGGGTGCAGTTTGGGAATGCCAGCCCTTGCGTTGGCGCCGGACACCTCATCCCGGCCCGAGCCGCGCCCCGAAACCGTGACGGTGACGACCATCAGCACGACGGCCAGTGCCCCCGTTCCCGAGGTTGCGCGCCCGCAGGCCCGCCCCGAGGAAGAGGATCAGGCGGTCCCTGTCGCCGTGGTTGCGGCGTTGCCGACCGCTTTTGCGGTGCGCAATTCGCTCCGCCCGCATCAGCGGCCACGGGGGTTTGCCCGGAAAGTGGCGGCATCGACCCCTAAGCCCACGACCTCGGGTCGTCGCGGCCGTATCTGCGGCGTGAACGAGATCAAGGGGCAGGCGATTTCCGCCATTCCCGGCAGGATCCGGGGCTGCGGCGTGTCAGATCCCGTGCGCGTGACCGAGGTGTCGGGCGTGAAGCTGAGCCAGCCGGCGGTGATGGATTGCACCACCGCGAAAGCTCTGAACACATGGGTGCGCGAGGGGGTGTTTCCCGCAGTCGGGCGGCTGGGCGGCGGGCCGGTATCCCTGCGGGTTGCCGCGCATTATGCGTGCCGGACGCGCAACAACCAGCCGGGCGCGAAGGTCAGCGAACACGGGCGCGGGCGGGCCATCGACATCTCGGGCGTGACGCTGAAGAACGGTGCGACGATCACCGTCCTGAAAGGGTGGCGCGATCCGGTCAGGGGCAAGATTCTGAAGAAGATGCACAAAGCGGCCTGCGGCCCGTTCGGCACGGTGCTTGGCCCCAATTCGGACCGGTTTCACAAGGATCACCTGCATCTGGATACGGCGCGGTATCGCAGCGGGTCTTACTGCCGCTGAGCAAGGCTTGAACATGGGGGCTTTGCCCCCCTGTGCTTCGCACATTCCCCCCAGGATATTTTTCGCCAGAAGAAACCTGTTGCGGGTCTTTGAAATGCGCCGCTATCGAATGTGGATCACCGGGGCGGTGCCGATCGGGATCGGTCCCAGGAACATGCGCCCGCCGGACAGGCGCAGCGGCACATCCAGGGTTTTTTCATCACCCGACAGGCCCGCCACGAATTGCAGGGCGCTGGTGACGGTTGAAACAAGTTCGGGGGCAAGGGCGCCGGAGGCGCGTGCGATCTCGATCATCTGGCGCCAGTTGCGCGCTTTCACGGTGATGCTTCCCGTGGGGGTTCCCTCAGCGTCGATATCGGCCTTGCCGGCCAGCCAAAGCTCCAGCTCTCCCCATTTGGCCTTCAGCTCGGTCAGGTCGATATGGGTGATCTGGGGACGTGCGGTTTCGATGGCGGCGCGGTCCCACGGGGCGGTGAAATCCACATTGGCTTTCAGGGTGACGCCTTCGAAAACAGGGGGCAGCAGGTCGTCCGCGTCCAGCGATTGAACGAAAGCGGAGGCAGGGGTCAGGTTCACGGCTTCGAAGTGAACCTCGTGCCGGTTGGCGCCGCCGTCCAGTTGGCGGGTCGCCAGTTGCCCCCGTTCAAGCGCCGAGGTCCAGCCGGCGGTTGACGACATGGCGATATCCGCCAGCACGATCGAGCTGCGTTCGAGTGTCAGATCGGGCGTCGGGGCGACCACGATCGAACCTTTCACATCGCTGCCCGAAATCTCGATCCGCTGTTCGGGTGTGGCGATGACCTGCGTACCGGGCCAGACCGCGATGACGTGATGTGGTTTGTAGGACAGGGCGAGGACCTGAAACTCGGGCGATACCCATGACAGGCCGGTGTCGGGGTCGGCAAGTTCGAGGCCGGTGAAGATCGTGTCGAACCGGTTGGGAAAGCCGCGGGTCGAGATATCTTCGACCTCGGCCACCCACCCATCGGTTTGCCGGTCTTCGATCCATGCCGAGAACGCGCGTTCGGTCGCCTTGGCGCCGACATACCAGTATCCGCCCCACAGCCCCGCCAACACCAGGGCGATCATGATCAATTTGCGCATCACTCTTTCCTCTTGCCGCCTTGCGTGCATATTGGCGTATGTAAAGCGACAGGTGGTAAAGAGCGAGTGAAATGAGCACGCAGGATCTTTGGGTTTTCGGATACGGCTCGTTGATGTGGAACCCCGGCTTCGATCATACCGACGCCGTCGTGGCCACGCTTCCCGGCTATCATCGCAGTTTCTGTATGCGGTCGATCCATCATCGCGGGACCGAAGATGCGCCCGGACTTGTGCTGGCGCTGGATGAAATGGAGGGCGCGCATTGCCAGGGGCTGGCCTTTCGCGCCTGCCCGAAAAGCCATGACAAAACGCTGGCCGACCTGCGCGAACGCGAGCTGATTTCCTCGGCCTATCTGGAAAAGCGGCTGACGATCCTTCTTCAGGACGGGCGCGAGGTCGAGGCGGTGACCTATGTGATCGACCCCCACCACGTGCAGTATTGCCAGATCGACCTGCAGGAACAGGCCCGGATCATCGCCCATGCCGTTGGCGGGCGCGGCCCCAACACCGAGTATCTTTACAATACTGCCACCCATCTGGCCGAACTTGGGATCGAGGATGAGGACCTGAGCTGGCTGTCGCGCACCGTGCGCGCGATGGTCGAAGCCTAGCGCGCAGACAAGGGTTGGCACCTGCACCTGTTGCCCCTATCCTGAGCGCAACAACAATGGCGACAAGGAATATCCCGCATGGATCACCTGGATCGCGGGACGCTGACTGCGCCCAAAAAACGAGGGGTCGAGCCGTCTTTTACCCAACCCATCCGCCAGATCTTCGTGATGCTGGTGGTGCTTGGGCTGGTCGGATTTGGCGTGTTCATCGCCCTGCCACGCGTGTTGCCGGTTTTTCAGGCGAACCTGTATCTGAACGGTTTCATCCTGTTTGTCTTCGTGATCGGGCTTCTGGCCTGTTTCTGGCAGGTCTGGCAGGTGTTTTCATCCGTTGGCTGGATCGAAGCCTATGTGCAGGAACGGGACGGGCATGACCCCGACCGGGCGCCGCGCCTGCTGGCGTCCCTGGCGGCCTTGCTTCGGTCGAACCGGGGGTCGCAGTTGCAGATCGGTGCGTCCTCGGCCCGGTCGATCCTTGACAGTATCGCGACCCGCATCGACGAAGCGCGCGACATCACGCGCTATATTGTCAACCTTCTGATTTTCCTTGGCCTTCTGGGCACGTTTTACGGTTTGGCGACCACGGTTCCGGCGGTGGTGGAAACCATCCGCTCGCTTGCGCCGGGCGAGGGGGAAGGCGGGGTCGAGGTGTTCAACCGCCTGATGACCGGGCTGGAAGAGCAGTTGGGCGGCATGGGCACCGCGTTCTCGTCCTCGCTTCTGGGGCTTGCCGGATCCTTGGTGGTTGGGCTTCTGGAACTGTTCGCGGGTCACGGCCAGAACCGGTTTTATCGCGAGCTTGAAGAATGGTTGTCTACGATCACCAAGATCAGCTTCGCAGCAGGTGACAGCGAGGCGGACGGTTCAGATGCCGGGGCCTATCTTGGGGTTCTGGCCGAGCAGATCGAAACGATGCAATCCTTGTTCACGCAGAGCGACATGCAACGCACCATGCTGGATGAACGACTGGGACAGCTTGCCGACAAGCTTGAAACGGTTTCGACCCATCTGGTGCAGGATGACGGTCAGGGCGAAGCGCTGACCCGGCTGGCCGAGGGGCAGGAGCGGTTGATCGTGACCTTGCAGGCGCAGCACGAGGAAGCCGAAGCGCGAACCGATGCCGAAAGCCGCATGCGGCTGCGCTCGATCGACGTGCAGCTTCTGCGCATTCTGGAAGAAATGCAGGCCGGGCGGCAGGAAAGCCTGTCGGATTTGCGCAGCGACATGGCGACGCTGATCCACACCATACGTATCGCGTCCGGTCAGGACGAGGTCTAGGCCATGGCCCTGACGCGTCGATCTGTGCAACGGATGAGCGGCTCGATCTGGCCGGGGTTCGTCGATGCGATGACGGCGCTTCTGCTGGTGCTGATGTTCGTCCTGACGATTTTCATGATCGTCCAGTTCATCCTTCGCGAAACGATATCAGGGCAGGCGCATGAGCTGGATGAACTGTCCAGTCAGGTTGCCGGGCTGGCCGATGCGCTGGGGCTTGAGCGATCCCGCGCGGCGGAACTGGAAGGGGAATTGGGCAGCCTGAACGCGACCCTGGCCGATGCGCGCGCGCAAGCCGAGACACAGGCCGCCCTGATCGCCCAACTGACGGCCCAGACCGAGGCACAGGCCGGGGAACTGGCCGCGCAGTCTGCGAAAATCACCAGTTTCGAGGCACAGGTGGCCACGTTGCTGGCCGAGCGGGATCAGGCACTGTCCGAGGGGGCCGCGCTTGGCGCCACCGTGGAAGAACTGGAGGCGGCGCAGGCCCGGATGATCTCCGAACAAGAGGCGTTGACGCTGGCCCTGGCGCAGGCGCGGGACGAGCTGGACGCGGGGGCCGAAGCCGCCCGATTGGCGGCGGCAAAGCGCGAGGCGCTGGAGGCGCTGGTTGCGGATCTGGAGGCCAAACGAGATGAACAGGCCGCGGCGCTGAACGAGGAGGAAGCGGGACGACTGGCCGAAGCCGCGGCTGCGGCGGCCCTGCGCGAACGTCTGCAAACGGCGGATGAAGAACTGACCGCGATGACCCTTGCGCTTGAGGCCGAGCGCAAGCGCGCCGAAGACACCCTGACCCTGCTGGCGGCGGCACGGGCGGCGGGTGTCGACCTTGAAGCGCGCTTGACCACGGCCCTGACCCAGCTGGACGAAAACAGCGAAGACCTGGCCGAACTGCCGGACCTGCGTGCACAACTGCAAGCCGCGCTGGCTGCGCGTCTGGCGGCCGAAAGCGAAGTGGATGAGACATTAAGCGCGGCTGAGGAACGCGCGCGCCTGCTGGCGGCGGCAAATCTTGAGCTGGAGGAGAAAGAGGCCGAAAGCGCCGAAAGCCAGCGCAGGATCGCTTTGTTGAACGAGCAGGTTGCCGCCTTGCGCACGCAGTTGGGCAGCCTTCAAGCCATTCTGGACGAGGGCAACGAACGCGATGCCGAAGCGCAGGTGCAGATTCAGAAGCTTGGGTCCGAACTGAACGCGGCGCTTGCGCGTGTCGCCTCGGAAGAACGCAGGCGCGCGGCGCTGGAAGAGGCCGAGCGCAAGCGGCTGGAAGAAGAAGCCAAAGAGCTTGCCGCCTATCGGTCCGAGTTTTTTGGCAAGCTGAAGCAGGTTCTGGCTGACCGCGAGGGGGTTCAGATTGTCGGCGACCGCTTCGTGTTCTCGTCCGAGGTTCTGTTTGCCAGCGCCACCGCAACTTTGCAGCCCGAAGGCAAGGCGCAGGTCGCAAATGTCGCCACCCTGCTGTCCGAAGTGGCCGGTGAAATCCCGGATGAGATCGAATGGATCATCCGTGTCGACGGGCATACCGACAATGTGCCCTTGTCGGGCACCGGCCGGTATCGCAACAATTGGGAGTTGAGCCAGGCGCGCGCCCTGTCGGTTGTGGAATACATGATCAACAATCTGGGCTTCCCCCCGGACCGGCTGGCCGCCACCGGGTTCGGGGAATATCGCCCCGTGAACACCGCCGACACGTCCGAGGCCCGTGCGCAGAACCGGCGGATCGAGTTGAAGCTGACCGAACGCTGATCCGGCTTTCAGACCGGGGATGAAAGAAAAGGCCGCAACGATGTGCGGCCTTTTCTTTTTTCATATTCTTTTAAGTGTCAGTCGGCGGTCAGAAGCGGCGGGCGCTTGCGTGACCCAAGCTGACGGTTCTTCGGCTTTTCGAAGCGCAGATCGAGCTTGCCGTTCTTGACGCCAACCTGCACCAGACCGCCCTTGGCCAGCCTGCCAAACAAAAGCTCCTCGGCCAGCGGCTTCTTGATGTGCTCCTGAATGACGCGGCCCAGGGGACGCGCGCCCATCCGGTCGTCATAGCCTTCGTCGGCAATCCATTCGGCGGCAGCGCGGGTCAGTTCGATGCTGACGCCCCGGTCCAGAAGCTGGGCTTCCAGTTGCAGCACGAATTTCTCGACCACTTGCAGGATCACCTCTTTGCCCAGCGGCGCAAAGCTGATCACCGCATCCAGCCGGTTACGGAATTCGGGCGTGAAGGTGCGTTCGATGGCGGCGGTGTCTTCGCCTTCACGGCGATCGCGACCGAAGCCGATGGCCGACTTGGCCTGCTCGGCGGCCCCGGCGTTCGAGGTCATGATCAACACCACATTGCGGAAACTGACGGTGCGGCCATTGTGGTCGGTCAGTTCACCGTGGTCCATGACTTGTAGCAGGATGTTATAGACATCCGGGTGCGCCTTTTCGATCTCGTCCAGCAAAAGCACACAATGCGGATGCTGGTCGACACCATCGGTCAGAAGACCACCCTGATCGAACCCGACATAGCCCGGAGGTGCCCCGATCAGGCGCGAGACCGCGTGTTTCTCCATATACTCCGACATATCAAAGCGCAGAAGCTCGACCCCCAGATTGTCGGCCAGTTGCTTGGCAACCTCGGTCTTCCCGACGCCCGTGGGACCGGCGAACAGATAGTTGCCGATGGGCTTTTCAGGCTCACGCAGACCCGCACGCGCCAGCTTGATGGCCGAGGCCAGCGATTCAATCGCCTGATCCTGCCCGAACACGACGCGTTTCAGAGCCTTCTCAAGATCGCGCAGGGTTTCCGCGTCGTCCTTGGACACGCTTTTCGGCGGGATACGGGCAATCTTGGCGACGACGGCCTCGATCTCTTTCACGCCGATGGTCTTCTTCCGCTTGCTCTGGATCAGAAGATGCTGCGCGGCCCCGGCTTCGTCGATCACGTCGATGGCCTTGTCCGGCAGCTTGCGGTCATTCACGTAACGGTCCGACAGCTCGACCGCGGATTTGATCGCGTCAGCGGTGTATTTAACGCCGTGATGTTCTTCGAAATAGGGCTTCAACCCCTTCAGGATCTTCACCGCATCTTCGACCGTCGGTTCGTTCACGTCGATCTTCTGGAACCGGCGCGACAGGGCGCGGTCTTTTTCGAAATGCTGGCGAAACTCTTTATAGGTGGTCGAGCCCATGCAGCGCAGCTTGCCGCCCTGAAGCGCAGGCTTCAGCAGGTTCGACGCATCCATTGCCCCACCCGATGTGGCGCCCGCGCCGATCACCGTGTGAATCTCGTCGATGAACAACACCGCGTCTGGATGATCCTCAAGCTCTTTCATCACCGCCTTCAGGCGCTCTTCAAAGTCACCGCGATAGCGTGTGCCCGCCAGAAGCGCGCCCATGTCGAGCGAATAGATCGTGGTTTCCGACAGGATCTCGGGCGTGTCGCCGCCAACGATCTTGGCGGCCAGACCTTCGGCGATGGCCGTCTTGCCCACGCCGGGGTCGCCCACCAGAAGCGGGTTGTTCTTGCGGCGACGGCACAGGACCTGGATGCAGCGTTCGACCTCGTGCTCGCGCCCGATCAGGGGGTCGATGTCGCCTTCGCGGGCCTTGGCGTTCAGGTCGACGCAGTATTTCGCCAGCGCGCTGTCGCTTTCTTCGGCGGGCTGGGCATCTTGCACATCTTCTTCGAATTCGGGCGTGCCCGACACCGGGCGTGCTTCGCCGAAGCTGGAATCCTTCGCGACCCCATGGGCGATGTAATTGACCGCGTCATAGCGGGTCATGTCCTGTTCCTGAAGGAAAAAGGCGGCGTTCGATTCACGTTCGGCAAAGATCGCGACCAGCACGTTGGCCCCGGTAACCTCGGTGCGGCCCGAGCTTTGGACGTGGATCGCGGCACGTTGGATCACCCGTTGGAAGGCGGCGGTCGGCACCGCCTCGCTGCCTTCGACATCGGTGATCAGGGTGGTCAGTTCTTCATCTATGAACTCGACCAGAACCTTGCGCAAAACATCCAGATCGACCGAGCAGGCCTGCATGACACGGGCGGCGTCCGGTTCGTCCAGCAACGCAAGAAGCAGGTGTTCCAGCGTGGCCAATTCATGCTTTCGCTCATTCGCCAGCGCCAGCGCGTGGTGAATGGCTTCTTCGAGCGGTTTGGAAAAGGATGGCACGTTGAACACTCCTCGTAATTGGTGCGGGATCTGCCGCGCGGCGGTTCGTCCGCCTTGACTGTCGCCTCATATGTTTAAGGTTCGGTTTTCCGGCCGCCTCTTCAAGCCTTTTCTTGTCAATTTTCGCTCTCGCGGGCGTGATTGGCTGTTTTTTGGTCAGAAACTGTCTTTGCGGCGCCGGATTTCGGCGAATACCTCAACGTCGGGGGCGGCATCCATATGTAGGGCGGCTTTCACCCCGGACAAGTGGGCGCGCAAAAAAGGGTTGGTTTCGCGTTCCTCGGACAGGCGCGACGGCACGGTGGGCTGGCCTTCGGCCCGCAAGGCCGCGATGCTTTCGGTGCGCGCCTTCAACGCCTCGTTGCCCGGTTCGATGGTGGCGGCGAACGCGGCGTTCGAAGCCGTGTATTCATGGCCCGAACAGACCAGCGTTTCCGGCGGCAATCCGGCAAGCCGGGACAGGCTGTCCCACATCTGTTCGGGGCTGCCTTCGAACAGGCGCCCGCATCCCAGCGCCATCAGGCTGTCGCCGGTAAAGACGGTTCCCGCATCGGGCACATAAAAGGCGATGTGACCAACGGTGTGGCCTGAGACATCCATCACATGCACATCGTGCCCTGCAAATCCGAACCGGTCGCCATCGCCGTATGCGCGATCCAGATCGGGCAGACGGTGGGCGTCGGCCTTTGCGCCGATGACCCGGGCACCGGTCGCTTTCACAAGGTCCGCCACCCCGTCGATGTGATCCCCGTGGTGATGCGTCAACCAGATTTCGGACAGGGTCCAACCCCGTGCCGCCAGTTCGGTGGCAATCGGCGCGGCCTCGGGCGCATCGACCAGCGCGGTTTCGCCGGTCGCTTCGTCATGCAGAAGGAAGGCATAATTGTCGGAAAGGCAGGGTATCGTGACCAGCGTAAGCATATGTTTCTCCTGTGTGCATCTCTACTCTTGCCGAAAGGCGGGCAAGGCTCAATACTGCCATCATACTGGGGGCTGTGATGGCTGGTGAAAAGCCGCATTCAATCGCGCAGACGCGCAATGACGGACGGTTGTCCGCGCCGTCTGCTGCGCGCAACATTGCCCCGATTCTGGATGCGATAAAACCGTTCGTGCCAGCGGGCGGTGTCGCGCTTGAGATTGCCTCGGGCACCGGAGAACATGCCGTTGCCTTTGCCGAGGCGTTTCCCGACACGATCTGGCAGCCCACCGACATAGACGCCGAGCGGTTGATCAGCATCGACGCATGGCGTGCCCGGACCGGTGCGCTGAACATGCGTGTCGCGCAGGTTCTGGACGCAACCGCCCCAAGCTGGCGGACCGGGCCGTTCGAGATGGCGGTGACGGTCAACCTGATGCACCTGATCGGGCCGTCGGCGGCCCAGGCGGTGGTCAACGGGGTTGCGCGCAACCTGTTGCCGGGCGGGTTCTGGTTTCTGTATGGCCCGTTTCGCACCCAGGGCCTGTTCCGATCTGAAAGCGACCAGGCGTTTCATGCCTCGCTGATCGCGCATGATCCATCCATCGGGTATAAGGATCTGGAACAGGTGGAAGCCTGGGCCGACGAGGCAGGGCTGAAGCGCGCCGCGTTGGTCGAGATGCCAGCAAACAACCTGGCGCTGGTCATGCAGCAGGCGGAAGGGTGACGGAACTTTTTCACGATCCTGCCGGGTGGCGCATTTCCTTTCGCGGATGATCGGTTAATCTTGACGCAGTAAGAACGGGCAGGTGACAGACGGCGTCATGCATCTTGATGTGCAGGATCTTCGCAACTTCTATTACCGCAGCATGCTGGGGCGTGCGGCGCAGAAGGCTATTCGCGACAAGGTGACGACGCTGTGGCCCGCAGCGAAGGCCAAGGGGCAGACTGTGGCCGGGTTTGGCTTCGCGGTGCCGCTGCTGCGCCCGTATCTGTCAACGGCGCGCCGGGTGATGGGGCTGATGCCTGCGCCGCAAGGGGTGATGCCGTGGCCTGCCGGGATGCAGAATGTCTCGGTCCTGGTCGAGGACACGATGTGGCCGCTGGATACGGGCGTCATTGACAAGTTGGTGGTGCTGCATGGGCTGGAGACCTCGGAAACGCCCAGCTTCTTGTTGGACGAAGCCTATCGTGTCCTTGGTCCGGGCGGGCGGGCATTGTTCATCACCCCGAACCGGGCCGGGCTGTGGGCCAGGTCCGATGCCACGCCGTTCGGCTATGGCCGCCCGTATTCTCTGGGCCAGCTTGAAGCCCAACTGGAGGAGCACGGGTTTCGTGTCGAACGCCATCTGTCGGCGCTGTATCAGCCGCCGTCATCGAAACGGTTCTGGCTGAAGACCGGAAACTTCTGGGAACGGGCCGGGCTTCAATTGCCACTGGTTGTGGCGGGTGGCGTCCTGATGGTCGAGGTGTCCAAGCAGATACCCGCCCCAAAGCGTCCGGGGCTGGCGCAGGCGGTCAAGCGGCCGTTGAAGGTGCTGGAAGGGTTGGGCGTGCCGGAACCCAGCGCTTCAAGAGCGGCGGGGGGCGATACGCGCTAAACCGTTTCGCACCGGCAGAATCAACTGCCTCAAGGCCTTGAGATAGAGGGCAGGCAGCCCTTTTTCGGTGCCCTGGCACCGGAATCGACTGTTGCGGTATACAAATGTATCCAGAAAATGATCCACCACGAATGGGGCGGTCATCGCCTTTTTTCCCTTAGGGGAAAGGGTCTGGCCGCAAAACCTCTGCCGGATCGGGCAAAGGGGGCAAATATGTTGGCGATAAACCCCTGCAAGCCTGTTGCGAGGTGCGCATATCCCTGCTACACGCTTCGACGATTTAGATGACACGCTTGAACATGCGGCATCTGTAGGCCGCCCCGATTTGCTGACCGGCAGATCACAATGGGGCTAAAGATATCGGAAGGGTGGACGTGTCCGAACCAGTCGCGATCTCAACCGGCATTGCCCAGCGTTATGCCACTGCCGTCTTTGACCTGGCCAAGGAAGGCAAGAACCTGAAAGCAGTCGAGGCGGATGTTGCCGCCCTTGAAGCTGCTCTCGCCGATAGCGAAGATCTTCGCAACCTGATCAGTTCCCCGATCTACAGCCGGGACGAACAGGGTGCCTCGATCACCGCCATCGCCAAGAAAATGAAACTTTCGTCGACGGTCGCGAACACGCTGGGGCTGATGGCCCAGAAACGGCGCCTGTTCGTGTTGCCTCAGTTTGTCGCCGCCCTGCGCGCGTTGATTGCTGACGACAAGGGCGAAGTGACCGCTCAGGTGACGGCTGCCAAGGCCATGACGAAGGCACAACAAGACAAACTTGCCAAGGCGCTGAAAGGCTCTGTCGGCAAGGATGTGAACATCAACCTGGCCGTCGATGAATCCCTCATCGGTGGCCTTGTCGTCCAAGTGGGCTCGCGCATGATCGACACGTCGATCCGGGCGAAGCTCAACGCACTTCAGAATTCCATGAAAGAGGTCGGATAATGGGTATCCAAGCAGCAGAAATTTCTGCGATCCTGAAGGACCAGATCAAGAACTTTGGCCAGGACGCCGAAGTGGCCGAAGTTGGCCGTGTGTTGTCGGTCGGTGACGGTATCGCCCGCGTCTATGGTCTTGATAAAGTCCAGGCTGGTGAGATGGTCGAGTTCCCCGGTGGTATCCGCGGGATGGCCCTGAACCTTGAAGCCGACAACGTGGGTGTTGTTATCTTCGGGTCGGACCGCGACATCAAGGAAGGCGACACCGTCAAGCGCACGAACTCGATCGTGGACGTGCCGATTGGTGACGAGCTTCTGGGTCGTGTTGTTGACGGTCTGGGCAACCCGATCGACGGCAAAGGTCCGATCAACGCCAAGAAACGCGGCGTGGCCGACGTGAAGGCACCGGGCATCATCCCGCGTAAATCGGTTCACGAACCGATGGCAACCGGCCTGAAATCGGTCGACGCGATGATCCCGATTGGCCGTGGCCAGCGCGAGCTGATCATCGGCGACCGTCAAACCGGTAAGACCGCCGTGGCTCTGGACGCGATCCTGAACCAGAAGTCGTATAACGACGCTGCTGGCGACGACGAGTCGAAGAAGCTTTACTGCGTCTATGTGGCCATTGGTCAGAAACGCTCGACCGTTGCCCAGCTGGTGAAGAAACTGGAAGAAAGCGGCGCCATCGACTATTCTATCGTCGTTGCCGCAACCGCGTCCGACCCGGCCCCCATGCAGTTCCTGGCCCCCTATGCCGCGACCGCCATGGCCGAGCATTTCCGCGACAACGGTCGCCACGCCCTGATCATCTATGATGACCTGTCCAAACAGGCT
>JAUHWP010000041.1 GCA_030424645.1 Alphaproteobacteria bacterium
GAGAGCCTGTTCAAGGCCGCACCGGGCGGGGTGCGCACGACGCAGGCCTTCAGCCAGTCGAACCGATACAAGGAACTGGACACCGACCGCGAAGGCGGCGTGATCCGGTCCAAGGAACACGCCTTCAGCAAGGAAGGCGGGCTGGCGGTTCTGTTCGGCAACATCGCGCTTGACGGCTGTATCGTGAAAACGGCGGGCGTGGATGAAAGCATCCTGAAGTTCACCGGCACCGCGCATGTCTGCGAAAGCCAGGACGCGGCAGTCAGCGACATCCTGACCGGCAAGGTGAAAGAAGGCGACGTGGTCGTCATCCGCTACGAAGGGCCGCGTGGTGGGCCGGGGATGCAGGAAATGCTGTATCCGACCAGCTATCTGAAATCCAAGGGGCTGGGCAAAGCCTGCGCGCTTCTGACCGACGGGCGTTTTTCGGGTGGCACATCGGGCCTGTCCATCGGGCACGTGTCGCCGGAAGCCGCCGAAGGGGGCGCTATCGGCTTGGTGCAGCAAGGTGACAAGATCGAGATCGACATCCCCAACCGGACCATCAATCTGGCCGTGTCGGATGACGAACTGGCGGCACGTCGTGCAGCGCAGGATGAAAAGGGCTGGCATCCGGCCGCGCCGCGCAAGCGCAAGGTGTCGAAGGCGCTCAAGGCCTATGCGATGCTGGCGTCCTCCGCTGCCAAGGGCGCGGTGCGGATGATCGACTGATCGGTATCTGACTGCATTGCGAACGGGCGGGGTATATCCCCGCCCGTTTCAGTTTTGCAGCAGCGAGTTTTCCCAGTTCCTGAGGAAGCTTTGCCGTTTCAGATTGTCGAGAAAGACCAGCAAGCCCGGCCCGAAGCGAATGGGGCGAAGCGACGGGTTTGCCCGCAGCGCAGCGGGGTCGACGGCGGGCAGCCCCGTCGCCTCGACCAAATCCTTGCGTGATCGCAGCCCAAGCAGGAAATCCAGCATGGCGCGGGCGTCGTCGATATTCTGCGCCGTTCGGGGGATCAGGACGGTGCGCGACATGACGTTCACATAATCGCTCATCTCGATGATCTGATAGCCACCGGTGTTCTTCTGATGGCTGGCGGCATAACTGCCCAGCACGTTGTAAGCCAGCGCCAGCTTGCCCGAGGCCACATCGCGGATCATGTCGCCCGAGCAGCAATAAAGCTTCGCATCCAGACGCCCCATCACCTCCATCAGCCGCCAGAACGCGTCAGAGTTCCGGCTGTCCTGTGTTGCCATCAAATACCCGAACCCGGATTGTCGCACATCATAGGTGCCAATCCTGCCCTGAAACCGTTCCGGGTTGGCACGCAGGACGGCAATCAGCTCGTCCCGGTTTTGCGGGGCGGTGCCGGGGGCAAAGAACTTGTCCGATACCACCAGAACAGCGGGTTCCTGTGTGAAGGCGAAAAGCTGGTTCCGCCAGCTGGCCCATGCGGGCAGGTCGGTGGGGGTTGCTGGCGTGTGGTTTTGCGCAAATCCATCATTCGCCAGCTTGGTCTGCAAATCCATCGCGGACGAGATCGCAAGATCGAAGGTCGCGCCCTCGTCATACAGGGCCTGCATCAGATCGGTCGTGCCTGTGACCACATAATCCACCGCCACGCCCGGATGACTGGCCTGAAACGCGCGGATGATCGGGTCGAAGACATCAAGATCAGCGGTCGAAATGACGCTGAGCCGTGCCTGTTCAGGCGTGGCGTCATACAGTTGCCGCTCTTCGATTTCGAAGCTCATCGCGGTGGCGGCAGAAAAGGCCAGACAAAGTATCGCGGTCGCTAGGCGCGCGGGAATATCAGCGAGACACATGCGCCTGCTCCGTTCTTGTTTGGGGAAATGTCCAACCGCCCGCCATGGGCTTTCGCAACCTCGTCGGCAATGGTCAGACCAAGGCCCGACCCGACGATATCGCCGACATTCGCGCCGCGGGTGTATCGGGTGGTCAGGTCCGACAGGTCGGTTTCGCCAAACCCGCGCCCCTGGTCGGTGAAGGACAGGGTGATGTTGTCGTAAATCGCCACGCGGGCGGTGATGTCGCTGTCATCCGGTGAATATTTGATTGCGTTGTCCAGGATGTTCTGAAGCGCGGCTTGCAACAGGATACCGTCACCAGTGAACGCTACGGGCTCGGTTCCGATCTCGCGCCGGATCGCGATGTCTTTCAGGTCGGCAGTCGGGCCAAGCCGGTCACAGGTTTCGGCCATGATCGCGCGCAGGTCCAGCGCATCTTGGGCCAGGCTGTCGGCGCGAAATGTCACCATGGCATGATCCAGCATCTGCCCGGCCGAGCGCGAGCTTTCGTCGATGGCGCGGATCATCTCGCGGATGGCTTGCTTGTGCTCGGGTTTGTTCAGTTTACGGTGGGTAATTTCGGCCTGCGCACGGACGGTGGCCAAGGGTGTGCGGACCCGGTGGGCGGCTTCGGTGATGAAATCCTCGGTCCGGGACAGGGACGATCGCAGCCGCGACATGAAGGAATTCAGCGCGTTGATCAGCGGCACCAGTTCGTCCGGCGCATTGGCTTGCACCGGGCGCAGATCCGTCGGCCCGCGCCGTGTGACCGATCCGGTGATCCGCGTGATCGGCGCCAAAGCCGAGCCTGCGGCCCACAGGCTGAGGGCTGTTGCCAGCAGGAAGAACCCGGCCCCGATCCCTGTTGCGGTCGCGGTGATCTGTCGTGAGATAGCGGCAAGCCCTTGCCGGGTCTGCGCGACCGTCACCACCACCAGCGTGGCATTCGCCCCGGTGCCGACCGGACGGGTGACGGACACGGCGCGAATTTCGTCGCCGCGATAGGTCAGTGTTTCGACGCCGGGTGCGCCAAGGCGAGGCGGCACGTCGGGTTGTGGCAGATCGGGATATCCGGTCAGTGTCTTTCCCTGCGAAACGACGCGATAGAACACCCGATCCTCGTTGATCGAGCCAAGCATCGACAAGGCGGAATAGGGCAGGTCAAGCGTAACGTGACCGTCTTCGCTGCGCAGGCTGTCGGCGATGGCCGTGGCCGAGGCGGACAGGATATCGTCCTGCGTTCGTTCCGCCGCCCGTTCGGCCACCCCGCGCACGACAAGGAAAAAGGCCAGCGACAGCACCGCCGCGACAAGGGCAAGCTGGATGAACAGCCGCTTGCGGATCGAGCCGGGTCCGTTCACCTTGCAACCATCCGATAACCAAGGCCGCGCACCGTTTCGATCCGTGCACCTGAGCCTTCCAACCGTTTGCGCAGCCGCCCGACATAGACCTCGATCGCGTTTTCCGAGGCTTCGTCGGACAGCGAAAACAGCCGGTCGATCAGGTGGGTCTTTGAGAAGACATGACCGGGGGCGGCAAAGAACACCTCGAGCAGACGTAGTTCGCGATTGCGCAGGGCGATGACCTGACCGTCGAATCGCAGCTCGCCCTTTGTCGAATCAAGCGTGGTGCCTGCAAAGGTCAAGGTATTGTCGGCCGCACCCCCCTGGCGCCTGAGAACGGCCCGCACGCGTGCCTCAAGCTCGGAGAAATCGAAGGGTTTGACGATATAATCATCCGCTCCGAGGTCCAGCAACCCCACCCGGTCAGACACCGCGGACCGCGCTGTGATGACGATCACGGGCGTGCGTTTCTCGGCCTGTCGCTGACGTTCCAGAAAGTCGCGGCCATCACCGTCGGGCAACATAATATCCAATAAAATCAGGTCGTAATCCGCAACGGCGGTCAGGTCTGTTGCGTCGGACAAGGTGCCTGCATGGTCAACGGCGTGGCCGTCCAGTTGCAATCGCTCGACCACGACGCCTGCCAGCTTGGGATTGTCCTCGATCAGAAGGAACCGCATTTGTTGCCCTTTTTTTGGCTGCGTGACAGGTTGGTGTCAGGTTCAGACGATTGGGTCTGAGCATGGGCGGGTGTAACGCCCCTGTCAAATGGGAGGAACTTATGACGAAACGTCTTTTCAAGGCGCTGGCGACCAGTGCTGTTTTGGGCCTTGGCGCCACCACCGCAGCAACTGCGACAGAGTGTATTGCCCCGGCCAACCCCGGTGGCGGCTGGGATTTCACCTGCCGTCAGATCGGCAAGATCATGTATGACATCGGGGCCGTTGAACAACCTGTTCAGGTGACCAACATGGCCGGTGCAGGCGGTGGCGTGGCGTTTACCCATGTCGTGTCGGAACGCAATGACGATGCCGACCTGATTGTCGCAGCGTCGTCCGCGACCTCGACCCGCCTGGCGCAGAACGCCTATGCAGGTATGACCGCGGATCAGGTTCGCTTTGTCGGTGCGATCGGGGCCGATCCCGGCGTGATCGTGGTGGCCGCTGACAGCCCGTATCAATCGCTGAACGATCTGGTCGATGCGATCAAAGCCGCACCCGGTACGATTTCGTTTGCCGGCGGGTCGGCCGTTGGTGGGTTTGACCACCTGAAACCCCTGATGATCCTGCAACGTGCGGGCGTCAATGACGTGACGGCGATCAAGTATATCGGCGTTGACGGTGGCGCGGATGCGATCACCCAAACCGTTGGTGGCTTCACGCAAGCGATGACCGGCGACATGTCCGAGATCGTCGGCTTCATCAAGTCTGGCGATGTACGCGCCATTGCCGTGCTCACGGAAGAACGCGTGCCGGGCTTCGAGGATATCCCCACCGCGAAGGAACAAGGCATCGACGTGGTTGCCGTGAACTGGCGCGGGCTTTATGTGCCCAAAGGCATCAGCGACGATGACTTCAACATGTGGGCCGAGCGTCTGCAACAGGTTGCAGACAGCGACGAGTGGCAGGAAGCCATGGCGGCCAATGGCCTGGCCCCGTTCACCAAGGTCGGCGGCGACTTCCAATCCTACATTGACGGTGTGGTGTCGGAAATCCGTGCCCTGTCGAAAGACATCGGGGTGATCCAGTAATGGCCTCTGACCGTATCTTCGGAGCGGTCGTGACCCTTGTGGCGCTGGCTTACATTGCCAGCGCCATGCAGATCCAGTCCAGCTTCATGGCGGATCCTGTCGGGCCCAGGACCTTTCCCATCCTGATCGGAAGCGTTGCAGCTCTGTGCGGGATCATCGTGGCTGTGAAACCTGATCCGGATCCCGATTGGCCGATGCTGGCGACATTCGGTTCGCTTGCCGTCGCGGTTCTTGTGCTTGTGGGCTATGCCTATGCGCTGAAGCCGCTGGGCTTTCTGATCCCCACAGCGATCACCGCATCCATACTGAGCTATCAGATCGAGCCGCGCGCCGGGCGCGCAGTGCTGGCCGGGATCGGCCTGTCCATCGGTTTGTTCCTGATCTTCAAATTCGCGCTGGGTCTTGGGCTTGTCCCGTTCCCCAAGTCGCTGACCGGCTGAGGATACCCCAATGGAATTACTCTCGAACCTCGCGATCGGTTTCGACATCGCGTTGTCTCCTTATACGCTGATGCTGGCGGTGATCGGTTGTTTCATCGGCACGATCATCGGTGCCCTGCCGGGCCTTGGCCCGTCGAATGGCGTCGCGATCCTGATCCCCCTGACCTTCACGATGGGGCTGGATGCCACATCGGCGCTGGTTCTGATGACATCTGTTTACTACGGCGCGATGTATGGCGGGCGGATCAGCTCGATCCTGTTGAACATCCCCGGTGATGAACCGGCGCTGATGACCACGCTGGACGGGTATCCCATGGCCAAGGCGGGGCGCGCGGGTGACGCGCTGGTCCTGTCGGGCGTCGCGTCCTTCGTGGGGGCGTTTCTGGCCACTATCGGCCTGATGCTTCTGGCACCGCTTCTGGCGCGGGTGGCCTTCCTGTTCGGTCCGGCTGAATATTTCGCCCTGTATCTGTTGGCGTTCGCCACGCTGGGTGGCATGGCATCGAACAACCAGGCCAAGGCGGCGATCGCCTCTTGCATTGGCCTGGGTATCGCGATGATCGGTGTCGACAACAACTCGGGTATGCCGCGTCTGACCGGGGGCAACATGCACCTGTTCGACGGGATCGATTTCCTTGTTGCCATTGTCGGCCTGTTTGCCATTGCCGAAGTGTTCTTTTTCATCGAAAGCCATGGCAAGAACACCTCGATCGGGGTGAAGCTTGAGAAGGTGACAATCCCGGTCAAGGATATCATGGCGTCCGGCTGGACCATGCTGCGGTCATCCCTCGTCGGGTTCATCGCGGGTGTGCTGCCGGGGGCCGGTGCGTCGCTGGGCAGTTTCCTGGCGTATATGTCCGAGAAATCCATCGCCGGTGAAAAAGGCGGCTTCGGCACCGGTGTTCCCAAGGGCATCGCCGCGCCCGAGGCAGGCAACAATGCCGCCGCCGGTGGGGCGCTTGTGCCGATGCTGACGCTGGGTGTGCCCGGATCGGGGACGACGGCGGTGTTGCTGGCGCTTCTGATGACGCTGAACATCACCCCCGGCCCGATGCTGTTCACCGAACGGCCCGAGGTCGTCTGGGGTCTGATCGCGTCGCTGCTGATCGCCAACTTCGTCCTGCTTCTGATGAACGTGCCGATGGTGAAGATTTTCGTGAAGATCCTGTCCGTGCCGCCCTGGGTGCTGTTGCCCGGTGTCACGATGATCAGCTTCGTCGGGATCTATTCCCTGTCGGGCAGCTATTTCGATCTGCTGTTGATGGTGGCCTTCGGGGTGCTGGGCTATGTTCTGCGCAAGCTCGATGTGCCGACCGTGCCGGTCATCCTTGGCATCCTGCTGGGCGGTCACATGGAGGACGCGCTGCGCCGTGCGATGGTGTTGTCGAGTGGGGATTGGACCTTCCTGTTCTCGTCCGGCATCTCGATCACCCTGTGGATCGTGGCGATTGTGGGATTTGTGGCGCCCATGTTCCTGCGTAATGTCCTGCGGAAACCGCAGCGGATCACGGACTGACATTGACCGGGCCGGTCCCTTTTTGGGGGTCGGCCTGAAACGGCGGGTGCGGAAGGGGCGTTGCCCCTCTGCGCCTGCGCGCATTCACCCCAGGATATTTCTGGCCAGAAGAAGCGCCGGGTGGTTTCATGCAAGCACAGGGGTTCGCCGGAGGGCTGGTATGAAGATCAAGGCCATTGCATTCGATGCCTATGGGACGCTGCTGGACGTTTATTCTGTCGGCGCGCTGGCGGAACGGATGTTTCCCGGCAAAGGGGCGGCGATCGCCCATATCTGGCGGGACAAACAGATCGAATACACGAGGCTGCGCAGCATGTGCGGTCAGTTTGCGGATTTCTGGCAGGTGACGGGGGACGCGCTGGACTATGCCTGCGAGGCGCAGGGTGTGGTGTTGGCGGACGGGTCGCGGTGCGCGTTGATGGAAGCGTATGAGGTTCTGACGGCCTTTCCCGAAAACCACACGGCCTTGTCGCGCTTGCGGGGTGCCGGTGTTCCGATGGCGGTTCTGACAAATGGCAGCACGGGAATGATCGCGTCGGCTTTGCAGGCGTCCGGGTTGGACAGGTTCTTCGATCACGTGCTGAATGCGGACAGCGTTCAGGTCTTCAAGACCGCGCCCGAGGTGTATCAGCTTGGCCCGGATGCGTTTGGTTGCGAAGCGTCCGATATCCTGTTCGTGTCGTCCAATTGCTGGGACATTTGTGGGGCAACATGGTTCGGGTATCACACGATCTGGCTGAACCGGTATGACCAACCGATGGAGCGGTTGGGCGTGGAGCCGGATGTGCGGGGTCGGTCCCTGACGGATGTGGCAGATTACGTGCTGGGGTGATGTCGGTTTTGACGTTTCGGACCGTCGTTGGTGATGGTGTCCAGTGACAGGGTGTGATCCATGTTCTGCATCCGGTGGCGCAGCATCTGTCGGGTCAGGCGGGCCAGGTCCGCGGCGAAGGCCGGATCGTCTGCGACGTTCCGCATCTCGCCTTCGCCCTGGTGATCGAACAGGATCGGCGGCAGGTCGGCGGCAAATTCGACCAGGGTGAACCGGTCGGCGCGCAGGATGCCGAGGCAGGAGGTGCTGGAGGTCGTGCCGAGCCGTTTCTGCCAGAGCGTGGGGGCTTCGGGTTCGGCAAAGTCGAGTTCCGAGAAGGAATAGCTGCGCCAGTCGTCGGGGGTTTCCCCCCGCAGGAACGGCAGCAGGGATCGTCCGTCCATTGAATTTGGCACCGCTTGCCCGACCCAATCCAGAATGGTCGGCGTCAGGTCGATGGATTCGGTTGGGGCATCGACGCCGTGGCCTTTTGTGCAGCCCGGGGCGTGGATGATCAGCGGGGTATGATAGGCTGCGTCATAGACATTGTGTTTGCCCCAGGCGTGGTGATCGCCCAACATCTCTCCGTGGTCTGAGGTGACGATCAGCAGCGTGTTGTCCCATTGTCCGCTGTCTTTCAGGAAGCTGACCACCCGACCGATATGATGATCCACCTCGGTCGCAAGGCCCAGATAGACCGCACGCAGGGTCTGGATGGTGTCATCCGTTCGGGTGACGTTGGCACCGATCACGAAACTTGCCTCGGTTGTGTTGTCCAGGGCCGGTCCGAAGAAGGGATGGATCGCGGCCTCGGCCCTGCGGTCGCCCATGCGGGTGGGCAGGGGAAGCGAGGCCGGATCATACATGTCGTTATAGGGGGCGGGCGCGACCAGCGGCGGATGGGGGCGGATATAGGTCAGATGTGCGAACCAGCTTTCGTTGGCATAGGCGGGCATGGCATCGAGGAAACGGTTGGTCAGGAAGGCGGTATCGCTGTCCTCGGCCGTGTAAACGGCGGGGGCGTTCAGGCGCGCACCGTCGCCGCCGGGGATGTAGAGCTGCCAGTAATTGTCGAATGTGTATCCCTTGTTCAGCAGATATGACCGCCATGGATAGGACATTTCCAACCGCATTTCGACCTGCTCGGCGAAGCCTGCCATGGGAAACTCATAGGTCTGCATGGCGGGGTCGTCGGGTGTATGGACGCGCGGGTCGTGCGAGGTGTCGGTATAGCCGAACAGCATCGGCAGGTAGCCTGCCTTGCGCATTTCGCTGGCAATGGTCGGTGTGTCATGCCGCAGCGGCGTTCCGTTGCGCACCGAGCGGTGGTTCATCGCGTATTGCCCGGTCAGGATCGACGCGCGTGACGGCCCGCAGGGGTTGGTCACGGAAAAGTGGCGCCTGAACGTGACCGCATCCTGCATCAGTGCGCGCAGGTTGGGCAGGTCGACATGATCTGCCAGCGCGCCGTGCAGGCAATCGGCCCGCAACTGGTCGATGACGATGAAAAGGACATTCCGTTGCTTGGTCATCTGATCCATCCCCGTGCCAGATCGTGTTTATGCCCCGGTCCGGTGCCGCACTGGCGGATGCCGACACGATCTGTCCGAAAGGTTGCCGGGAGCGTCGATGAAAAACATGAGGTCCGCAAGGCTTACTTGATCAACGGGTGAGGGTTGCGGGTGCGGCTTGAAAAAAGAGTTGATTGGCAGAGTGTTGACAGCGGTGGCGCTGGCGAAAGACACTTGAACCGTCGTCGCAGAGTCGTCTGTCATGAAATCGATTCTTTCTTGATTGAAGGTCCAGTCAGGCTCTGGGACAGACGCCTCGTAGCCGGGGTGACGACGTGGGGGCATGTGCTGGTTCAACACACAACTTACCGCACGATGCCTGCTGCCAAAGCCGTGTCGATGGTCGGATGTTGTCAACTGGACTGATCGGGCGCTATCAGCTGGCGCTATTTCAGGTCGGGATAATGACAAAGACTGCGGGCATAAAACAAAAAAGAAGAAAATAACCTCAACGGGAGAATAACATGACAACTGATACCAAGTTCAGCCGCCGGTCCGTGCTGAAGGGCGCCACCACCATGGGGGCCGCCGCCCTTGCCACCCCGCTTTATGTCAAGCGCGCGCTGGCATCGTCGGGCGAGGTTAACATCCTGATGTGGTCGGATTACCTGCCGCCCGAGTTCATCGCGGGGTTCGAAGCGGAAACCGGGATCAAGGTAAATTATACCGGGATTGGGTCCAACGAAGAGATCATCAACAAGATGAAGGCCACCAAGGGTCAGGGCTTCGACATAATCTCGCCGACCAACAACCGGTCGCTGCAGTGGGGGCCGCTTGAGCTTCTGCAACCCTTCGATCTGTCGAAGGTGAATATTGACGCGGTGAACCCGGCAATGGCGAAAATCGGCACCGATGCGTGGAACTTCGGGGATGCCGGGTCCCACTGGCTGCCGCATATCTGGGGCACCGAGGGCATCGCCTATCGCACCGACCTGTGGCTGCCGGCAGGTGACGCGCCAAGCTATGGCGACGTGTGGTCGGAAGAAAACGCCGGCAAGACGATGGGCCGCGCGCATTCGATGATGCTGGGTGCCGGTCTTTACATGGAAGCCTCGGGCGAGATGGAACCGGGTTCGATCTGGGCGGCGTATGACGACGAAGAAACCATGCGCAAGGTCTGGGGTCAGGTCACCGATTGGTGTGTGGCCCGCAAGGATCGCATCAAGCTGATCTGGAACGACGCCGACACCCAGAAGAACGGTCTTCTGAACGAAGGCGTCGTGGTCGGTCAGACCTGGGATGGTCCGCCGCTGGCGCTGAAATCCGCCGGTGAGCCGGTGCATTATCAGGCCCCGGTCGAAGGCGCGATGGCATGGGTTGACGGTATGTCGATGCCGGTTGGTGCGGAAAACATCGACCAGATCTACGCCTTCATCGACTATGCCTATCGTCAGGAACCTGCGGGTGTTGCGATTGACAGCCATGGCTATAACTCGCCTGTTCTTGGGGCAGATACCTATTCGGGTGATACCTACAAGAAGAACTTCTCGGAAGCCTATCCGGGCGAAAGCCTGGCCAATCTGAACCCATGGCCAGCCGAAGCGCCGTGGTATGCCGATGTGCGGACCGAGTTCGTCAACAAGTTCAAGAGCGCCTGATCGCCTTGATGAAGCGTTCCCCCGCGAAAGGGTGGGGGAACGTCACACCCCAGATTGAAACGATAAACACGGAGCCGCGCCCCGCTTGAAGGGTGTGAAGCCGCCGTGCATGGGAGAAACCATATGAGTGCCGGAGTAGGCGTCGATCTCGAAAACCTGTGGATCCGCTTTGGAGATTTCGTCGCGGTGCGGGATGCGAATGTGCACATCAAAGGGGGCGATTTCTTTTCGTTTCTCGGACCATCGGGTTGTGGCAAGACCACGATCCTGCGCGCCGTGTCCGGGTTTCTGGACCCCAGCGAAGGCAATGTGCTGATCGGTGGCAACAACATGAAGGGGATCGGGCCGAACAAGCGCCCCACGGCGCTGATCTTTCAGAACCTCGCCTTGTTCCCGCTGATGAAGGTGTGGGAAAACATCACGTTTTCGATGGAGATCAAGGGGGCTTCGGCCGCGGAACGCCGCAAGCGTGCCGATGAGCTTCTGGATATGATCGCGCTGCCCGGCCAGGGCGACAAGCTGCCCAGTGAGCTTTCAGGCGGGCAACGTCAGCGGGTCGCGATTGCGCGTGCGCTGTGTGCCGAACCGCATGTGCTTTTGCTGGATGAACCGCTTTCCGCGCTGGATTTGAAGCTGCGCCAACACATGCGCACCGAGCTGCGAGAGATTCAGCAGCGGGTGGGCATCACCTTCATCTATATCACCCACGACCAGGGCGAGGCATTGACCATGTCCGACGACATCGCCGTCATGCGCGCCGGGGTGATCGACCAGATCGGGGATGGCAAGACCATCTATAACGACCCGGCCACCGCCTTTGCGGCGTCCTTCGTGGGTGAAAACAACGTCTTTCGCGGCAAGGTGCTTGAGGTGAACGGCGATGAGGCGCTGATCCGCACCAACCGGTCCGGCGACCTGCGATCCCGCATATCGACGGCAAACCTTGGCAAGATGAATGTGGGGGACGATGCGATGATGTTCATCCGTCCCGAGGCCCTGTCGCTGGCCGCAAAGGGGGCGACCGGCGACAACTTCGTGACCGCGCAAGTGACCCATGAAGAATTCGAAGGCAATTCGTTCAACATCTTCATGGAAGGTGACGGCGGCAAGGAAATCAAGGTTGCGATCCCGAACCATGGGCAATCTTTCGATGACCACACCGGGCAGGCCATGACGCTGGAATACGAGGTTGCCAACGCCGTTGTCGTTCCCGCCGGCGAACTGGCCGCGGAATAGGGGGTGTCGTCATGCCACGTTTCCTGAGGGAATTCTTCAACCGGAATGGCACGATGATGGGGTCGGTGATGCTGGGCCTTGTCCTGTTCTGGACCATTGGCCTGATCATCCTGCCGCAGCTGTCGATGCTCGATTTCTCGTTCCGCCCGAACCTGCCCCCACCCGAGATCGGAGGGCCAAAGGATGTCTACACGCTTGAGAACTACAAATACCTGATCTATGGGCCAGAGGGCGGCAGTCAGGATTATAACGCGGTCGATCTCAGGGTCTTTTTCCGCACGCTGGTTGCTGCGGTTTGCGTGACCCTTTTCAACCTGATCCTGTGCTATCCGATTGCCTATTACCTGGGGCAGACCAAGGGCAATCACATCCGCATCTTCGCGCTGATGCTGATCATCCCCTACTGGATCAACGAGATTCTGCGCGCCTTCGCGCTGCGCATCATTTTCGGCGAAAGCGGTGTCTTGAACACGATGTTGGTGGGGTTGGGCATCTTCGATACGCCTTTCGACTTCATCCGCAATGACATCGCGCTCTATGCCGGTCTGGGCTATGCCTATATCCTGCTGATGATTTTCCCGATCTACAACGTGATCGAAAGCCTTGACCACAACCAGATCGAGGCCGCGCGTGACCTTGGCGCCCCCTGGTGGCGCATCCACAAACGAGTGGTGATCCCCTACGCGAAACCCGGTATCAGCTCTGGCTGCACAATGGTGTTCATGTTGTCGGCTGGTGCGCTGGCCGCCCCGCAGATTCTGGGCGGGCCATCGTCGCTGTGGTTCACGCAGTTGATCTATCAGCAGTTCAACGACAACTCGGATTGGCCGCAAGGCGCGGCCTATGCGATCGTGCTTCTGGTGACTTGTATCCTTCTGGTTCTGGCCGTCATGCGGCTGTTCAAGGTGAACATGGGGGATATCGGCAAATGACCAATTCCGTTATCCGCATCTCGATCTGGGTCTATCTGGCGATCTTCTTTGCCTATCTGCTCGGCCCCCTGGTGATCATGTCGATCACGGCCTTCAACTCGCCCAGTTTTCCGCGGGCCACACCGTGGGAATGTCTGACCTTCGAATGGTTCTCGGCGCTGTTTCAGGACGAACGCATCCTGAACGGGATCAAGAACTCGATCCTTGTCGGCATTGGCACGATCATCCTGTCTGTGTCGATGGGGCTGGCGGGGGCGCTGATGCTGACGCAGATCTGGCCCAAGCTGCGCGCGACCTACTACACGATCATCATCGCGCCGATCCTGATCCCAGGTGTGGTGCTGGGTATCTCGACCCTGGTGTTCTGGGACCGGATCAACCGGATGCTGGGGCTGGGGGCGGACAGTGTGCTGTCGAACGGGTTGTTCCTGACCATTATTGGTCAGTCCACCTTCATTGCCAGCTATTGCATGTTGGTGTTGGTCGCGCGCCTGCAACGCTATGACCTGGCGCTGACCGAGGCGGCGTTGGACCTTGGTGCCACCCATGCACAGGCGTTCCGCAAGATCCTGCTTCCGTTCATGCGCCCGGCGATTGCATCGGCTGCTGTTCTGGCGTTTTTGGCCTCTTTCGAGAACTATAACACCACCACCTTCACTTTCGGTGAATATCCGACGCTGACCATCGAGCTGGCGCAGAAGGTGCGCTATGGCATCACGCCTGCGATTTCGGCGCTGGCCTTCATGATCGTTGTGCTGACGGTTTTTGCCGCCCTGTTCAACGAGGCAAACATCAAGCGCAAAGAGATTGTCGCGAAGGCCCGCCGGGACGGGGCCACGGTGGGCGAGGTGACAGGCGGCGTCAAACTGCCCGGTTTCTTCACCGGCAATGCCGCTGCGGTGGCATTGGTTGTCTTTGCCATTGCGACCATCGCGGTGGTCGGCACGGCCACGGTTTACAGCCCCCAGCAATGTATCGCGAATGTTCAGGAACAGAAGCGTCTGGAAACCGAACGCCGTATTCAGGAACTGCGTGAACAGCGGCAGCGCGATGCCGAAGCCAAGGCCGCCGAGGACGCCGCCGAGGGTGCCACAACCACGGCGCCCAGACCGTCCAACAACAGTGGATTTGGCGGTGTATTCGCACCGGGAACGCTTCAGGGCGGCGAGGAGAACACAGCGCCACCAGAGGAAGAGCCGTCCGACAATTCCGGTTTCGGGGGCGTCTTTGATCCGGGCAATATTGGTGGCGGCAGCGACTGATCAATCGCGCGTAAACGAAAAAAGCCCCGGAGTTTCCTCCGGGGCTTCCTGGTTCAGACGATCCGCGACTTACGCGTCTTCGTCTTTTTTCTTCTGTTCCGGTGCAATCTCTTCACCGGTTTCCTGATCGACGACTTTCATCGACAGGCGCACCTTGCCGCGATCGTCAAAACCCAGAAGTTTGACCTTCACGTCCTGACCTTCTTTCAGAACGTCCGACGGGTGGTTCAGGCGGCGGTTCTCGATCTGGGACACATGGACCAGACCGTCGCGCTTGCCAAAGAAGTTCACGAAGGCGCCGAAATCGACGATCTTCACGACCTTGCCGGTATAGATCTGACCTTCTTCCGGCTCGGCCACGATCGCGTGGATCATGTCATAGGCCTTCTGGATAGCGTCGCCGTTGGGCGATGCGATCTTGATCACGCCGTCATCGTTGATGTCGACCTTGGCACCCGAGGTTTCCACGATCTCGCGGATCACCTTGCCGCCCGAACCGATCACTTCACGGATCTTGTCGGTGGGGATGTTCATGGTCTCGATGCGCGGCGCGTGTGCCGAGAACTCTTCACGGCCCGAGGACAGGGCTTTGTTCATTTCACCCAGAATGTGCAGACGGCCTTCCTTGGCTTGTGCCAGGGCTTTCTCCATGATCTCGGGCGTGATGCCTGCGACCTTGATGTCCATCTGCAAGGACGTGATGCCGTCTTCGGTGCCTGCGACTTTGAAGTCCATGTCGCCCAGGTGATCTTCGTCACCCAGAATGTCGGTCAGAACAGCATACGAACCGTCGTCTTCCAGGATCAGACCCATCGCCACACCAGCGACCGGTGCTTTCAACGGAACAGCGGCGTCCATCATGGACAGCGAGCCACCACAAACCGACGCCATCGAGGACGAGCCGTTCGACTCGGTGATCTCGGACACGACGCGGATGGTGTAGGGGAAGTCTGTCGGCGTCGGCAGAACCGCCTGCAGCGCACGCCATGCCAGTTTCCCGTGACCGATTTCACGACGACCCGTGAACCCGAAGCGACCCACTTCACCGACCGAATAGGGCGGGAAGTTATAGTGCAGCATGAAGTTCGATTTGTAGGTGCCGGTCAGCGCGTCGATCATTTGTTCGTCGTCGCCGGTGCCCAAGGTGGTCACGACCAGACCTTGCGTTTCGCCACGGGTGAACAGGGCCGAGCCATGCGTCCGGGGCAGAACACCCACTTCGGACACGATCGGGCGGACGGTGTCCAGCGCGCGACCGTCGATGCGCTTGCCGGTTTTCACAACGTCGCCACGCACCACGGCGCTTTCCAGTTTCTTCAGCGCAGAGCCGAGGTTTTCGTCTTCCTGCTGCTCTTCTGACAGCGATGCGATGATCTCGTCCTTGGCAGCAGCAACGGCGGCCACGCGCTCTTGCTTGTCGGTATGGCCATAAGCGGCGCGGATCTTGTCCTCGCCTGCCGCTTTCACAGCTGCGTAGAGATCCGAGTAATCGGCAGGCTGGAAGTCGAACGGCTCTTTCGCGGCTTCTTCAGCCAGGTCGATGATCAGGTCGATGACCGGCTGAATTTGCTCGTGTGCGAAGTTCACGGCGCCCAGCATCTCGGCTTCGGTCAGCTCATAGGCTTCCGATTCCACCATCATCACGGCGTCTTTGGTGCCGGCAACAACAAGGTCCAGACGTTGGTCGGGGTTGTTACGCAGCTGATGCATGTCGTCGCAAGTCGGGTTCAGGATGTATTCGCCATCCTCATAACCCACGCGTGCGGCAGCAATCGGACCCATGAAAGGTGCGCCCGAAATGGTCAGTGCAGCGGATGCCGCGATCATCGCGACGATGTCGGGGTCGTTCACAAGGTCGTGGCTCAGCACAGTGCAGATCACCAGAACTTCGTTTTTGAAGCCGGGCACGAACAGCGGGCGGATCGGGCGGTCGATCAGACGCGATGTCAGCGTCTCTTTTTCCGTCGGACGCGCTTCGCGCTTGAAGAAGCCACCGGGGATTTTACCAGCGGCATAGTATTTTTCATTATAGTGAACCGTCAGCGGGAAGAAGTCCTGACCGGGCTTCTGTTCCTTCGCGAAGGTTACGTTGGCCATCACGGATGTTTCGCCCAGCGTGGCGATGACCGATCCGTCGGCCTGACGGGCAACCTTGCCCGTTTCCAGAGTGAGGGTTTCTTCGCCCCACTCCATCGATTTTTTAGTTACGTCAAACATCATGTTTTCCTAGCTGGAAGCTCTCCCGGCCCTCCGGGTCTTCCGTTGTCATGGTGGCCCCATTGCCACCGACCCCATTATCTTTCCATGCGCCGGGGTCAGAGCGTCACGTCTCAGATGGGCGGTCCATATAGGAAAAGCAGGTATTTGGAAACAGGATTGTTGTGCTTAGGCCGGTGGCGTCGGGTTTTCGGTGGCTTGGCGCCGGGTCAGCTTGCCGCGCGGCAGCTTTGTGATCCCAAATGCCTTGCGCGCAGTCACCAATCGCAGGTCTTCCGGATCCATTCCCATCGACAGGATGGTCTCGCGATCAAACCGTTCACGGGCAACGTCGCGATCGTGTTTGGTGCCAAACAGGCGATCAATCCAGTTCATGCCGAAGCTGACGTGAAACGTCGCCTCGTGGTCCTGGAAATGATGCGCCAGATGGCTGCGCGTGACGCGTTGCCCGAACCACCCCTTTGGCACGTTCACATGGGCAAGCGTGTGGCAGTATTCATAGAACGTGAAGGCACTGACCGACCCGACGAACAGCGCGACATAGGCGGTCACGAGGGCAGGCCCCAGACCCAGAAACGGCCAGAGGATCAGGCTGTGCACAGCGAACGAGATCAGGCCGAACCGCACCGGATACCAGTGATCGCCGCCGGTGAAGAACTCGGGATCGCCGGGAAACTCGTGATGGCCGATATGGCTGCGATAGAGTTCGTTGAACACACCCTGATCGGTGGGCGGTTCACGATGCAACAGGAAGCGGTGCATCGCGTATTCAACGAAAAACTGCGCCATGATGCCATAGGCGACGGCCAGCAGAAGCCATGGCGTGAACCAATGGATCAGCGCGCCAACACCCAGAATCCAGAACGGCAACAGCCGGTGCAGGCTGCCCATGTTGATCAAGATGGCCAGTGTCGCTTTCATGTCATCCTCCGTTACGTGCGGTGGATCATGGCGGTGCACCGGGGCTGTGATCAAGCCGGACCTGACGTAAAGAAGTTTGGCACGGGTGTCCGAAAAAGAAAAAGGGGCCGTGAAACAGCCCCTTCATCCGGTCTTTGGAAATCGCTTAGCGGCGCAGGCCGAGGCGTTTGATCAGGTCCTGGTACCGGGCTTCATCTTTCGCACGCGCGTAGTCCAGAAGCTTCCGACGCTGAGCAACCATTTTCAGAAGACCACGGCGACCGTGGTTGTCTTTCTTATGGGTTTTGAAGTGCTCGGTCAGGGTCGCGATGCGCGAGGACAGGATTGCAACCTGTACTTCGGGCGAACCGGTGTCACCGTCTTTGGTGCCGAACTCTTTGATCAGGCGTGCTTTTTCTTCAGGCGTAATCGACATCGGGGTCTCCTTCATAGGTTAGGGTTGATGGCGCAGGCCGGGATGTCGTCCAGCAAGGCCCGTGGAGAGGTCCGGCCATGTTTCAGGCCAGATGGGGGCGTATAGGAAGATTCCCCCGGAAAAGCAAAGGAAAAAACGCCGGATCGGCAAGATCGGCAGGGGCCGATCAGTTCTGCATTTCGTCGATGATCTGCTGTGCCCAGTCGCCCAGCACGGGAATGAAGTCGATCGAGGATAGGACATAGATGACGACCGACACCAGAAGAGATGCGCCCAGCACCGACCCCAGGCCGAATGCCAAACCGCGATACAGTTGAAACAGGCCGAGTTTCCACAGGGAATCATGCAGTTTGATGAAGCGGTGATTGTTCATGCGCTCGACCTCGGCCCGCAACGCCCGCACTTCAAGGGACAGAACCTTCTCGCGTTGCGCAAGCTTGGTGTCTTGTGGGTCCTCTGCTTCGTTAACCATTTGTTAACCAATCATTAATGTAAGTTTGTAACTACTCTTCCCTAGGAGTTTGCGTTCAGAACGCTACAATCGCAAGCAGTTGTCCGTGCTGGACGACCCGCCAACCTGCCTTGTGCCCTGCGTGCTGTCGTTTCGCGCTTTTTGGAAAGCGAGCTGTTAGATGTTGTTTTCGTTGCTGTTTCTGGGTCTGCTGCCGGTTGCCTTCATGGCAGAAAGCTTTGTAGAGGATATGTCCGACGAAACGGATGACGAAGCCGGGCAGGGGGTTGAGCCTGCCCCGGCCGAGGGTCAGGGCGATTTCATCGCGGTCGATGACACGTCGAAGGTTTTGCTGCCAGACACGGGGGATCAGGTGATCCCCGGTCAAAGCATTGGCGACACGGCCAGCGTGCTTGCGCCGAACAGCGGGTTGGGTGATGGCAGCACTCCTCATCAGCAGGCCACGCTGCTGGATCGCCTGTTGGTCACCGAAACGGACCACCATTACGGGCGTGAGGATTTGGGGTATTTCCTTGGTGATCTGGATGAAACATCGCTGACGGATGCGGATGATCAACTGGTGTTGCCGGATGATGGTGCTGAGGGGCTTGGCGCAGGAACGATTGAAGATTTTCACGGCACGCCGATCCTGACCAACCATGACCAAACGGATGTGCATGTGGTCGATGGTGCGGCCGGGAATGACGTGCTGACCGCAGGTGACGGCGCGGCCTATGTTTTTGGCAATGATGGTGACGATTTGATCACCGCAGGCGAGGGTGTGTTGGCGGGGTTCGGCGGCGATGGCGCGGATACGCTGCTCGCCACCTTCAGCCAAGACAGCTTCCTGGATGGTGGATCGGGTGATGATCTGCTGGTCGGGGGCGACGGGGATGATCAGCTGTTTGGCGGCAGTCATGACGACCCGACGGCGCCAGACGCTGGGTTGAGCGACGATGACGTGCTTGAGGGCGGCGCGGGCGACGATGCGCTTTATGGTGGCTATGGCGCGGATGTTCTGAGGGGCGGTGATGGCAATGATACGATCAACCATCTTGGCCACGCGATGGAACGCAGCGGGGCCGAACGTCATGAATTCGATTGGCACATCGATGGCGATGAGGACAGGCTGGATGGCGGTGCGGGGGATGACACGCTGATCATGGACCGCAGCGACATCGCCATTGGGGGCGAGGGCGAGGATGTGTTCTGGGTCTATTCCGATACCGATGGCGTGGACTATGCCGAAGTGCTGGATTTCGTTCCCGGTCAGGATTTCCTGCGCGTGTCACTGGACCCGGATCAGGACATCCAGTCCGTGGAATATGACGTCCGACCGTCCGAAACCGGTGAAGACGGTATCGTCACCGTGAATGGCGAGGTTGTCGTGATCCTGAAGGGCGCGCCGGGGGCAACACCGCATGACGTCTATCTCGAAGTGGCGCAGAACGTGTTTGGTTGATTGGTTGGCAATGCTTCGCTGACGGATCAGAACCAGGGTTCGGGCTGCTGCGTATAGGCAATGTAAAGCGGATGCTTCGGGTGTCCGTCCTTGGTTCGCCCCAGATGGTAAACTGGCCGCCCGGTTTGGCGTAGCAACGCTTCGACCTGTGCGCCACGGGTCAGGTGGGCGCCATGTGTTCCCCACCCGCAGATGATCTGATCCGCCCATGGGCAGCTGTCCACGATGGCGGCATCATTGGCCGGGCCGACAGGCTCTGGTGCTGCGCGCATATTGCGCGGGTCCGTGTCGCGCCAGGCGAAGATGTTGGTGACGCGAAACGCCCCGAACCCCAGCGTGCGCGCCCGCCGTTCGCACCGTTCGACGGTCGGGTCATTCTGCACTTCGGTCGCGGTTGAGGGGTTGAGCATGATGAACAGCGCCTTGCGCCCTGCCGGGTCCCAGGTGCGGGTCAGTTGGTAACGGTATTTCTCGCAGTCGGAATAGACTGCGACGGAATGGGCATCGCCCTTCTGAAACTCACGCGTGATCATGGGGCGTTTTTGACCGTGCTGCGTGGCATTGGCAAGCCCTTGCGCCGCGCGACATTTGGTCGGAGACTGGTGTCTTAACGAAGGGTCAAACCATGTTGATAGCCGAGATCATCCGCAAGAAACGCGATGCGCAGGTTCTGAGTTCCGACGAGATTGCCCAGATGGTGCGGGGCATCGCGGATGACAGTGCCAGCGATGCGCAGATTGCAGCTTTCGCGATGGCCGTCTTGCTGAACGGGATGCAGCGGGACGAGGCGGCGGCCCTGACGCTGGCAATGCGCGACAGCGGGGATGTGTTCGACTGGTCGGATTTGCCCGGCCCGGTGGTGGATAAGCATTCGACCGGCGGTGTCGGTGACAATGTCAGCCTGATGCTCGCGCCCATCGTGGCGGCCTGCGGGGCCTATGTGCCGATGATCTCGGGCCGTGGGCTGGGGCATACCGGCGGCACGTTGGACAAGATGGAGGCGATCCCCGGTTATATCGCCACCCCGGACAACGCCTTGTTTTCCAAGGTGGTCAATGACGTCGGTTGCGCCATCATCGGCCAGACCGCGCATCTGGCGCCTGCCGACAAGCGGTTTTATGGCATTCGCGATGTGACCGCGACGGTGGAAAGCATCCCGCTGATCACCGCCTCGATCCTGTCAAAGAAACTGGCCGCCGGGCTTGGGTCGCTGGTGATGGATGTGAAATTCGGGAATGGCGCCTTCATGTCGGATGTCGACAAGGCGCGTGACCTGGCCGTGTCGATCACCGGCGTGGCGCGCGCGGCGGGCTTGCCGTGCCACGCGTTGCTGACCGACATGAACCAGCCCTTGGCCGACGCGGCGGGCAACGCGGTCGAGGTGGTTAATGCCGTCGAGTTCCTGACCGGCGTGCGGCGTGAACCCCGCCTGCTTGAGGTCGTGATCGGCCTGTGTGGCGAGATGTTGTTGACAGCAGGGCTAGCGGCCGACCGGTCCCGCGCACGCCAGTTGGCGCATACCGCGCTTGACGATGGACGGGCCGCAGAACGGTTCGGCCAGATGGTGGCGGCCTTGGGGGGCCCCGCAGATTTTGTCGAAAACCATCAAGCATATCTGCCAACCGCCACGGTGCAGCGAGAGGTCGTGGCGCCGCGTGCGGGTCATATCAGTGCCGTTGCCACGCGGGATGTCGGCCTGGCGGTGGTCGAGCTTGGCGGTGGGCGTCGGGTGTCCAGCGACGCAGTCGATCCAGCGGTCGGTCTGACCGGGCTGTTGCCACTGGGGGCCAAGGTCGACAAGGGCGACCCGATCGCGATGGTGCACGCGCAAAGCGATGAGGCTGCCGATCTGGCGCAAACACAAATCCTGTCCGCCTATGAGATCGGGGATAAGCCTGAACCGGGTTCCGTGGTGCGGGACATCATAGACTGAACCCCGCGTTTGCGGATTACTGGTTGAAGACCCGTGATGGGTGCAACTCGCCCGCGCGATAGACGCCCACGGCCACGGCCTTGCCGTCTGACGATGCCCAAGCCTCGTCGCCATATTCGATGTCGGATGCGATCACCATGCCGGGATTGCCGTGGCGCAGTCGTGCGGCGCCTTCATCGGTGGCTTTCAGTTCCGGCAGGTCGGCCAATCCTTCCTCGAGCGGGCGAAGATAGGCGTCAAGTTCGCCGGATTTCGCCAGTTCCTCGACCAGATCAAGGCTCACCCCGTCTTCGGCATCGAACGGGCCGGACCATATGCGACGCAGTTCGCGGACATGGCCGAAACATCCCAACGCTTCGCCCAAATCACGCGCGATGGATCGAACGTAGCCACCCTTGCCGCAGGTCATTTCAAGCGTGACGTGGTCGGCGTCGGGGCGATCCAGCATCACCAGATCTTCGACCCAAAGGGGCCGGGCGGCGATCTCGACCTCTTCGCCGTCGCGGGCACGCTTATAGGCGCGCTCGCCGTCGATTTTCACGGCGGAAAACTGGGGCGGCACCTGCATGATCTGGCCGGTGAACTGACCCAGGGCGGCCTGAATTTCGTCATCGGTCGGGCGGGTGTCGCTTTCGGCGATCACCTCGCCCTCGGTGTCGTCTGTGTTCGTGGCCTGCCCCAGACGCACGGTGAAGACATAGGCTTTCAGCGCATCGGTGATATAGGGCACGGTCTTCGTGGCTTCGCCAAGGGCAACGGCCAGAACGCCGGTGGCTTCGGGGTCCAAGGTGCCCGCGTGACCTGCCTTCCTGGCATCTATCGCCCAGCGCACCTTGTTCACCACGGCGTTCGAGCTGACACCGGCAGGCTTGTCCACGACCAGCCAGCCGTGAACGTCCCGCCCCTTCTTGCGGCGCCCCATCAGCTGTCCTCCGACCCGTCCTCGTCCTTTGCCTTCAGGTCGCGCTGCACGCGTTCCTGCGACAACAGGCGGTGGGTGTGATCCATCTGGTCGAAGGTTTCGTCCACCATGAAGCGCAGGTCGGGCGTGTGCTTGATCTTCAGGGCCTTGCCCAGAATGCGGCGCAGCTCGCCCTTGTTGCGGGCCAGCGCCTTGATCGCCAGATCGCCATCCTTGCCGCCCAGGGGCAGGGCGAAGACGGTTGCGATGCTCAGGTCCGGGGTGACGCGCACCTCGCCAATCGTGATCGACATGCGGCCCAGGTCGGGGTCATGCACGTCGCCACGCATCAGGGTTTCGGACAGGGTCCGGCGGATCAGCTCGGCGATGCGCAGCTGTCGCTGCGTCGGGCCGGCGGTGTCTTGAAAACGGTTCTTTGCCATAGGGGCCATTTATGCCCGATTGCGCGCCTTCGCAACAGGGCTTTGCCAAGATGGGGCAAGCGCGCTAGACAGCGGTGAAGTGAAGGAGATGAAGATGAGCGATTTGCCGGGCATTGTTGTGATGGGTGCGTCGGGCCGGATGGGGCAGATGCTGATCCGCGAAATCAACGCGAACGAAGGCGCGCGGCTGGTCGGCGCATTGGAACGTCCGGGGCATGACTGGGTCGGTCAAGATGTCGGCATTTGCATGGGCGGACGGGCGCTGGGCGTCATGGTGTCCGACGATCCGTTGGAAACCATGGCAAAGGCGCAGGCGGTCATCGACTTTACCGCGCCTGCGGCGACCGTCGCCATGGCCGAGATTGCCGCGCAGGCCCGTGCCGTTCATGTGGTCGGGACGACGGGCCTAAGCGATGATGATCTGGCGAAGCTGGCGCTGGCCGGGCGGCATTCGACCATCGTTCGCGCGGGCAATATGAGCCTTGGCGTCAATCTTCTGGTTCAACTGACCCGTAAGGTGGCCGAGGCGCTGGATGAAGATTTCGATATCGAAATTGTCGAGGCGCACCATCACCACAAGGTCGACGCCCCCTCGGGCACCGCGCTGATGCTGGGCGAGGCCGCAGCGGAAGGCCGGGGGGTTGATCTGGCGGATGTGTCTGACCGGGGTCGTGACGGGATGACAGGCGCGCGCAAGCGGGGCGATATCGGCTTTCATGCGGTGCGGGGTGGTGACATCGTGGGGGAGCATGACGTAATGTTTGCCGCGCCCGGCGAACGTATCGTGTTGCGACATCTGGCAACGGACCGCGCGATCTTTGCCCGTGGTGCCGTCAAGGCCGCTCTGTGGGGGCAGGGCAAGAAACCCGGCGAATACGACATGATGGATGTGCTGGGTCTATGACCCACGCGGGCAGGGCTGATCAGAAGTCGATCGCGATGCCCTTTTTCTCCCAATCGCCATAGCGCACGGGTTCCGGCCCGTCGCGACCGCCGTATTCCTTGGGGCGGGCTTTCGCCTCGGCCTCGGCTTTCTTGCGGCGCGCTTCGGCTTCGGCAAGGGCGCGCTGGGCGGCAGGCGGCAGGTCGCGCTTGACGGTCTTGGGCTTTGACGGCGTGTCGGACATGGGCCTGATCCTTGTGGCTTTCTGTGCCATGATATAGGTCGCGCAAAGGTAAAACACAAAGGGGTGCCGATGGGCAAGGTTCTGGACCCGCGACATATCGCGGTTGATCTGTTGGGGGATGTGCTGGACGAGCGTCGCCTGTTGTC
>JAUHWP010000042.1 GCA_030424645.1 Alphaproteobacteria bacterium
GGCACCAACGGGCAGCACGCGTTCTATCAGCTGATCCATCAGGGCACTGACATCATCCCATGTGAATTCATGGTCGGCGCATCCGGGCACGAGCCGGAACTGGACCACCAGCACCGGCTGTTGATGGCCAATTGTCTGGCGCAGTCTCAGGCCTTGATGCAGGGCCGGTCGCTTGAGGTTGCGCGCGAAATGATGAAGGCGCAGGATTTCGAGGGCGACGAGTTGGAGCGGCAGGCCCGCCATCGGGTGTTTCCGGGCAATCGCCCCTCGACCACGCTCTTGTATCCCAAGCTGACGCCCGAGGTGCTGGGTCAGATCATCGCCCTTTATGAACACCGCGTGTTCGTCGAAGGGGTGATCCTTGGCATCAACTCGTTCGACCAATGGGGTGTCGAACTGGGCAAGGAGCTGGCGGTGGCGCTGGAGCCGGTCGTGTCGGGCACTGCCGAGGGGGCAGAACTTGACGGATCGACCCGTGCCCTTGTCGCCCATCTTCACGCGATGAAGAAAAGCCGCAGCGTTACCTGAGCCTATGGGGTGGCGGGGGCCTGGTGCTGCGGGCGACGGTCAGGCGGCCGATGTGGCCGTGCGCCCTTCGGCCAGCATTTCGATCGCATCGTAAACCCGGTTGCGGACCTTCGGCCCCTCCATCAGAACCTCGTGTTCCAGACCTTGCAGAAGCTCCAGCCGGCCACCCGGCCAGCGCGCCATCAGGGCGTGGATCGGGGCAGGTTCGACAATCCGTTCATGTGTGCCCAGCCATGTCACCGCAGGCGCGCGCGGTGCGTCCATGCGCGCAAGGGCGCGCATTTCGGTCAGCGCGGCAAACAGCCAGCCGACCGTGGGGCCGCCAAGCGTCAGTTCGGGATGGGCTTTTGCCTGATCGCGCATCATGTCCCACATCCCGGCATCCGTGGTCAGCATGTTGTCGTCGAACGCTTCGGCCAGCACATAGGTCTGGCGCGCGGTGCCCGGTGACAATGTCAGCTTCCAGGGGGACCGGTGCAAGGCCCAGGAAAATCCCCAGGCCAGCGGGCGGATGGGCGTGGACATGACAATGCCCCACATCGGCGCGCTGAAACACGCCCCGGCAACATCCAGCCCGTTGTGAAGCGCCCGAAGTCCGATACAGCCCCCCATGGAATGGGCCAGCATCGTGAACGGGCCGTGCAGGTCCAACTCGCCCGCCAGCGCCAACATCTCGGCGAGGTCAAGCTGGTATTCGTCGAAATGATCGACATGCCCAAGGGCGCGTTCGTTGTCCGGGCGGTCCGCCAGCCCCTGTCCGCGCCAGTCAATCGTCAGCATATCGAAACCGCGCGCGGTCAATTCCGTAGCGGTCAGGCCATATTTCTCAATATACTCGGTGCGGCCGGGGAACAGCAGAACCGTTCCCCGTTCGGGCGTTCCGTCCTGCCGGGGCCAATGGGCCACACGCACCCGCACCCCGTCCGACGCCAGACGCCAGAAGGCGCGCCCGCCGGGCGGCCCTTTGGCGATATCGTTGAACAAGGGGGCGTCTGACATGTCGTGTCCTCAAGGTGGCGTCAGCCCAGGGCCGCGCCCAGCTGCATGGCCAGACCCATATTGCCATCCACCGTCAGCTTGCCCGACATGAATGCGGTGGTCGGGTTCATCTCGCCCGACAGCATCTCCTGAAAGACATCGGTGTCGGCGGTCAGGGTGACGTCAGCCTCTTCGTCGCCGGCCCGGGCGCCGTTGCTGTCGACCATGATCGACCCTGCGCCGTTCAGCACGAATTTCGCCGTGCCGCCGTCAAAGCCGCCATCCATCTTTTCGTTCAGGGCGGCAACTGCCGCATTGATCACGTCGCTCACGTGGTATCCTCCGTTTTTTTCTGCCCGCTGGGGCGTCCATATCACGGGGATGCTAGCGCAGTGTTGACGCGGGCGTAAATCGCTTTTCTTGGAAGTGACGCGCGGGAAGGTCCCCCGGTTGCGATAATCCGCCGTGAGCACGGGATTGTGTCTGTTGTGACGGCGGGCATCTGGTAAAGTTGCACCATGGCCCGTTCACATCTGATAGCCGCGTCGATTCTGGCGCTGATGACCGGTCTGCCGGTGCCCGGTGTCGCTCAGACCCCCGAGCCTTCGGCGAATGCGCCCGTGACGACGGTGCCCGCCGCGGACAAGCTGGACCAGTTGTTCATCATGCTGGGTGACGCCGATGACAGCAACTGGAAGGCGCTTGAGGACGAGATTTGGGAGCTTTGGTCGCGCTCCGGGTCCGACGCGTTCGACCTGCTTCTGGAACGGGGTCGCAAGGCGATGGACGCCGGTGATTTCGACGTGGCGATCGAACACCTGACCGCGCTGACCGACCATGCTCCCGAGTTTGCCGAAGGCTGGAACGCCCGCGCCACCGCCTTTTATCTGTCGGGCCGGTTGGGCCTGTCGCTGGATGACATCGCCCGCGTGCTGACGCTGGAACCGCGCCATTTCGCGGCCCTGTCCGGCCTGGGGATCATCCTTGAAGAGCTGGGTGACGAACGCGGCGCACTTGAGGCTTATCGTCATTCCCTTGCTATACATCCCCGAAATCCCCGCATAAAAGAGGCCGTCGAACGGCTTGAATCCGCCGAGGGGCGGGATATCTGAACGGAACGGGCGTGAGCAGTCGCGCCCACCGACACGGACGGAAGGGCAGAACATGGTCTCGGACAGCGCGCGGGGTGGCCCGCGGATCACTGCCGTGCTTGGCCCGACCAACACAGGCAAAACTCACTATGCACTGGACCGGATGCTGGGCTATCGCACTGGCATTATCGGCCTGCCCCTGCGGCTTCTGGCGCGCGAGGTCTATGACAAGCTGGTCAGCCTTCGTGGCCCCAATGTGGTGGCGCTGGTCACGGGCGAAGAACGCATCGTGCCGGAACGTGCGCAATACTGGGTCGCCACGGTCGAGGCGATGCCGCTTGGTCTGGGCGCCGATTTCGTGGCGATTGACGAGATCCAGCTATGCGCCGATCCCGAACGCGGTCACGTCTTCACCGACCGTCTTCTGCACATGCGCGGCACGCAGGAAACCCTGTTCATGGGGTCGGACACGATGCGCGGCGCCATCGCGGCTTTGGTGCCTGAGGTTCAGTTCCTGTATCGCGAGCGGTTTTCCGAGCTGATCCATGCCGGGTCGAAGAAACTCAGCCGGATGCCGGGACGGTCTGCGATTGTCGGCTTTTCGGTCGATAACCTCTATGCCATTGCCGAGCTGATGCGCCGCCAGAAGGGCGGGGTGGCCGTGGTCATGGGCGCGCTGTCCCCGCGCACCCGCAATGCGCAGGTCGAGATGTATCAGAACGGCGAGGTCGATTACCTGATCGCCACCGATGCCATCGGGATGGGGTTGAACCTTGATATCGACCACGTGGCGTTCTCGGCCCTGTCGAAATTCGACGGGCACAGGATGCGCCAGCTTGCCCCGAATGAACTGGCCCAGATTGCCGGGCGGGCAGGGCGCTATATGAAACATGGCTCGTTCGGGGTGACGGGCGAGGCTGCACCGCTGCCCGACGAGGTGGCCGAGGCGATCACCTCGCATTCCTTCACGCCGGTGCGCAAACTGTGCTGGCGCAACGCCGATCTGGCCTTTGGCAGCGTTCCGGCGCTTATCCGCTCATTGGAGATGCCGACGACAAATGACCGCCTGACCCGCGCCCGCGATGCCGACGACCTTGTCGCCCTGAAGATGTTGTCGGAAGATGCCGAGGTCGTGGCACGCGCCAGTGACGGGCGGTCCGTTGGGCTGTTGTGGGACATCTGCCGGTTGCCGGACTTTCGCGGGATCAGCCATGCAGAACACGCCGCCCTGATCACAGGGTTGTTTCGTGACATCCACGAATATGGGCGGGTGCGCGAAGACTGGTTTGCCCGGCAGGTCAAGCGGATCGACCGCCCCGAGGGCGAGATTGACACCCTTTCCAAACGGTTGGCTTATATTCGCACATGGACATATGTGGCACAGCGCCGCGACTGGTTGGACGATGTTGCCCATTGGCGCGACGAGACTCGTGCTGTAGAAGATCGCCTGTCGGATGCGTTACACAGCGCCCTGACCAAAAGATTTGTAGATCGCCGCACCTCCGTGTTGCTGCGGCGGTTGAAGCAGAAGGAGAGCCTCGTGGCTGACGTGAATGACAAAGGTGAAGTGACGGTTGAAGGGCAATTCGTTGGCCGGTTGGACGGATTCCAGTTCCGTCAGGACAACGCCCAAAGCCCGGAAGAGGCGAAAACCCTGCGGGCGGCCAGCCTGAAGGCGCTTGCGCCCGAGTTTCACCTGCGCGCCGATCGGTTCTATAACGCGCCGGATACCGAGCTGGATTTCACCGAACAGGGTGGCCTGATGTGGGGCGAGTTGGCGGTGGGCAAGCTGGTCAAGGGCGACGAGGTGCTGAAACCCCGCGTGCAGGCCTTCGTCGATGAAGAAGCCGGGACGGATGTGGCCGACAAGGTCGCGCGCCGCCTGCAGCATTTCATCGACCGCAAGGTGCAGGCCTTGTTCGAGCCGCTGACCGCGATCGAGAAAGACGAAACCCTGACCGGTCTGGCCCGCGGCTTCGGCTTCCGCATGATCGAGGCGTTGGGGATCATCCCGCGCGATCAGGTCGCGCAAGAGGTGAAAGAGCTGGATCAGGACGCCCGCGCCGCGCTGCGCAAGCACGGCGTTCGCTTTGGTCAGTTCACCATCTTCATGCCGCTGCTTCTGAAACCCGCGCCAACCCGTCTGCGCCTTGTTTTGGACAGCCTGTTCAAAGGTTTGTCCGAGTTTCCAGAATCGCCTCCGCCCGGTCTTGTGACCATCCCGGTGGTCGAGGGCGTGGACCATTCGGCCTATATGCTGGCGGGGTATCGTCCCGCCGGACTGCGCGCGATCCGCATCGACATGCTGGAACGGCTGGCCGACCAGTTGCGCGCCGAAGACAGCCGTGGCGGGTTCGAAGCCAAGGCCGACATGCTGTCGATCACCGGCATGACGCTGGAGCAGTTTGCCGATCTGATGCAGGGGCTGGGCTACAAGGCCGACAAGGGCGAGCGGGTGAAGGTCAAGGCCCCGGTGGCCGAGGCCGAGGTGAAAGCCGACGGTGGAACGCCGGACGAGGTGCCGGGCCAGACGCCTGCGGAAACGCCGGTCCAGTCACCCACCGAAACCCCGACCCAGCCGCCTGCCGAGGTGCCGGTGGAGCAACCCGGCGAAGCCCCGTCCGAGCCACCCGCCGAAGTGCCGGACAATCCGGCAGACAGCGCCGCTGCCGTGCAGGCGGACGGTGAGGACGCGCCTGAGATGGAGATGTTCTATACCTTCACCTGGGGTGGATTCGGCCGCGCCCGTGGCGGCAAGCCGCGCGGCGACCGCGCGCAGGGCGATCGACCCCGAGGCAAGCAGGGCGGCAGGCCCAGTGGAAAACCCGGCGGAAAACCCGGCGGCAAACAGGGTCGTGGCGGTCCGCGCAAAGGGCCACGTGACAACAAGCCGAAGAGCTATCAGTCCGGCCCGAAGAAAGAAAAAGCCATCGACCCCGACAATCCCTTCGCGGCCCTTTTGGCGTTGAAGGAAAAGAACTGATTGCCGGATAAGGATCAGTCCACCGGGTCCGGGGGCGGTGCGTCTGCCCCCGCTTCGGGTGGGCAGGCTCGCAAGATGCGCGCCGACAAATGGCTGTGGCACGCGCGGTTCTTCAAGACGCGCGGGTTGGCCACGAAACTGATTGCAGCCGGGCATTTGCGGGTCAACAGCGACAAGGTTTCAAAGCCGTCCTTCGGCGTGGGGCCGGGGGACGTGCTGACCTTTCCGCAAGGTCGCGGGGTGCGGGTGATCCGAATCCTTGCCCTGTCAACGCGGCGCGGACCGGCGCCCGAGGCGCAAAGCCTTTATGACGACCTCGATCCGCCCGACGCGGGCAAGAACAGTGTTCCTGATCCGTCCGGGCCGATACACCAGTCCGACCGCAAAGGCCGCCCGACAAAGAAAGATCGTCGCAGCCTTGATCTTTCGCGCAAGCGATACCTTGAATGATCGCGCCGCCTGCCATATTGGGGGCGGTAGGCCAAAGTGAGGTGTCGTCATGACCTATGTCGTTCTGGATAACTGTATTGCCTGCAAATACACCGACTGTGTCGAAGTGTGCCCCGTGGATTGTTTCTATGAGGGTGAGAATATGCTGGTGATCCATCCCGATGAATGTATCGACTGCGGCGTATGCGAACCGGAATGCCCCGCCGACGCCATCCGTGCCGACACCGAACCGGGCACTGAAAGCTGGGTCGAGTTCAACCGCAAATATTCAGAACTGTGGCCGGTGATCATCGAACGCAAGGACCCCTTGCCCGACGCGGAAGACCGCGATGGGGAAGAGGGCAAATTGCAGAAATACTTCTCGGAAGCGCCAGCCGAGCAGTGATTCGAATTCTGCACGAGGCTGCCACGGATCGCCCGGATTTTGACCGGCGGTCAGTAAGCTAGGGGCATGAGAAAAAAGCGAAAATCGCGACTGCCGCAGCGCGGCGCTTTCACGATGCCTTTTTTTGTGGTATGATGTTCGTGATTATGTTGGGGCAAACAACGCCGAATGTCGGCGAAACGTACCGAAAATGACAGTCGACCGACGGGTATTTCTGTGCCCTGCGGTTTTTTTGTCGCCCGGTCGAAATATGCACGCCCCGCAGATTGATCTGTAATTACGCGAAGGATGCGCCGTATGAGTAAGAAAAAGCTGGATTTCCGCCCGAACGAGTATGTTGTCTATCCGGCCCATGGGGTTGGCCAGATCATCTCGATCGAAGAGCAGGAAGTCGCCGGGATCTCGCTGGAGCTTTTTGTCATTTCGTTCGAAAAAGACAAGATGACGTTGCGGGTTCCGACCAACAAGGCCACCGAAGTGGGGATGCGCAATCTTGCCAGCCCTGACGAGGTGTCCGATGCCATGAAAACCTTGAAAGGCAAGGCCCGCGTAAAGCGCGCCATGTGGTCTCGCCGCGCGCAGGAATACGAACAGAAGATCAACTCGGGCGACCTGATCGCGATTGCCGAGGTCGTGCGCGACCTGCACCGCACCGACGATCAGCGCGAGCAGAGCTATTCCGAGCGTCAGCTTTACGAAGCTGCGTTGGAGCGTCTGACCCGTGAAGTGGCTGCCGTTGCGGGCGGGGACGATCTTGCCGCGCAGAAGAAGATCGGTGACGTGCTGCAATCGCGCGCCGCGTAAGCCACCGGCCGGATACCAACTGACCGCCGCCTGCACTCGTCAGGCGGCGGTTTTCATTTGGGGTCAGCTTAGCAAGGCGGCAAACACCGCCAGCGCCGCGATCTCGGCGACCTGCTGGCTTGCGCCCAGTATGTCCCCGGTCTGGCCACCGATCTTCTGCCGCGCGATGGTGGCAAGGGCAATAATGGGCAGCACCGTCCAGAAGAACAGCGCGATCAGCGCATAGGGGGTCAGGATCAGCGGGACCAGCACCGCGCAGGCAAGCGCGAGCAACAGGGTCTGTCGCGGCACACGGCCCACGGATTGCGACAGGCCGCTGGTGCGGGCATTCGGCAGCAGGGCCATCAGGGCCACCATCGGTGCCCGGCTGACAACCCCAACCGCCAGCAAGGCCCAGAATGCGCCTTCGGCCGGCAGGATCACCGCCAGCGATGCCGCACGCAGCCCAAGCGACAGGGCCAGCGCAATCACTCCATAGGCGCCGATGCGGCTGTCTTTCATGATCTCCAGCCGCCGCGCGCGGGTGGTGCCCCCCCACAGGCCGTCGGCGGTGTCGGCCAGCCCGTCCTCGTGCATGGCTCCGGTGATCGTGACCTGAAGGGCCAGCATCGCCGCCGCGGCCCACAGCGCAGGCAGGCCCAGCCCGAGCGCTGCAAAACCGGCAAGGGCACCAAGCGCGGTCGGGATCAGCCCGACAACGGGCCAGGCCCAGGCCGACCGCGCACCGCGGGCAACCGCCGCGTCGGTGTCCAGCCGAACCGGCAACCGCGTCAAAAGCCCGATGGCCGCCGGTATGTCCACCCGCGTCGCCAGTGCCTCATCCCCGCCGGTGCCCATGTCGTCTTTGGTCATAATGTGTCTTTTGCGGTCTGGTTGCGCTTCCCCGCCATGGGTAAAGAGAGAGGCATCGGGAATCAATCGGGAACCACGCCATGACCACCACGCCCTTCGCCACACTTGCCGAATTCAAGGACCTGCTGGCCGGGGCGCCTGGCCCCGATACCGCCGCCCGAGCGGCGGCCGAAGAGCGCAATGGCCAACTGACCAAACCCCCCGGTGCGCTGGGGCGGCTGGAAGAACTGGCCATCTGGTATGGCAGCTGGCGTGGCACCGGTCGGCCTGCGATCAGCGCACCGCAAGTCATTGTGTTTGCGGGAAATCACGGGGTGACGGCGCAGGGTGTCTCGGCCTTTCCGGCGGAAGTGACCGAGCAGATGGTGCTGAACTTTCAACATGGCGGTGCGGCGATCAACCAATTGTCCAAGACCTTCGGGGCGAAGATGGATGTGCATGCGCTGTCGCTGGACCGCCCGACCGCTGATTTTACCCAAGGCCCGGCGATGAGCGAGGCCGAATTGGTCGAGGCGCTGCTGACGGGCTGGAACGCGGTCGACGCGGGCACCGACCTGCTTGTCACCGGCGAGATGGGGATCGGCAACACCACCGCGGCCGCCGCGATTGCCCACGCATTGTTTGGCGGCGAGGCGATCGATTGGGTCGGGCGTGGCACTGGCGTGGATGATGCGGGCATCGCACTGAAGGCGCGGGTGGTGGCTGACGGTCTGGCGCAAAATCCCACAGCCAAAGGGGACGGCGCCGAGGCGCTGCGCTGCCTTGGGGGGCGTGAGGTGGCCGCAATGGCCGGCGCCATCGCACGGGCGCGGGTGGATCGCATCCCGGTGATCATCGACGGGTTCATCTGCTCTGCGGCTGCGGCCTGTCTGCATTATATGTCAGATACGGCCCTTGATCACGCCGTCGCAGGTCACGCGTCTGCCGAGGCCGCGCATGGGCGCGTTCTGTCCGCGCTGGGGAAAGAGCCGCTTCTGTCGCTGGGAATGCGTCTGGGCGAAGGGTCAGGGGCAGCATTGGCCATCGGTATCCTGCAAGGCGCCGTGGCGTGCCATTCCGGTATGGCAACCTTTGCCGAGGCGGGTGTGGCGGACGGCTGATCCTCACCCGTGATCGGTCGGCAGGGGCGTGTCCTGCTTGACGTGGTCCAGCACGATCTGGCTTTGCACCCGCGCGACGGATGGGTGTGGCAGCAGCACCTGATGGATCAACACGTTCAGCGCGGCAAGGTCGCTGCAATAGACCCGCATCAGGTAATCGGAATTGCCGGTCAGGGTCCAAACGGATGTGACCTCGCTGCGCAGATTGACCAGCCGCAGAAAGGCGCGTGCGGCCTCGGGCGACTGGCTTTCCATCTGCACCTGCACGAAGGCCTGCACTTGCAAACCAAGCCGCGCCGGGTCAAGCCGCGCGGCATAGGCGCGAATATAGCCCTGTTCCTCCAACCTCTGCCGCCTGCGCCCGGCCTGGCTGGGGGACAGGTTCAAATGCTCGCCCAGGTCCTGCGCTGTCATCTGGGCGTTGCGCTGCAGTGCTTTCAGCAGTTTTCGGTCGATCTCATCCATATGCGGGTTTCCAGCTCTTTTGTCTCAAATATGCGTAAAACACGCATATTATCTAAGTATTCGTGCGCACTATGCGCAGAAAAATCAAGTGAAATGCAGGATACTTGTTTCATAACGCGTTAATGAACAGGAGTGAGCCAATGGGTCCCTTTCCACATGATGCCCCGCGCGCCGAAATCAGCGACAAGAACCCCGCCGGAACCGACGGGTTCGAGTTTGTCGAATTTGCCCATCCCGATCCGCAAGAATTGCGCGATCTGTTCACCAGGATGGGGTTTGAACACACCGCCAACCACAAGACCCGCAAGATCGAGCTGTGGCAGCAGGGCGATGTCAGCTATCTGATCAACATCGAACCGGGCAGCCATGCCGCCGGGTTCATTGCCGAACACGGTCCTTGTGCGCCGTCGATGGGGTGGCGTGTCATTGACGCGCAACATGCCTTCGACCACGCGGTCAAGATGGGCGCGAAACCTTACGAGGGTGACGGCAAGGCGATGGATGTGCCAGCGATCTATGGTATTGGCGGCTCGCTGATCTATTTCATCGACCAGTATTTCGACACCAGCGCCTATAATGACGAGTTTGACTGGATTTCGAACGCCCATCCCAAGGGCGTGGGGTTCTACTACCTCGATCACCTGACGCACAACGTGTTCAAGGGGAACATGGATGTGTGGTTCAAATTCTACGGCGATCTGTTCAATTTCCGCGAAATCCGGTTCTTCGACATTCAGGGCAAACATAGCGGGCTTTACAGCCGCGCGCTTACCTCGCCCTGTGGCAAGATCCGCATTCCGATCAATGAAGACCGGGGAGAGAAAGGCCAGATCGTTGCTTATCTTGAGAAATACAAGGGCGAGGGCATCCAGCACATCGCGGTTGGCACGGAAGACATCTATGCGTCGGTAGATCAGATCGCGGCGCGTGGCCTGAAATTCATGCCCGGCCCGAACGAGGCCTATTACGACATGTCCTATGACCGCGTGAAGGATCACGAGGAGCCCAAGGACAAGATGATGAAACATGGCATTCTGATCGACGGTGAAGGGGTCCTTGGCGGGGGCGAGACGCGCATCCTGCTGCAAATCTTCTCGAAAACCGTGATCGGGCCGATCTTCTTCGAGTTTATCCAGCGCAAGGGGGATGACGGGTTCGGTGAAGGCAATTTCAAAGCCCTGTTCGAATCCATCGAACGCGAGCAGATCGAAAACGGTGAACTGGGTGACGTCGCCTGAGGCTTGACGGTCAGCTCGGAACGTCCGCGACCGAAGAACCATTGAAACGCCCGGTGGCCGGACCATCGGGCGTTTGTCTTGTTCAGCTGAACGGCAGGACTTCCAGGGTGATCGACCGCGATCCCTTCTTATAGACCAGCGCGGTTGCCGAGATCGACAGGACTTGTCCGCCATCCAGCCGGCTGCCCACGCCCACCTTCTGATAACGGCCCGATGGCAGGCGGACCAAGGCCCGACGTGCCGAGGATGACCCGTAGATGCCGATCAGGCTGATCTTGCGCAAGTTGATCGCGTTTTTGATCGTGGCCTGGCTGGCGACCGAGGCGCGTGTCGGAATGCTGGGCGTCACGCTCTGTTGTGCCGAGGCGGCGGCCACGGCGACGGACCCGTCCGAGGCATCGTCGCGTGCGGCATTGGTGCGCGCCACGATCCTGTTGAAGCCCGATGGGCGGTGACGGGGTTCCAGCGACGTGACGATGGCCTGCTCGGTCGGGGCGATGATCCCTGCGGTCGACGGGTTTCCGGCCTCGTCATTGGCGGCGGGATCGCCTGCGGCCTGCAACGCGGCGGTGATCGCGGCGGCTTGTGCGCTGGCGCGCGGGGTGGTGGGGCGGACGCGGGGCCGCAGAACGGCCAGTTCTGTCCGGGTCCGACCGCCAAGTTGCAGGCGCTCGTTGCCCTCGACCAACCCTTCGGGGCGCGCGCGGGGGCGGATGCGCGGCAGGGTCGGGGTGGCATCGGCGGTTTCTTCGGCGACGGGCGCCGTATCCTCGCTGCCCGGGCGCGGGGCGGGGACAAGGACGGGCCGTCCGGCAAACACCGTGATCCCTTCGGGTGACAAGGCGCCCTCGGGCGTGGGCACGACCAGACCGTCGCTGTCCAGCGTGAAGGTGGTGCCAAGCGGTGGCGGGGGGGCGGTGCTGATCGCGGCTGCGGCACCAGCGGGCAGGCCAGCATCGGGCAGGGCGATGGCATCCTGTGCAATCGTATCCGGGTCGATCGAGGCGATATAGAGGTCATCCAGATCGGTTGTTTCCGGGCTGGCCATGGGCTCCGGGGCGCGCTGCCAGATACCGGTCGCGGCATAGCGGGCCTGCGCGGCCTCGGGTGTCAGCGGGTTGCGCCCGTCCACTGCCTGACCGGTTTGCGCGGCATCCTCCTCCAATGCCGCGTTGATGTCATCCAACTCGTCTTCCTGCGTAAGCGCCTCGGATGGGTCGGTATCCGGGTCCGTGGATATGGCGGCTTCGAACGGGTCTTCGCGTTCGGGAAACAGCCAGGCGGTGCTGTCGTTCAGGAAGAACATCGACCAGATCGCCACGATTGCCATCAACAGGATCAGGCCAAGCACCAGATACAGCCCCAGATATCTGGGCTTTCCACCGACGGTTTGGGTTTTCCGTGCGCCGAAAACGGTCATGGTTTCCGCTTCGCGCGCGCGCGGCGACGGTGTTCTTGCCGATCTCGGCGCCTTTGCGGACCGACCCGCATCGCCCAGCCGGGGCGGAGGCGGCGCAATGGCGGTATCGGAGGCGTCAGTGTCTTTCGGTTGCGGCGCCTTGCGCAGTGCCGGAATGGTCACTTTCGGCCGGGCTGCCTTGATCTGATCGACCTTGTCCCTGCGGCGGTCTTCGATTTTCCGGGCGGCCTTGCGCCCGAACCTGCCGGCGGCATCTGCGGCGCTGGCCAGACCTGCGGCCCCTTTGCGGGCTGCGGTGGACAGCTTTTCCGCGCTTTTTCTGTCGCCGGACAAAGGCGGCGTCTTCTTGCCTTCAGGTTTGCTTTCAGCGTCCGCGGCCAGCGCGGGGTCATCGCCGAAGGCGACCGGTGCCGTCACCGGCACATGCACGGGCTTGGCCTTGGGCTTCGGCGCGGGCACGGTCGGTGGTGCAGGCGGTTCATCGGGTGTCGGTCCCGATGCCGGTCCCGATGTCGGTGCGGACGCGGGCTTTTCCTGTGTGGCATCGCGTTCGACCCCGAATGACAGGCGCGGCTTGACCTCGATCCCGGCGGGATCGGGCGCGGTTTCTTTCGGCGCCGGATCCTCTGCGCGGCGTGACGAGAAGGTCGGTGCCCCGCCTGTCGGCCCCTGTGCGCGGTCGGGTGAAACGGGCGGCGGTGGAGGCGGCACGATGCCCGATATCTTTTTGCCCGGCACATCCGGGGTATCCCCGGCTGCATCCTTGCCCGGCGCGTCATCACCCGTTTCCGCGGCGGGGTGTTTGACGGTTGGTTCCGGCGTCGAAGGCGGTTCGGACTCTGCCGTCTTGGTCAGGTCCGGTGTCTTGTCGTCCCGCATCGCGGCGGCCGGTTTGGCGGCCGGCTCGACATCGCGGCCCGGATCGGGCGCGCGCGCTTCGGGTTTCGCCGCATCGTCAGGTTTGGCGGGTGGCGGCGCGGTCGGTGTGGCCATATCCGGTGTCGGCGGGAACGGTGCCAGCTCGGGCAGGGCCGCGGCGGGTGTCACCGCCTTGTCGGTGCTCTCAGCCTCTGCCGGGGTCTGCGGATCGCCCGCCCCGGCCTGAGGGTCATCCGGGACCGGCCCAAGAACCTCGGGCACCCCCAGATCATCGCGTTCGACAGGCGCACCGCCTGTCGCCACCGCGCTTTTCACCGGGCCAAAGAAGGCCTCGCCGGTAAAACTGCCGGATGGGCGGGCGACGAAACTGACCGGGTTCAGCTTGTGGTCATTGGCGAAGGCTTCGGCCTCGTCCAGCGTTTCGCGGGCCACCACGGCCACATGCACCATCCCGTCATCGTCGGTGTCGGCACGCCAGTCGAAGACCAGGTCCTTGACATCATAAGGGGTCAACCCCTCAAGCCCTTCGCGTATCCGCGTCAGGCGGGTGTCGTCATCGGGACCGGGGGCGATCATGCTGGTAAATAGCAATTGCGATCCGGGGATGATCAGTTTGCAGGAAAACCCGCCGCTTTCCAGATCGGCGGCCTTGCGGCGCAACAGGTCCAGCCCGCCGGTCAGGTCGGGATGATCCAGCGAAACCTCGCCCACCAGCACCCAGCCGCCCTTGCCGCGATGGACAAGGCCGATACCGTCATGGCTGAGATCAAGCGCAAAATTGGGCTTCATGCTGTCTGTCGTCCTGCTATGACCCTTCCCGGAAAAATACCGGAACCCCCGAACGTGCAAATAGAACCCACTGGCTGGGCGCACCCTCTGGAAACTATAGCAGGTTTTCGCTTATGGAAAGAGCCGCCGGCCTTCCCGCCTTGCACCCGGCAAATATCGGCGCAGAGTGGCACAAAACAGGAGAGCAAGATGCGGAAAACGATAGCGATTTTGGGCTTGATGATGACGGTGGCTTCGCCGGTCTGGGCCGAGGACAGCGACGCGCGGCTGACGGTCACAGGGCAGGGCATTGCCGAGGTTCAGCCCGACATGGCCCGGATCAGTCTTGGCGTCACGAAAGACGCCGCCGAGGCCGGGGCGGCGCTGGATCAGGTGGCGCAGGTCGCGCAGGATATCTTTGCCCGTCTGGCCGAACAAGGGGTCGAGGCGCGGGATATGCAAAGCTCCCAAATCAACCTGTCGCCGAGATACGATTACAACCGCAATTCGAACGGGCCTGCCAAGCTGGTCGGTTTCACGGCCAACACGATGGTGTCGGTGCGGGTGCGTGACCTGGACAAGCTGGGGCCGATCATGACGGCTGTCACGGCGGATGGGGCCAACCAACTCAGCGGGTTGCAGTTCGATTTGCAGGATCGCGGCCCGGCCGAGGATGCGGCACGGACCAATGCCGTCAACGACGCGATGGGGCGGGCGCAAGTGCTGGCCCAGGCCGCCGGTGTCGAATTGGGCGCCGTGATCTCGATCCAGGAAAGCGGAGGCCCCACGCCGGTGCCCGTCTATGGCCGCATGGCGATGGAAGCCGCACAATCCGACATGCCCGTCGCGGCAGGCGAGCTTGAGATCGGCGCCAGCGTGACCATGGTGTTTGAGTTGGATGAAGAGTAAGTCATAACGGATTGATATAAAAGAGAAGGCCGCCAGTTTGGCGGCCTTTTGACTTGGTGGGTCGCGGATCTGCTTATGCCGTGGCCTTCGCCAGTGCCTGATCCAGATCGGCGATGATGTCGTCCGGGTCTTCGATGCCGATGGAAATCCGCACCACGTTGGGGGCGGCGCCTGCGGCTTCCTGTTGTTCTTCCGACAACTGCCGGTGCGTGGTTGAAGCCGAGTGGATGATCAGCGAGCGGGTGTCGCCAAGGTTGGCGACGTGGCTGAACAGCTCCAGACTGTCGACCAGCTTGACGCAAGCGTCGTAGCCGCCCTTGACCGCGACCGTAAACAGCGCACCCGCGCCCTTCGGGCAGACGGTCGCGACGCGGGATTTATACGGTGAGCTGTCAAGCCCCGCATAGGTCACGGCGTCGATCCGGTCGTCGGCCTCCAGCCATTTGGCGACCTTTTCGGCGTTGGCGACGTGTTTCTGCATCCGAAGCGACAGGGTTTCGATGCCCATCAGCGTATAATGCGCCGCTTGCGGGTTCATCGTCATGCCCAGATCGCGCAGGCCAATGGCGATGCCGTGGAAGGTGAAGGCCATCGGGCCAAGCGCCTCGCCAAAGACCAGACCGTGATAGGCGGGCTCGGGCTGGCTGAGCGACGGGAACTTGTCGGACGCCATCCAGTCGAATTTGCCCGAATCCACCACGCAGCCGCCCATGACGGTGCCGTTGCCGGTTAGGTATTTGGTGGTCGAATGCACGACCAGCGTGGCCCCCAGCGCAATCGGGTTGCACAGGTAAGGCGTGGCCGAGGTGTTGTCGACGATCAGCGGAACGCCGGCCTTGTCGGCAATGGCGGCGATGGCGGGGATGTCGGTGATATAGCCGCCGGGGTTGGCGATGGATTCGCAGAACACCGCGCGGGTGTTGTCGTCGATGGCGGCGGCCACCGCGGCCTCGTCATCGAAATCGACGAACTTGGTTTCCCAGCCGAAGCGTTTGATCGTCTGGCTCAGTTGCGTGACGGACCCGCCATAGAGCCGGGTCGAGGCCACGACATTCTTGCCCGGTCCCATCAGGGGAAACAGGGCCATGATCTGCGCTGCATGTCCGGATGAACAGCATACCGCCCCCGCGCCGCCTTCCAATGCGGCGATGCGGTTTTGCAGGGCGGCAACCGTGGGGTTGGTCAGGCGGGAATAGATATATCCCACCTCTTCCAGGTTAAACAGGCGCGCGGCGTGCTCGGCGTCTTTGAACACGTAAGCGGTGGTTTGATAGATCGGCACCTGACGGGCACCGGTCGCGGGGTCAGGCTCGGTCCCGGCGTGGATTTGCAGCGTGTCAAAGCCCAGTTGGCGGTCGTCGGACATGGATGTCTCCCTCGTTATGTTGCGCGCAGGCTAGGCGAAACGATGCGGCGCATCAACGGGTGTTGCATCGCACGCACGTTGTGGGGACGTATACGGGAACCGCATTTGGCGGGATGTCTTGATCTGGTCCTTTGTTCGCGCTCTGCTATGGTTTTCAGAACCTTGTTTCGGAGCGCACCATGCCGACCCCATTTCACCTTGCCATAAACGTCACTGACCTTGACGCCGCGCGCGCGTTTTACGGCGACCTGCTGGGCTGTGACGAGGGGCGGTCCACCGACAGCTGGGTCGATTTCAGCTTTTTCGGGCATCAGCTTAGCCTGCATCTGGGCCAGCCTTTCGACACCGAGGACACCGGCAAGGTTGGCCCGCATATGGTCGCGATGCCGCATTTCGGGGTGGTTCTGGCCTATGATGATTGGCGCGGGCTGGCCGACCGGCTTGAGGCGCATGGCACCGAATGGGTGATCCCGCCGACGGTGCGGTTCGAAGGGGAACCCGGTGAGCAGTGGACCATGTTCTTTCGCGACCCGTCCGGCAATCCGATCGAGGTGAAGGGATTTCGGGACATGGCACAGGTCTTTGCGACCTGACCGGGCAGCGCCGGATGCGACGACGCGGGATACGCAAAATCCCTCCTAAAATCCGCAGTTTGTGAATAGAGCTTGTATTTCCCGTGCAACGGCCCCATGTAGCATCTGCGACGTTACCACTATCGACTACACTGCTCCTGAAGGCTCAGTCTCTCGATCTTGTACTGACTTTGCCAAGCTGCCGCATCCTGTGGGCAGATCTAATAGGAGAAAAACGATGGCTACTGGAACCGTCAAATGGTTTAACGCAACCAAAGGCTTTGGCTTTATTGCACCCGAAAGCGGCGGCAAAGATGTGTTCGTTCACATCTCGGCTGTCGAGCGCGCAGGCCTGACCGGTCTGGCCGACGACCAGAAAGTGACTTTCGACATCGAGCCCGGCCGTGACGGCCGCGAAAGCGCGACGAACATCGCTCTGGCATAAAGGGTCGGCCCTTTGGGCCAATCCTAGCAGACACAGAAGGCGCATCGGAAACGGTGCGCCTTTTGCTTTACCGCATCCAGAAGCCTTCCCGCTTGATCTGGTTGCGGATTTTCTGTTCACGACGGGGCAGGGCGTCGCGGTCGAACAGCGCGCGCACTTTCTGGCCGCGCCCCTGATAGATCATCCGCTTCATCGGGTCGTATTCTTTCAGAATTTTCTTGACCTTGTTGGGGGCGGTCGCGGTTTCGATCACGTCGATCACGTGGTCGCTTTCACGCGCATAGGCCAGCGGCAACACGCGCCAGTGACAAGTGACATTTCCGTCCAGCCCGTCCAGTTCCGGCCCCGGGCGACCGCCGCCGAAACTTGAAACGACCAGCGGCAGCGCGATCTGGTCCAGCCATGGGAAAAGCTCCTGGCACACCAGTGCCTCGGGCCGGTCATCGCGGATGGCCAGCGCATAATCCAGAAACCGCTGCCCGAAGGCGCGCGGGCAGGCGCCAAAGAACCAGCCCGCGTTGAAATACATATAGCGCTGCCAGTATTCATCGGGCTGATCCAGATCCAGCGACGCCGCGTAATCAAGGCCGAACTTGTCGTAAAGCGATTTCCAGGTCTCGCCATAGCCAGGGCCATAAAGCTCGATCTTCGGCCATGTATCCTCGCGCTTCATCGACGCCGATGGGCGGTCGAAGTCAAACGCCATGTCGGACAGTTTCCCGGTGATCACCGTGTCGGTGTCGAAGAACACGAACGGTTCCCCTTCGGGCAGGGCCAGAAGCGCTTCGATCTTGTTGCCGTTGGGATAGCTGTGGCCGAAATGATGGTTTTCGAACGGGATGATTTCGGCCCCGAGGGCATCCAGCGCGTCACGGATATGGGGCTTGATGCGGGGATCGTTCGGCCAGCGGTCCGATGGCTGAGGTTCGGCAACAAACAGGCGACCCCTAAAATCAGGGTCGCTCTGGCGCAGGGTCGCGGCGAACAGCACCGCCTCGTAAGACAGCCTGCCGACCTGCGCGACGATGACGATGTTGAAATCAGGGCGTGATTTCGCCGATTTCCGGGGGGCGGTGTTCATCAGTGCTTTGCCTGCTCTTTTTATTTCGGGCAGTATAGTCGGGATGGGGGCGAGTCTGAAAGCGTTTCAGAGACCAAGCGGTTTCGTTTGGTCGGGCAGCACGTCGGGTTGCCTGTGCATCTCATTGTAAAGATTTGTTTATAATGTTGATCGTGAAGGAGTTGGGCATGTTGAGAACATTGATCGCGGCAGTCGTTCTGGCGGGGGGTGCCGGGCCACTGGTGGCACAGAATTTCACCACCGCGGATGAGGTGCGCCCGATACTTGACGCCACCAAGGACAGCTGGGTTGCGGTGCGCGAATATGAAGGCCAGGATTTGTTGTATTTCACGCATCTGCTGGCATGGCGCTGCGGGCTGGAGCAGATAAACTATTCCCTGAACGGCGGGGGCGAGGCACGGTTCGACGCGGAACCCTGCTATGAGGGCGAGCCGCAACCCAACGCGATCAAGGTTGAAGACAAGCTGCCCTATGTGGCGTTTGACCTGAAATCAATCGACCTGGTGTCTGTGCGCCTTGTCTATGACGACGGGACCGAGGCGATGACAAGCTATGAGCGCGCGCAGATCATGATGCCCTGACGCGTCAGCTGTCTTTGCCGTCAAATCCACCGAACCGACCGGCGTGAAAGGTCAGCGGGCGCCCGTCATGGACCGTAACCCGGTGCACCCGCCCCAGCACGATTGAATGATCCCCACCCGCGACGATCTGTTCCGTCGTGCAGTCGAACCGGGCCAGGCACGGCTCGATCACCGGAACGCCGTGGAAGTCTTCGCGACATGCAAGATCGGCAAAATCTTCGCCCTGGCGTGCAAACCGCCGCGCCATGTCGATCTGGTCGTCGCACAGCAGGTGGATCGCGAAATGATCGGCGCTGACAAAGGCGTCATGGCGGGCCGACACCTTGGCCGGGCACCACAGAATCAGGGGCGGATCGAGCGAGACCGAGGTGAAGCTGTTCGCCGTCATGGCCAGCGGGCCGCGCACCGACCGGGTGGTCACGACCGTCACGCCGGTGGTGAACAGGCCAAGGGCGGCACGAAAGGCGGCAGCGTGATCCGGGCTTGGCGTGAAGTTGGTCATGACCCTGAGGTTTCCTGTCTTCCTTTACGTCCGATTGTGGGCAACCGGGTCTTTTCAGGGGCGGACCCTAACTTGCGGGTTGAAAAGTGAAAAGAGCGAATGCGGCGAAGCGGGTCGGCTGGCAGGGATTTTCATCGCGCGCGGATCACTCGGCCACCGCGAAGCCCGAGATCAGTTGTCTCAGACCCAGCGCCGCGCCGGCGACGATGGCAAGAAATGTCACCGGTGCGCCGTAATACAGGATGGCGAAGGCCGACAGGCCTTGGCCGATGGAACAGCCGAAGGCGATGACGGCCCCGAACCCCATGATGGCCGCGCCGCCCATCTGTCGTTTCAGCTCGCGCGGGTCTTCGCAGGCTTCCCACCGGAAATGTCCCTTGAACAGGCTCCCGATGAACGCACCGGCCAGAACGCCTGCCACGCTGCCGACACCGAAATTCATGTCGGACCCGGACGAGGTCATGAGATAGATCAGCGTGTCACCCAGCGGGGCCGAGAACGTGTGGCTTTCGACCGGAATGGCCGAGAATCCGTTGGCAAAAACCCAGGCCGTGCCACCCCATCCGATCACCACCGCCAAACCTGCCACGACCGCCCAGAAGGCTGTCAGCGGGGCTTGTCGCATCTCTTTGCTGGTGAACATGGCGAGGACCAGGATGATCCCGGCGATCATGCCGATCATTGGGGTGGACACCCCCAGCACCGGGTCCAGCCACGCCGCGATCGAAGGCAGGGCGTCAGGTTCTGCCGGTGTTTCCGGGAAGACCGTCACCCGCAACCGGGCCAGCGGCCCCGAGATGGCGACATAGGCGGCAAGGCCCATGACCATGACAATCACGAAGGCACGCAAATCGCCGCCGCCCAACCGGGCCAGCGCGCCGAAACCGCAATTGCCGGACAGGGCCATGCCATAGCCGAACAGCAAGCCCCCGATGATGGAGGCCAACGGGTTCCAGTTCAGTTGCAGATAGATCGCGTCCGCCATGGGAAGGACGCCCGCGCCGATCAGCATATGGGTGCCGATCATGGCGACGCCGATGGCAATGCCCCACATCCGCAACCGCAGCGACGACCCGGCGTAAAGCGCGTCTTCGATGGCGCCCAGCGTGCAAAACCGACCCAGCCGGGCCGACAACCCCAGCATCAGGCCACCAACAAGGCCGATAAGCGCAGTCAGATTGGCGTCACTGATCCAGTCGAACATGGGTGAATGCTCCTGTATCCCGGACGGGGAAGTGATCCGCTGCCGTATGGTCAGCGGCGAAAACCGCCCGCATCATCCCCCGATGCCGACGCAGCGTCCACATGTTTTTTTGCGTATTGAAGCGGGGGCCACGATCACTCGGCGGCTTTTTTCGTTTCCGACGTGTCACCGACCGAACAGAACAGCTCATAGATCACTTCAAGGATCCGCCGCGGGCGCTCATCGGTCAGCGAATAATAGATCGTCTTGCCGTCGCGGCGTGGGGTCACAAGACCTTCCAGGCGCAGACGGGCCAGTTGTTGGGATACCGCGGCCTGCCTTGCGTGCAGCAGGTGCTCCAGCTCGGTCACGGATTTTTCGCCGGTGACAAGATGGCACAGGATCATCAGCCGCCCTTCATGGCTGATCGCCTTCAGAAGGGTAGAGGCGTCGCAGGCGCTGGTCATCATCTTGTCCAGCTCGTCGCTCGTCATGTCCTCGCGGATGACAGGCAATGCCATGTTGGTGTCCTCTTCGTTGATACCGCTTTTTGTTGTCATATAGACGTATCGCGGTTTTTGCAATCTGACCGCCCAAACCGCCGGTGACCCGTGGTTGCGCGGGCACATGGGAACATGACCCCGCCACACCGCCCGCCGGGCGGGTCAGTTGGCCACCTGCGCCGGGGCCGTGCCGGGGGCAGGATAGTCGGTTGTTTCCAGCAAGATCCTTTCCAGCAGGCCCCAGAAGAAATCTTCACCCGGATAGCCCTGGATACGCGCCAGTTCCACCCCGTCCTCCATCAACAGGAAGGTTGGTGTGAACACGACCGGCCGTTCCAGCGCGATGCCCAGGCTGGCCGGGCCGCCGGTTTGGCGCAGATCGTGCAGCTGCACCTTGCGCAACGGCGCGAACCGACCTTCGGGGGTCTTGGGATAGATCGCCCCAAGCTCGCGTTCCCACTTGGCGCACCACGGGCAGCCCGGTTCTTCGACCATGACAAGCTCGGCCGCCACGGCGGGCAGGGCGAACAGGCCCAGAAAGATGGCTGCCAAAACAGCACGAACAAGTGACATGGTCGGGGTCCCGCGTTTGGAAAAGGTTGACCTTACTTCGATACAATAACTAATTTGAATATGTTTTGATTTCAAGGAACGGTCATGCTCGACATTTCATTTGCCGGTGCAGCCCTTGCCGGGTTGCTGTCCTTCTTCACGCCCTGCATCCTGCCGATGGTGCCGTTTTACCTGTGTTACATGGCCGGTATCTCGATGAACGAACTGACGGGCGAGGGCAAGATCAGCCAGGGCGCGCAACGTCGGTTGGTGATTTCGGCGATTGCCTTTGCGCTGGGGGTGACGACGATCTTCATCCTGCTGGGGCTTGGCGCCACCGCGCTTGGATCGGCCTTCGCGCGCTACAAGGAACCGCTCAGCTATATCGGGGCGGTGATTCTTCTGGCGTTCGGTCTGCATTTCCTTGGCATCGTGAAGATCCCGTTCCTGTATCGCGAGGCGCGGCTGGAAAGCAGCGCCGCCCCAAGCACCCTGATCGGGGCGTATCTCATGGGATTGGCCTTCGGGTTTGGCTGGACACCCTGCGTGGGGCCGGCGCTGGCCTCGATCCTGATGATCGCCTCGGGGATGGGGGATTTGTGGCGCGGGGCGGTGCTCCTGGCGGTCTATGGTCTGGCGATGACCACGCCTTTCGTGATTGCTGCCCTGTTTGCGCGCCCGTTCCTGGCCTGGGCCGGGCGCAATCGCAAATACCTGCCATGGGTCGAACGCACCATGGGCGTCATGCTGATCGTCTTTGCGATTCTGATCGTCACCAACAGCGTGAATGCCATCGGACAGTTCATGCTGGACTGGATGCCATGGTTTGGAAACCTCGGTTAGGGCGCTGATCGGCACCGCGGATTCGCGTTGTTTTCCGGCGGTCGTCGCCCGTCACGGGGCACGGCAAAGGCACGGGCGCAAGGCCCCGCGCAGCAAAGAAATTCAAAAATTAGAATTTGATGTTGCGGAAATTACTTAGCGTGTTACGTTAGCACACAGTTGTGCACACAACGGTCATGGGAGGTAATATGAAGCGGACAACGATCACGCTTGTCGCCCTGCTTGCTGGGCTTGGAATGGCAAATGCCGAAACGGTTGCGCCTGCGGATGTCATGTTCGAAGACGGGGCGATCGCCCAGTCTTTGACGGGGGTCGCAGGCAACCCGACGGAAGGCGCCAAGGTCATATCGTCAAAATCACTGGGCAATTGCGTTGCCTGCCACGAAATCTCTGATCTGGCTGACGTGCCGTTCCACGGCGAAGTGGGGCCGTTGCTCGATGGTGCCGGTGACCGCTGGAGCGAAGCGGAACTGCGCGGCATCGTGGCCAACGCCAAGATGATGTTCGAGGATTCGATGATGCCGTCTTTCTACAAGACGGACGGGTTCATCCGTCTGGGCAAGGCCTATACCGGCAAGGCTTACGAGGGCGAAGTCGAACCGCTGCTGTCGGCACAGCAGATCGAAGATGTTGTCGCCTATCTGATGACGCTGCAATAAGCGCGCTGATTGGCCTAACCTATCTACAGGAGACACAGATGAAATTCACACGACGTGAAGCTCTGGCACTCGGTCTCGGCGCGACCGCCGTTGCCATGCTGCCAATGCGCGCCGCTGCTGCTGCGGATGACGCGATTGCCGCCTTTACCGGCGGTGCCGAGATGGGCGAGGGCGGGATCACCCTGACGGCGCCGGAAATCGCCGAGAACGGCAACACCGTCCCGATTTCGGTGGACGCGCCCGGTGCGGAAAGCGTTATCGTGCTGGCCGCCGGCAACCCGACCCCCGGTGTGGCGCAGTTCAATTTCGGCGAAGCGGCCGGCAGCCAGGCGGCCTCGACCCGGATGCGGCTGGCGGGCACGCAGGACGTGATCGCCATTGCTAAGATGCCCGATGGCAGCTTCGTGAAAGCGTCATCGACCGTAAAAGTCACCATCGGCGGCTGCGGCGGCTAATCAGAGGAGCTTGAGAACATGGCACAAGGTGTAAAACCCCGCGTGAAAGTCCCGAAATCGGCAAGTGCCGGTGAGGTTGTGACGCTGAAAACCCTGATCAGCCACAAGATGGAATCGGGCCAACGCAAAGACGGCGACGGCAACCTGATCCCGCGCTCGATCATCAACCGGTTCACCTGCGAGCTGAACGGCAAGATGGTCATTGACGTGACGCTGGAACCCGCGATCTCGACCAACCCGTATTTTGAATTCGACGCCAAGGTTGACGAGGCAGGCGAGTTCAAATTCACCTGGTATGACGACGATGGCGATGTCTATGAAGAGACCAAGCCGATCGCACTTGGCTGAGTTTGGCGCAAGGGAGGAGAAACAATAATGAAAAGACTTCACGGCATTACAGCATTGGCCGCTGCTTCGTTCATCGGGGCAGGGGCGGCCACGGCCGATGAAAACGCTGAACTTATCATCAATGGCGATATCGAGATCGTGACCAAGACGGCGGCGCCGGAACATCTGTCGGATACGTTCGACGAGGTGTTGTCGGGCTGGCGGTTCCGGTCGGATCAGACCCAGTCCATGGAGATGGATGACTTCGACAATCCCGGTATG